>DATGHS010000055.1:0-15845 GCA_035307785.1 Gemmataceae bacterium
GGTGCCGGAGTGTTCTTCAGCGGCTGCACAGTCAGTAACAGCCCATTACCGGTGCCACGGGCTTCGTCCAGAGTCACTTGCGGGGCTTGCACGCTATTGACGTGCCAGCGCCGCGAATACAGAAAGCGCACACCGAGTTCGGCATTTTCAAACAGCAGCAGCGTATTGTCGTCGTTCGGCTCAGTAACCAAGCCGCGAAGCGCCGCGTCGTTGAGTTCAACCGGGCGCGCGTCGAGTCTTCGGGAGAGCGTGAAGGTGCCTTCGATTTTGCCTGTCTCCTTGCCGTCCTTGTCGAGCAAGAAGTGTGTGCCCCGCATTGTTAGATAGCTCAGGTGCTTGGATCCCAGATCGAAATAGAAGAAACCGTCTACTTCATGCCGGCAGGGGCCAAATTCGTCCACTCCGCGGACGCTGCCGGTCAGGGTAATGCGCGCCTGCTTGCTGCCGCCGAAATTCACGATGCTTTCAAATCTGCAATCGAACGAGCCGCCGAGCAGCTTGTCGATGTCGGTTAACTCCTGCTCGGCTTCGGCGGTTGCTTTCCACGATTCGCCGGGACGAACCGGGTTGGCAGGAAGCAGGCCGGTCAGCGCCGGGGTGAAGACGTCGGTGCGCAGCAAATCGATTTCTTGAAAGGTGAGGGGGCCATCCGGTGAGAAACCGTTCTTCAGCGCGTTTGCGCGCGTGACGACGATCCGCCGGACTTCCGGCCGCAGCAAGCTGTCCATCTTGTCCTTGCCGGTGGTGCGTTGGACCTCCAGCCGGCGATAAATGCGCAACGTCTTCTGCATGTCTTCCTTACTTGGATCAAGGATGCGCTCGTCGTAATCGATGGCGCTGTCGCCAGTGCCTTCGAGAGATCGGCCCTTTGGGTTGTCCTTATCTGGAGGGAGGCTGAGCGTGCTGGTCCCGGTGAGCTTGCTGCTCACATGGTACTGATAGCCGGGAGTGAATTGCTCCTGCAAGCGAATCGGCTCCTCGGCCCGCAGCGCCACCGGAACCAGCAAAACCGAGAGCGCCAGAAATCTGCACAGTGTGGTCATAATCCACCCCTTTTTGCCGAAGCCCTGCAAATGAGCATTCGGAAGCCTAAACGATTGTATCCGGGTGTGAATTGGCCCATATGGCGCAAGACCGCCCATCTGTGTCGTTTTTGGAATGGCAGAGCGCAAGATTTGCTTTGCACGGGACTTAGTGAATTTGCCGGATTTGACGGGGCGGTAAAAGCGACATGCAAAATTGGCCGGTTGCCAAGCAAAATTGCACAGAGATGGTGAAAAAATGATCAGGTATGGACTGATGAACCGATTTGGCGTGGGAAAAACCGGATTCTATCCGGTGACGCAAGATATTGATGCGGAAATAGATACGCCAGAAAACGCACTACGGAAGGTCGAATTATCGGAATAATTTGGAATACGGCATGGCCTTCGCAGCGTCTATATAAACAGAGAGCCGAGAATGACAACTCTGGAAGAGCGAAGTACCTGATGAGTAAATTCTTTCCCCCAAAGCATTCTAGGAGTGGGGGAAGGCGGGAGTTATGGAAAAGCAGTAAAATCCCGAACCTTTATCCGGGCTTCAAGCCTCTATATCTGGCAGAATGAACCATACCCAACGTCGGATCTTTCCGCCAGATCAACTGTAACAGACACGACGGCAGAACGTAGTAGACTTAGGGGCGCTAGTGGCGGCGTCGGTAGGCCGGTGGTTTCGTGCCGTCTTTCAGAGGACAGTGATCGGCCAAGGGGTTAGCGGTGAGCGACTTCAAAGTACCAGCCCTGGAACAATTGACGGACCAACAAGTCCGTTATGCCCCGCCGGGCGTCCGGCAGGAGCAACTGGAGCGCGCGCGCAGGTTGCATCGCGAAATCAAGACGAACCGCCAGTATCCGTACCAGTTCGTCTGCTTCCGCATAACCGATTACCGCAGCAGCGCCTATCCCAAGTTGCTCATCCGCGGCGACCAACTGCGGCATGACCTGGACCTGTTCCGCGACCGGCTTGCCCGCTCGCTGCAGATTACCCCGCTGGAGATGCCCACCGAGCCCATGCTGAGCCTGGTCCAGGTGAGCAAGAAGTTAAACGTTTCCACGAAAACAATCGCGCGCTGGCGCAAGCATGGCTTGATCGGCCAGACGGTAATGCAGAATGGCCGGCGTCAGTTGCGGTTTCCGCAGTCGGTGGTGGAGCAATTCCTGGCCTCGCACCAGAAAGAAGTGGCGCGCGGGTCCCGGTTTTCCCACCTGTCGGATGAAGAGAAGGACGAAATTATTCGCCGGGCGCGGCGGCTGGCCTATGCCGGCGGCTCGCTCACGGATGTTAGCCGGCGGATCGCCCAAAACCTTGGTCGGTCGACCGAGGCCGTTCGTTACACCATCAAGAACCACGACCGGCATCACCCCGACATGGCGGTGTTTCCGGGCGCGAGCGGACCGTTGGATACGGCCGCGAAACAGTTCATTTTCAACTCCTATCGTCGAGGGATTGCCGTGCATACTTTAGCCAAACGCTTCGCTCGCTCCCGCACGTCCATTCATCGGGTAGTGACCGAAGTCCGAGCCGATAAATTGCTCCAACAACCGTTGGACTACATGTATAACGAATCGTTCGATGACCCCGCCAAGGAACCCGAAATCATGGGCCCGATGCCGGACATCGAACAGTTCGAAAAAGCCTGCCGGGACAAAAAGATTCCGAAGGACGTGCCACCGGAATTGGCACCGCTGTATGAGATGCCCTTGCTCAGCAAGCCGCAAGAGCAGCACTTGTTCCGGCAAATGAACTACCTGAAGCACCGCCTTCACAAGTTGCGTTCGGGCATCGATCCGACCCACGCACGCAATCAGGACCTGGATCATGTCGAAGAGTTGCAAGCGAAGATCAGTGCCGTAAAGGACCTGCTCATTCGCTGCAACATGCGGCTGGTCGTGAGTTATGCGAAGAAGCATGCCGGCCCGGCCGACAACCTGTTCGAACTAATCTCCGACGGCAATATGTCGCTGATCCGGGCCGTCGAGAAATTCGACTATGCCCGCGGCAACAAGTTCAGCACGTATGCCAGCTGGGCCATCATGAAGAACTTTGCCCGCAGTATTCCGGACGAGAAGAAGCGGCGCGAGCACTTCGTGACCGGCCACGAGGAACTGTTCGAGACCAAGCAGGACTTCCGCAGCGACGAACAGGAACAGCTGTCGCAAGCCGAACAGGCCGCCAGCAAGGTCAACCGCCTGCTGGACCTGCTCGACCCGCGCGAACGCGAGATCCTGCGTATGCGGGCCGGCCTCGACAATGCCGAAGGCATGACGCTCGAAGAGATCGGCCAGCGCCTGGGCATCACGAAGGAACGCGTCCGGCAACTGAATGTCCGCATCATGAAAAAGCTGCGTGATTTTGCGCAGGAGCATGAGAAGGATTTTTGAGAGATGAGTGCCGAATGGAGAAGAGAAGAAACCCCGGTTCATAAAGAAACCGGGGTTTTTTGCTTTTTGAAGGGGAGACCATGAAAAGATGGCATCGGGAAGTACACATAGCTCGACGGAACCATCGCGAACATCTTCGCGGCTACGGTTGGCCTAAAAGGCAGGTCCATTGCACTTCTGAATTGCAGAAAGGCCGGTTCCGTAAGAAAGACGCCCACGACTGCGGCAAAGCGCGTTGTCTGCTCTGCCATTTCCACAAGGTTTTCGATTTGCCGCAGATCAAGGATAAGATGAAGGAGTTTTCGTTTCGCGAGCAACTTCGGGACCTTGGTTGACGCTCCTACCTACAACGCGACCAGAATTACGAACCACCCGTTCCCCATCGCCGTAGATCAGTCATGGAATGGAAACTCACCAAGCGCCGGGGCCAGCGGATAGCGGCGGGCACGCTGGAACAGATGCTGACCTATCTCAAGTACACCCTCCCTGACGGCGAGTACCGGCTCATTCATGGCGACAGGGTCATCCGCACCACCCGCCACCAGGGCATTCTCATTCCGTTTGATCAGTGGGAAGGGTTTACGCCGATGGAGGTTGTGAAGGAGCTCCAAAAGCGCGAACGGCCATAGCGCTCCGGCGTTGCCTCCTACTAATACTCGTCCTATACTCCCCCTGCATGGCGATGGGGTTCGCCTGGAACCGTCCCGGCACGCTGGGACTGATAACTCCTACCGATTATTCTTTCGGTAGGTGCATCGACTTCCGAAGCCCCGACCGAGAACTGAATCCGGTCGGGGCTTTTTCATTTTGGCTATCATGAACAGGAGAGCCGCGTGAAAGTGCTGATGCAAATTGCGCTGGTGGCGCTGGGGTCCTCAATCGGAGGATTGGCCCGCTGGGGCGTGTCGCTGGCGGCCGGGCGGATCCTCGGGACGGCCTTCCCTTGGGGCACGCTGTTCATCAACCTCTCCGGCAGTTTTTTCCTGGGCTGGTTCACGACGGTGCTTGACAACCGCCTGGTGGCCACCGGCGATAAATGGTGGATTCAACCGGCCGACTTGCGGCTAATGATTGCCGTGGGTTTCACCGGCGCGTACACGACGTTTTCGACGTTTGAATATGAAAGCCACAAGATGCTCGGCGACGGCGACAGGCTGGCCGCGGCGACGTATATAGCAGGCAGCGTGTTTCTGGGGCTTCTGGCGGTTCGCGTTGGAACGATGTTGGCGAGGTAGAGGATTCATTAGCCAACGGTTGAACACGGATTTCATAACACGGATAAACACAGATCAGACAAAGATAAAAAAGCCATCAACGAGAGATTGGAATTACCCAACTGATTTCTGATCCGTGTGTATCCGTGTTACGAAGTCGTGTTCATCCGTGGGCAAATCTGCTTTGGACACTTCATGAAGCTAGAAGGCGAACAAACCCTGTTGCGCGTCTACTTGCGGAACACCGACAAGTACGGCCTTTGGCGGCTTGCGGCCGACACTCTCGTCGAGCGCGCCCGTCATGATGGCCTGGCTGGGGCGACGGTTCTTCGTGGCATTTTCGGTTTCGATATCAATGGCCGCCTGCTGCAATCGGGCCGCTTCGCGCTGGTCGAGCATTTTCCCGTCATTGTCGAAATCGTCGATGTGCCGCAAAAGATCGGCCCTTTCCTGGCCACCGTGCAGGAAGTCGTGACCGAAGGAATGGCCACGTTGGAACGCGGCCATGTACTGCGCTATCGCTCTGAGCGCATGCCGGCTTCACCACCGGCTACCAGCCTGGCGGTTCCCGATACTGTCCCGGACCTCTCCACGCTCCCATCTCCCGAGGAGTTTCCAGCCATGACGATCGGCGAAACCGGCCAATTGTTGCGAATCTTTATCGGCGAGTCGGACGTCCACGGAAGTGAGCCGCTCTATAGCGCGATCGTGCTGAAGGCCCGCGAACTCGGCCTGTGCGGCGCGACCGTGCTGCGCGGCGCCATGGGTTTCGGCGCCAATAGCCGAATGCACACCACCCGCTTGCTGGAACTCTCCACCGATCTGCCGATCTTGATCGAGATTGTGGACAGTGCCGAGAAGATCAGCACGCTGTTACCGTTTCTGGACGAAGTCGTGAAGGAAGGGCTGATCACGATCGAAGCAGTGCATATCTTCCGCTACCGGCAGAACATGGAGAAAGCGAGAACGGAAGGCGGCCCTGGCACATGAAAGCCGAAGTCGTTTACCTGTTCGCATTCGACGTGGCCAGCGAGATTGCCACGGACAAAGTCCAGTCGGTGCTTTCGGAGCAGCCGCTGCCGCTCGATGTGCGCACCGACCACACCTTTCCGCGCGACGTGCCGCTGCACCGGCCACTCTCCATTGAACCGAAATTGACGGCCACGCTCAATGGCCGGCCCGTGCGGGCGCTAGTTCGTATTTATGAAGTCGGCGCCATTACCATCGCCTTGCGGGTGGCATTCGACGTCAATAATCTCCGCGAGTTGCTTCCGTTTCACAATCCTCAGCTGGGCGATGATTTGATCCTCGATGCTTTGGCCCGCCGTTTGTGCGCTCAGGTGCGGGACAGCCTCGACGGTCTCCTCATTAATCCCGTGCCCACCACGGAGCCGGAGGCGTACACCGCTTTTTGCATCACCGAGATGGAAGGTGTAAACGACGTCAACGCCTGGCTGACCGAGCATCGGCGGGAAGTGGCCGGCCTGCTGAGTGAAACCGCGCCCGAGCGCCTGAGCGAAGCGCAAGTGACAGAAGTTCTGCGCTTGCAGCGCTCATTCGAGAATTGCGATGTCGTGGTGATTGACTGGGATGCTGCGCTCGTCGTGGATTTGGCGGGCTATGTGGAAGACACATTGTACGTCCTGGAGTTGGCGAATTTGCAACTCGAAGAGTTTCGCGCGATGGACCGAGCCCTTGATGGGTACCTCAACCGGGCTTACGATGACCTGCAGCGGCGTACGTTTTCGCTTTTCGGAATCACTTCGCCGGTATTGGCCGTGCTGCGCGAATATCGCGTGGATCTTACCAAACTCGCCGACGAGGTGACGAACATTACAAAATTCTTCGGCGACTGGCATCTGGCCCGCGTTTACGTGGCAGCCCGAGAGCGCTTCTATCTGGAGCAATGGCGCGGCAGCGTGGACCGGCGGCTCGGCCAATTGGATCAGCTTTATGGCGTGGTGCAGGCGGAAGTGTACGGGCAGCGCATGTTTTGGCTGGAATTGATCATCGTCATTTTCTTCGCCATTGATCTGGTGGCGATTTTGTTCTTGAAGCGCTAGCGACCAGGGACTGCCGTCCCTGGGCTTTCGACAATCATCCCAGTTGCTTCTTGAAGCGCAGTGTGCTGAGTACGAGCCAGAAGATGGCCATGGCCCACAGCACTACGCAGTGCAGCCAGAGTTCGGGCCAGCCGGCGCCGCGCAGGATTACGCCTCGGGCCGCATCGATTAGCCAGGTCGTCGGAAAGACTTGCGACAGTTGCCGGAAAATCCAGGGCATCGAATCAACCGGAAAGACGTAGCCCGACAGGAAAATCGACGGCATCAGGCTGCCCATCACCATCTGCCCCGCGGCTTCCCGGCTCGAAGCCCGTGCCGAGATGAAGAGACCGATGCCGAGCATGGTGAGGATGAACGGCAAGGCGATGAGCAACAGCGTAAAGAAGCTACCGTGAATTGGCACCTGGAAGACGATACGCATCAAAAATGCGATCACGCAGAATTCGAGAAATGTCAGGCCGATGTAGGGCGTCATTTTGCCAATCATCACTTCGCGCGCTTTGACCGGTGTCATGAATAACTGCTCCATGGTGCCGATCTCTTTTTCGCGCACGATCGACGTGGTCGTGAGCATGCTGGCCATCATCTGGCACATCACCACCATGAGGCCGGGGATGAAGAAGTTAGGCGAACGCGTATCGGGGTTGAAGAGAATCTGCGGCCTGGCGTCGATGGGCAATGGCTTATCTTGCAACACCCGGGCAAGCGATTCACGCAGTGCGATGGCATTGCTGACGTTGAGCGCTTCGCCGGCCACGCTCGATTCCGAACCATCGACTTTGATCAACACCTGGGCCGTTTGGCCCGCTTCCAGTCGCCGCGAGTAGTCCTCTGGAATCTTGATTGCCACCTTGGCCTTGCCGGACACGATGGCTTGGTGCAGTTCCTCGTCGGAATGGACCAGGCCAACGATGTCGAAATCCTCGGACGTAGCAAACTGCCGCAAGAAAATCGCTGACTCCTGCGAACGGCACTGGTCATAGACCACAGTGCGTATGTGCCGGACGTTGGTATCAATGGCGTAGCCGAGCATGAACAGCTCGATGATGGGGATGGCGATGGCAAAAAACATCGTGGCCGGATCGCGGCGAATGTGCACCACTTCCTTGCGGGCCACGGAGTAGATGCGCTGAAGCGAGGGGGATAGCTGCATGGTCGTAAATTCGCTCTTAATCGGAGCCCGCAGCGCAAGCAAGGACATTCCCTTGCTTGCGCTGCGGGCTCGCATTTCCCTATTATCGCTAATGACGCAAAGAGTTCCAACACCCGCAATAGCCTTGTTTCGCCGCCGAACTACTATATGGGAAGCCCGATGTGCCAACCGAGGCCGATGCCGTATGGCTGCCGAAAACACGCCACTGCCGGACAACCAGGGAAGCCAGCGCGAGCGGCCTGGCGCTTCGGATTTGTTGCCAGGGTCTCCACCGACGCGTGCCGAAGAGCAGGCTACGCTGCCTCCGGCTGCCGCCGCAGAAACCCAAGGGTTCACCGCGCGGCCTACTGACTCCAGCGCCGGTATTCCCGCCGATCTGGCGAACCATCCGCGCTATCAAATCGTGCGCTTACTTGGACAGGGCGGCATGGGCGCTGTCTATCAAGCAACACACCGCGTGATGGAGCGGCAAGTCGCGCTCAAGATGATGCGGGCCGACCTCACCGGCAACAGTACGCTGGCGGAACGATTCCGCCGAGAAGTGAAGGCCGCGGCCGCCTTGCATCATCCCAATATCGTCGCCGCTTACGATGCCGAGCAAGCGGGCTCCACGCACTTTCTGGTGATGGAATATGTCGAGGGCAAAAACCTCGCCGACGTTGTGCGCGATACCGGGCCGTTGCCGGTGGAGCAAGCGGTCAATTACGCGCGGCAAGCGGCACTCGGACTTCAGCATGCTTATGTCAAAGGGATGATCCACCGCGATATCAAGCCGCACAACCTGATCCTCACAAAAGACGTGCCGGCGGATGATGCGGCAGATTATCCATATGGCCTGGTGAAGATTCTCGACTTCGGTCTGGCGCGATTTGCCGGCGCGGAGGGCGCTCAAGGGCGGACTGCCTCCGGCTTGATCCTGGGCACCGTCGATTTCATGGCGCCGGAACAAGCCGACAATGCCCGCAATGCCGACATTCGTTCCGACATCTACAGCCTTGGCTGCACGTTGTATTACCTGCTCGCCGGCCGCGTGCTGTTTCCCGAAGGCACCATGGTGCAGCGTGTGATGGCCCATGTTACCCAGAGGCCGCCGCCGATTGCCAAGTTGCGGCCTGGCTTACCTTCGGGCCTGGTCGCAGTGCTGGATCGCGTGCTAGCAAAGGATCCAGCCAAGCGCTACCAGACCCCGGTGGAAGTGGCCGAGGCGCTTTCCGATTGCCTGGAGGCGCTGACAAGCAACGTGACGACAGGTGACAATGTGCTGGACGTCATTCCGGTAGTTGCCGCCATTACCGCCACGCCCAAATCAACACTGAAGGCCGCGAAACCAAATCTCCAGCCGGTTACCGCGCCGCCGCGCCGAAAGTCACGTGTGCTACTCGGCTGCTTCCTATTAACCTTGGCAACGATTATCAGCTTCACCTTCCTGGGCTTCTACTTCATTCGCACGGTAATTGACCGGGTCGGAAACTTTATTGAGAACAAAGCCAACGAGATGAAGGTCGAGACGAACACATGGGACCACCTCGACAAGACCTTCGTGCCGCCGGTCCAGAATCTGGAGTTCGATATCAATGCACCTGAAGCCGACCGGCTCTTACCGCCGAGAATCAAGAACTATCAGCGAGAAAGCATTGACAAGAACACGAAGCTGACGGCGCTTGATTTTGATGCCGATGGCGATCACGCAACCTACGTGGCCGGCAATCAGCAGATGCATCTATCTGTTTGCCCGATTAGCAAGGACAAGAAAGAAGCCATCTATGGCCGGGTCTTGTTGAAATTGCAGCAACTTCAACAGCAGAAAAAGCAGCAGGACATCAGCAATTTGCGAATTCCATATTACGAAGGCAGCCCGACTTCTAATCTATTGCGGTTCCAAAGCCCGTTCCTGGCAAGTCCCGAGGGAGCGGCGAACATGAAGGGTGCCTTCTGGTGGCACGACGGCTGGCTCTTCTTCCTGCGCACGGTCGAGGACGACCCTGTGCCGTTGCTGCAAAGTTATTTGCAAGACATTAGCGCCGACGGCACGGCTCCGGCGAAAGGAGCAACGAAGACTTCGAAGTAATTGACCATCTACCTTTAGCACAAGAGTTAGCCCGAAGCGCAAGTGAGGGCGAGAGGCATTCCTCGCTTGCGCTTCGGGCTAACCGGCCCACCGAACTGTTTCAAATCTTGTCACACGTCTCGTAACAAGCTGGTAACCGATCTTGAATACTTGTGGCGAAGGCCCAAAATCTTCGTCATGCCTCGCTCTACGGAGTTTCCAAATGAAGACACAAACTCTTCTCTGCGCTTTGCTCGCCAGTGTTTCCTGCGTGCCGATACTTCGGGCCGACGATTGGCCGCAGTTTCGTGGGCCAAACCGCGACGGCGTTTCGAAGGAAACCGGCCTGCTCAAGGAATGGCCGAAAGACGGACCGCCGTTGCTTTGGACCGCTTCGGACCTAGGCTTGGGTTACTCCGGCCCGGCCATCGTGGGCGACCGCCTCTACATGGCGGCCGGCCGCGGTGATTCGGACGTTCTCTTCGCGCTGGATTTGAAGAACCTGGAAAATGGCAAGCCGAAAGAGATTTGGTCCGCTCGCATTGGCGCGCTCTTCCAGTGGAAAGGCAATAATTGGAATATCGGGCCGAACGCTTCGCCAACTGTGGACGGCGACTTGGTCTTCGCACTGGGCGGCGGCGGTGATCTCATCTGCGTTGAAGCCGGCAGCGGCAAGGAAGTCTGGCGCAGGAGTTTGCCGCGCGATTTTCAAGGCGAAGTGAACCCGACAGGCGGCGGCGCCGAAGATCCCACGCCGCTCGGCTGGGGCTATGCCATGGCCCCGCTCGTCGATGGCGAACAATTGATCTGCGTTCCCGGCGGCAAACAAGGTCTGCTGGCTGCGCTAGACAAGAAAACCGGGAAGGTGCTCTGGCAGAGTAAGGAAATTACCGACCAGGCCAGCTACTCCTCACCGATTGTGGCCGAGATCGGCGGCGTGCGGCAATACATTCAGGTAACGAACCCCGGTATCGTCGGGATCGCGGCCAAGGACGGCAGGCTTCTGTGGCGCTACCAGCGCGACCCGGCCTACGACGACGTGGTAATCGCCACGCCGATCGTCCACGACAACCAGGTATTCTCTTCCGTTGGCTTTCAGCAGGGTTGCGATTTGATTAAGCTTGTTCCGGAAGGCTCCGCCACGAAGGTCGAGAAGGTTCTTTCCAACAAGTCTGTCCAGAGCCGTGACGGCGGCGTGGTGCGGGTGGGCGATCACTTTTATTGTTATTCCGAGAACCAGGGCTGGGTTTGCCACGAGTTCAAGACCGGCAAGCTGGCCTGGGCGGAGCGCGACAAGCTCGGTCGGGGCTCACTTACCTATGCTGACGGGTGCCTCTATTGCTGCAGCGAAAAAGGCGGGACGATTGCGCTGATTGAAGCTTCCCCGAAGGGCTGGATCGAGAAAGGCCGCTTCAAGCTGCCGCGTGAATCGACAAAGCGCCGCCAACTCGGCGGCTTGTGGACGCACCCGGTGATTGCAAACGGGCGGCTTTATATTCGCGATCAAGAGTTCCTGTACTGTTTCAACTTGAAGCCGTGATTTTCAATCACGCGAATAATTGCATACCAGCGGCATGACGATTGCATGCACCTTCATTGGGCTCGTGTTTTTACAATTTTGCGACGGACCCAAACGATTCCCAACAAACGTGCGTCCGTCGCATTCCAATGACGGAAAAAAGAAGGGAGCATATCATGCCCGAACAAGAAACACTCAGGCGCGTCGAGGAGGATAAACGAGAAGGGAAGGCGCCAACCACGCAAGCCGGTGAATTCATCCGCGAAGAAATGCTCCACATTCGCGAAGGGAAACACGGCGCTCGCAATACCAAGCAGGCAATTGCCATCGGCCTGTCGAAAGCCCGGCGGGCCGGCGTGAAATTGCCGCCGCCCAAGCGCGGCAAGACCGCGGATCGCTCGCGCCGCAGCGCGGAACTGGCGTACGAGGAAGGGCAGGGCGAACGGAAGCCTCGCAACCCCTCGAAGAAGCGGTCGCGCGCGATTAGCAATGTGATGAAGCACGAAGGGAAATCGGCGGCATCGCACAAAGCGCTGTCGAAGCAAGCGCATTCCGCCGCACGACAACGCACGGCTGCCGATCGGCATGAGGCCGCGATGAAGGCCGTTCGCACGAAGGGTCACGAGGGCCTGTCACGGGCGGCGAAGAAAGCCGCGCGAACGCGAGCGCGAGAACGATAATCTATGTGCAGATGGGTTTCGAAATCGAACGTAGAACGGAATTCATTCCGTTCTACGTTTGAACGGATCGAGTCTTAGAGTAGCGTCGCAGCGCTCGTCAAATCTCCTATTGCTCGGCCGCAGTCACTCCGCTATAGGGCTCCGATCCAGTTGAATCGGAGTTTACCCATTTTCCGCGGAGTACGCCGTTATGGGGCGCGAATCGTTTCGGCATGGGTTGGTGGCGCTGGGCATTCTCGGTCTTGTGGCCGTCTCTTCCGCGTGCGCGGGCGAGACCGAAACCCGCACCTTCTCGGTCACGGTCAACGGCAAGCAGGCCGGCCAGTACCAGCTCGTCATTCAAAGCCAGGACGACGGCTTGCAAACCATGTCGGCCGAAACCACCGTGCAGGCGCCCCAGACGACCGGTTGGTATCTGTATGGCTACCGCGGCAAAGAAACTTGGAAGAGTGGCCGGCTTCAAAAGCTGGAAGCCGCCAGTAGCGACGCCGGCAAGAAGCGCGTCGTTCAGGCTACGGCCACACCGCAACATTTGCGCGTGCTCGTCAACGGCCAGCGCAGCGATGCCCCTTCGGAAGTCTGGACCACATCTTTCTGGCATTTGCCGGTCGAATCGCAGCGCGACGCCGCACTGCCCATGCTCGACGTGAACAGCGGCAAAGTGATACAGGGCCGGCTCGAAAAGGTGGCCGTCGAAAAGCTGAATGTTGTGGGCGACACGCTGGAATGTTCGCACTACCGCGTCAAGGGCGAAGGCATGCAGGCGGATATCTGGTACGACGGCGCCGATCGCATGGTGCGCCTGGAAGCGACCAGCGAGGGACGAAAGCAGGTGTTGGAGTTGTCGAAAGTTACGCGGTAAGAAAGCAGTCCCAAATTGACGAGCCGGAAGCGTAAGCGACGGTTTGCAAACCGTCGCTTACGCTTCCGGCTCGTTTTTTTATCAGCCAAATAGTGCCCGAATCACTTCCCCATCCGGCAACAGATTGAATCGTCGTCCTTCGCGATCTACCGCTTCCAAGTCGTCAATGCCCATCGCATGATACACAGTCTTCGCTACGTCTTCCGGCGCGACCTTCATATCGGCGGGGTAGGCCGCCACCTTGTCGGAGGACCCATAGGTCTGGCCGCCACGGATGCCGCCGCCGGCGAAGAGCACGCTCATGCAGTTCGTCCAGTGATCTCTGCCAGCCCCATTGGGGCCGCCGGAGCGCGGGTCGCCGATCTTTGGCGTGCGGCCCATCTCGCTGTTCACTAGCACCAGCGTTTGATTTAGCAGGCCACGCTGGTGCAAGTCGTCGAGCAGGGCGCTAAAGCAACGGTCGAATTCGGGTAGGAGATGATCCTTCAGGCAATTGAAGTTGTTGCCGTGCGTATCCCAGCCGCCGCCGCTCTTGCACAGTTTGTCGAGCTTTGGGTCTTCCATCCAGAAGACCGAAACGAAGGGCACGCCGGCTTCGACCAAACGGCGTGCGAGCAGCATGCTGGTCCCGTTAATGGTCGGGCCATAGCGTTCGCGCACGGCCAACGTTTCGCGGCTTAAATCGAAGGCGCCTTTCGTTTGCGGGCCGGAAAGCAGCGAGAATGCTTTCTGCTGCTGTTTTGTGTACGTCATCGCAGCTTGGTCTGTTGAGCGCGAAACGGAATCAAGACTTCGCAGCAATTCTTTCCGATTGGCGAGCCGCTGCGGCGAAATGTCGCCTTCCAGCGCAAGCACCGGTGTAGTGAATTCGAGCGGTTTGTCGATGCTTCCCAGCACGTAAACCGGATCGAATTCCATGCCGAGCCTGGCCGAGAATTGGCCTGGACGTGTGTACTGAGGTGCGCCGGGTTTCTGCGGCAACGAGATGAGCGACGGCAGATACGGGTGCGTTGGCCGCTTGGACGCAACAACAGAACCGATAAACGGCCAATCGCCGGGCTCCGGCTTGCGGTTATTCAGCTGTTGCCGAAACGACGGGTCGGGTTCGTGGCCCGTCAGGTTGTAGTAATAGCCGGCATGATGATCGCCGGTGCCGCGGCCATAATGGCCCAGCGAGTTTACGACCGCCACCTGATGCGCTTGCTTCGCCAGAAGCGGCAGATGCTCGCACAGCCGCACGCCGGGAGCGGAAGTCGCGATCGGCTTAAATGGCCCGCGATATTCCGCCGGCGCATTCGGCTTCATGTCCCAAGTATCGATGTGCGATGCCCCGCCGCTGAGCCAGATGAGTATAGTCGATTTTGCATGCGCCCGCGAAGACGGCGCTGCGAGCGCGGGCAGGCCCAGGCCGCAAAACGATAGACCGCTGGCAGCCAGGAATGTCCGCCGCGAAAGGACAGCGCTCGTAATCGGGTGTGAATGAGGCATGGCAGGCTCGGGGGGTGTGCCTGCCCATATCATGCGGTATTTGCAGAAGAGGTCAAGGCAAAACAGTCAGAGCCGCGCACGGAGCGCAGCGGAGTAAGTGGGCTGTGCGGCCGCTTACTCCGCTGCGCCCCGTGCGCGGCTCTGAAAGATCGCCGGAAAAAACGAGGTTACTTCGTCACCGTGATCGGCAAATCCGCCAGTTCTTCCTTTACTGGTGCGTAGTGGCTCGGCTCCATCGTGAAGCTGGCGGTGCCGCTGGTGAAGTTGCGCAATTCCGATGTGTAGCCAAAGAGTTCGGCCAGCGGAATGTACGCTTTTAACTGGCAACGGCCTTTCTCCACTACGGTATCGAGAATCTCACCGCGTCGCCGGCTGGCGTCGCGGGTGAGGTCGCCAAGGTAGTTGGCCGGAGCCACGGCCACTACCGTCATGATCGGCTCCAGGAGCACGATGCCGCCTTTCACCTGGGCATCGCGGAAGTTTTCCCATGCCGCCGACTTAAACGCGTCCTGCGAGCTATCGACGTCGTGATATTTGCCATCGGTCAGCGATGCTTCGATGTCGACACAAGGGAAGCCATATTTCGCGCCCTTCTTGCAGCCTTCGCGGAAGCCGGCTTCGACGCTTGGTATAAATTCCTTGGGCACCACGCCCGCGTAAATCTCGTCAAGGAAATAGAGATTGTTCGGGTCCGGCTTCTCATTCTCCTTGGCGCATTTTTCATTCCATTCTTCAATGCCTTCCTTGTCCAGGCGCCGGTACTTCATGTAAATGACGGCGTACTTGCCCCGGCCGCCTGATTGCTTGATGTAGCGGGTCTCCAGTTCCACCGGCCCTGCCAATGTCTGCCGGTATGCGACCATCGGTTTTCCCACGGAAACCTTCACACCTTGATTGCGCTGCAACTTATCGACCGATACTTCCAGGTGCAACTCGCCCATGCCACTAAGGATCAATTGGCTCGTTTCTGGGTCGGTCTTGCACTTGAGCGTGGGGTCATCGCGGACCAGCCGGCCTAAGGCGTCGGCCAGTTTCGTTTCATCCGTCGTGCGGTCTGGAATGATGGCTTGCGAGATCACCGGCTCCGGGAAGCGGATGTCTTCGAGTGCAACCGGAAACTCCTCGGCACACAGCGTGTTGCCGGTCCAGGTGTTCTTCAAGCCGAGCACGGCCACGATCTCGCCCGGGCCCGCCACTTCGAGTACGTCGCGCCGGTCGCCCATCATCCGGAAGATGCGGGCCACGCGCTCTTCTTTCCCAGAGCTCGTGTTTTGCACTTCATCCTTCGGATGGAGCTCGCCGGAGTAGATGCGCAGGTACACCAGGTCGCCGGTGGATTCCGCGACGGTCTTGAACGCGAGCGCCGAAAACGGCTCGCTTGCTTCCGGCTTGCGAAT
>DATGHS010000056.1:0-20568 GCA_035307785.1 Gemmataceae bacterium
CCAACGTCTGGTGAGTCGTTCCAGATTCAGCGTCACGATGACATTTTCGTGGTGACGCCGTCGCCGGAAATCGAGAGCATGTCGGATGTTATGATTGAAAATGCGGCCCAGATCGTGCTGGCCCCTATCAAGGCCGCCGACCGGGCGCCGAGCGGGATCATCTTCGACCTCACGAATATTAATTACTTTGGGTCGATGTTCATCACGTTCTTGCTGCGCTGCCATTTGCAGCTAAAAAAGGTCGGCGACGGCGAAGTGGTGCTCGCCGGCGTGTCCGACCGAGTCCGTGAGCTGCTGCGCATGACGCAGCTAGATACGCTCTGGGCGCTGTACGACAGCAAGGCCGAGGCACTCGAAGCGCTGGGGACCGATTGAGTTGAAGACAAGATCTGAACAGAAGCAAACAAAGGAAACGAAGAAAAAAACAAAGACCGCTCTGTGCTGATCTCTTCTTCGTTTGCTTCGTTTCCTTCTGTTCAATTCTTCACCCGCCGTAACGGCGGGTTGTTTTTTTTCCCGATTCGCCCATTCCCGCCACTCGGCTACAATGACACTCTCTGCGATTCTCTTCACCGTGGAGAAAGGAAACACATGGAAGCCAACGGCAAAATCGACGGACAGGATTCGTTCCACCGTATTCACGATAACGAGCTTCATCACGAAGGCGCGTACCAGAAACTCGGCGTGGAGGACATGGTCCGCCAGATCAAGGAGACGGCCGATAAGCTGGTGCTCGACCACGCCACCCGCGGCGATGTGAAGCTCCTCAGCACGGCCATGAAGGAACTGCGCTACTGTTTCAAGGTCTTCTCCGCATTCCGAGAGCATCGCAAGGTCACCGTTTTTGGCTCGGCCCGCACCAAGCCCGACAATCCTTCTTACAAGCAGGCCGTCGAATTTGGCCGGAGAATGGCGAAAGAAGGCTTCATGGTCATCACCGGCGCCGCCCAGGGCATCATGGAGGCCGGCCATGTGGGGGCCGGGCGCGACATGAGCGTCGGGGTGAATATTCTGCTGCCGTTCGAGCAAGAAGCCAATTCGATCATTCACGGCGACAAGAAGCTGATGCACCTGAAATACTTCTTCACGCGCAAACTCTTGTTCGTGAAAGAGGCCGCCGCCGTGGTGCTCTTCCCCGGCGGCTTCGGCACTCTGGACGAGGGCTTTGAGGCGCTCACGCTGGTGCAAACGGGCAAATCGCACCTGTTTCCGATTGTGCTCGTGGACGAACCGGGCGGCGATTACTGGAAGCAATTCCAAGTTTTCATCGGCCGCTGCTTGCGTGACCGTGGCATGATCTCGCCGGAAGACATGTCGCTGTTCAAAGTCACCGACTCCGTGGACGAAGCTGCCGCAGAAGTACTGAATTTCTACCGCGTCTACCACAGCATGCGCTACGTGGACGGCGAACTGGTTCTACGACTCCAGCACGACCTCAGTGACAAAACGCTGGCCCGCATCCGCAAGGATTTCGCCGGCATCGTAGAGCAAGGCACCTTCGAACAAGGCCCCGCACTTCCGCAGGAGCAAAATGAGACGCAAATCCTGCACCTGCCAAGACTGCGCTTCCGTTTCGACCGCCGGAGCCTGGGCCGGCTGCGGCAATTGATTGATGTAATCAATCGGGAATGAGGATTGGATTGGACGGATTGGACAGTTCGTCTGTTTTTTTGTTGCATGCAACTTGACATCAGGTACAATCGAACGTGGAAAGGACACGCGCTGACGCGACCTCATTTTGGGAGATAACGAATGATCCTCCCCGAAATCCTCGCGATGGTGTCAGTGACAGGGAATCAGCACGACGATTACGACGTCGCGCAGGGAAATCTTTTAGCGGCCCATGGACTGCCGGGAGCCGAAGGCAGAAACTTTTTGAATGACTTAGACTGGATCGACCATGTCGCCAAGACCGTGCGGATTGAGACTCTTCGACATTCCTATCAATTTCGCGACAACCCATCAGCGTTTGAGAATTGCCCGGCGTATTTTTGCATGCTCGTGCTCGCAACCGTGATGTACCAGCAATTTGGTGTGCGCTATAATCCGGCACGCATTCGCGATCCCAAATTCCAAGACCCCTATTGCCTTGACCCTGATTTTTCTGATTCTCGCGATTTGTTTATCCACGGGATGATTGGCGGCCCCGGCGGAACATGTGCCTCAATGCCCGTCCTAAAGGCGGCGGTGGGCAGGCGATTGGGCTACCCGCTGAAGCTGGTCGAGGCGAAAGGTCACCTATTCCTTCGCTGGGATGATGTCAGCGGCGAACAATGGCGGCCCGGTGCGAGATTCAACATTGAGGCGACGTGCGAAGGCTTGGCATGCCCGCCCGACGAACATTACTTGCGCTGGCCGCACCCTATGGATGAAAGAGATTTGACTGTCTATGGCTACATGCAGCCATTGACGCCGCCCGAGGAGACCGCGATGTTCCGCTCGACAAGGGCAATTTGCCTTTGGGAAAATGGGAATTACGCCGAATGTCTGCGCGAATGTCATTGGGCCATTGTGTTAGCCCCGCACCGCCCCCAGCATTGTTGGCAAATTATGGACTTTTACAAGAAATACCGAGCTGTTATGGCGACCAAAACGCGCGAAGAGGTCGCAAAGCTCGCATTGTATTTTGAAGAAGAGCATGCAATTCAAGAGAACATTGTTTTCGGACACCAGGAAAGGCTTCGGAGAGGTAGGCCCGGCTTTAACTTGGCAGAATTTGGAGTATTTACGCCAGCAGAGTTCGAAGCAAGAAAACAGGAATTGTCTGCCTTGCCCGGAATAATCACGCGCCCGAAAGTCGAAGCAATCCCGAGCGTATTTTGAGGAGATGAAGCCATGTTTAACCCGGTAACCGGCCGGTTTTTGTCTGTCGACCCCAGGTCGCCAGATGGGGTGGACCTCCTTTATGAGCACCCATTCGTCTACGCTCGAAACAATCCCGTTAATTGGGTTGACCCCACTGGCGAGCAAGCGCGCAAGCTCGAGGACTGTGAGAAATGTCTCGTAGCCATTTTCCAGAACGCGGTTTTTGCCCTTACTCCGGCAGAATTCGACGGCGTGACCAACGCCGCGATCGAGGTTTTCCCGAAAGGTTTTAGGATGGGGGCTCCTTCGCCCCAATCAAGATTAGCGCTGTGATAAGTGGAGAATATGCCGCGCGAATTGCCCAGCTCGCGTTCGACAACGACGCTGATGCAATTACTCTCCCGGGCGTCTTTGGAACCATGGTTTTTGCGCGGTCGCCGCTACGGCCATGTGCAGGCTTTCAAATTCGTAGCACCATGGACTTCGCGCTTGTCGGCCACGAGCTAGTGCATGCCCTACAGATTAACCGAATTACCGGGGCGCGATTCCTTGCACAATACCTCGCGGAGTACGGGTACAACATCACAATTGGTATGGCACCGAAGGCCGCTTATGAATGCATTTCTTTTGAGGTGGAGGCCTTTGCGTTCCAACACGCATTAGAGCAAATTATGGCCAGGGGTAACAATAAGGCGCTTTTTGCGGGCGCGTGCTGCGATCTTGACCTTAATTCACCGTTCACCAATTCGGGCCGGAATCCTACCAAAGCGCTAGCAGATGAATTTGCTGCGGAGTTCAAAAAACAGCTAGCAATCGCCCAGCTTAAATGTAAAGCCGCCGTCCCCCCATCGACGACGATCCGTATCCTGCAAATGATTAGACGGATAACCGAATGAGACGATAAGCAGGGAAGCAAGCTCCACGCAGTTTAGAGATGGCTCGGAGGACGCCATTTTTTGGAGGTGTACTCAATTGCGGCTTTCGCAATGCCGGTATTTTTGGGTTTGTAGCATAGTTTGCGTGGCCGTTGGCTGCCGGCCGACGGCAAAATATGACGTTGTCGGATTCGTGCGAACGGAGCAAGGGATTAACCATTCATTCGCCCTTTCCCAAGCACAAGCCCAAGGGCCGGAACCTCCGGTCGCGCATGCAAAGATTTGGTTGACATATGACTCCGATGGAAAGCAGCCCATACGTGGCTTCGATGCGACATCCGACGAGACTGGATATTACAGAATTCGCACTGAGAACATCCCCCCGGCAACCGACCCCGACGGTAATTATTTTTTGGTCGTCGAAAAAGAAGGATATGACCGACTGATAGTGCCAATCAGATTGGGGCTCCTGTCCAGGTATGGTGAAAACACACTCATCCTCAAAAGCACTGAAAACAAGCCCTGAAACGTCCGGCTGCTTCGGATGGAACGATAAATATTTGCACCCTTCGGAAATGCCCGCTTCTAAAGCGGCAGCAGAGTTGACGTACGATTTGATGAAAAAAAAACAGGGCCACCGACTGGTGGCCCTGTTACCAAGCTGACTTACGGGTCCCGTCCATCCCTTCGGTAGCTTGGATGCCTTATCCGTTCCCCCCTCGGAACGGTTAAGACGCTCATTTAAGTGGTCACAACGACAAAAGCTCGTTGCTACAAAAGAACCCTAGAACGCGCTTTTCGAAAATGCAAATCGCCGAAGCGTTTTTTTTCAAAGATTTCCAATTTTTCTTGTTGTGTAACGGAAAAACCGTCAAAAACAGACAACCGCTTGCAACCGATCCCTTGTCCCAGGATCGAATCGCAAGCGGTTGGTATTGAATGCTTTAAGAAAAAATCACCGGTGGCTGACAAGCCGGATTGGCGCTCCTTCATTCCAATTCGGCGGAATCGGCCGGCGGACGGCTTCGCCGTCAAAATGCCAGTAGGCCACGTTGTCTTCCCCCATTTGCCAGGAGAAAAATGCTGGCCGGCCGTTCACTAAAGTGGGGAACCCAATCTGACCGGTAGTGACGTTTACAAGTATCGCGCCCAGTTGGGCTAGTTCCTGCTGTTCTTCTTGAATGCGGCCTTCCAGGCGCACGACCTCGCCCTGAAGCGTATAACGGCGTTCGCGTTCCGGCCACGACAATTCCCGCTTGTTGCGATCCAGGCCTTCCTGCTCGAATTGAAAGCGATTCAGTTCCTGACGGTCGTGAATAATATCAGAAACGATGCGTTGGACGAGTGGCAACATCCGACGCGCGGTGGTGAGATCGACAGTCTGGTTCTTTTGCCGGGTTTTCTCGGTGGAGGCCCGGTTAGGTTTGCTGCTCATGGCATACCTCCCCAATTGCCAGGGCGAAAGCCGTCATCACAACTTCCCCCACAGTTATCATAGTCCGCAGATCAAGCCCTTGTCGTGCGAAAACAAGGAGACCGGCGAAGAAAATCAGGTTCGCAAAACAAAACGAACCGGTCAGGAAAACCTTTTCAACCAAAAAGCTTACCCGCTGCAGCTGTCATAGCGAAGCCGGGCGAGATTTTCCACATGGATTGAAAAACCTAACCCCTAGCCCCTTCCCTACGAGGGAAGCGGCGAACGGATTGTCTCCCCGTTCCTCTCAGAAAAGGGGGTCGGGGATTAGGTTAATTCCCCTTCCACTGGACGAATCCCTCCAGCGCATAATACTCCGGCAGGCCCAGCCGGTCGTAAAGCTTGGCGGTATCGCGGTTACGGTCTTCGGCTCGCTGCCAGAACTCGCGGGTATCGCTGGAACCGGGGTACATCGCCCGGTCCTTTTGCGACTGGTGCCGAAAGATCGCTAATTTCTTCCGCTCCAGATCATACGAACCAAGCGGCACAGCCCGCTCAATTTCGTGAGGTTGCCACTCTTCCCAGGCCCCGCGGTAGAGCCAAACCTCAAAGTCTTGCGCCTGCTTCTGCACCCGCCGAACGGCTTCGAAAATCGCCTCGGCACAGATCCGGTGCGTGCCATGCGGGTCGGACATTTCGCCCGCCAGGTATATCTGCTTCGGCTGCATGCGCTTCAGCAATTGCACAATATCGTCGATGTCTTGCGGATCGATGGGCTTTTTCTCGGCCGAACCGGTGCGGTAGAAGCGCAGATTCATGAATTCCAGTTGGCCCGGCGGAATGCCGCACGCCGAGGCCGCCGCTCGTGCTTCCGTCTCGCGAATCAGTTTTTTGATTTCGAGCAAATCGCTGGAATCGATTTCGCCCGGCCGGCGCTTGCGCAGGAATTCTTCCACCCGCTTCTGAATTTCGCCGGTGCGATCCTGGTCGATGTCGAAGAATTTGTTGAACGAGCGCACGAAATCGATGAAGCGCCAAGCATCGTGGTCGAAGACGGCCACATTGCCGCTGGTCATGTAGGCAACGTGGACCTTATGCCCTTGTTCCACCAACCGGATCAGCGTCCCGCCCATGCTGATCACATCATCATCCGGATGCGGGCTGAATACGAGTATATTACGCGGCTGGGTCCCTGCCGGTTCGGTGCAAACCGTGCGCATGCGGTCGTGAAAGACGCGCTGGCCCAAGTCCTGAGCCGGCCCGTGCTCGCGCAGGAGTTCGTGGAGCTTGTGCTCCCGGAAGTCTTCATCATTCAGCTTCAAGAGTGGTTTGTTGACTTCGAGGCTCAGCCAAATGACCGCCTGGCGAATGCGCTCGTCATTCCACTGAATCGAGCCCAATTCCCACGGCCGGCGGCAAGCACTTAGCTCTCCGGCCGCCGCGCGGTCGAGAACCACGGTGGCATCCGAATGCGTTTGCAGAAAGCTGGCCGGCACGTTGATGCCCGGCGGCTCTTCCACCATTTGCCGCACGATTGTGGCCTTGTGCTCGCCGTAGGCCATCAAGATCACTTGCCGCGCTTCCATAATCGTGCCGATGCCCATAGTGATCGCATGGTGCGGCACATTCTCTTCGCCATAAAACCCGGAAGCAGCATCAAGTCGAGTGACCGGATCGAGCGTGACCAGCCGAGTGCGGCTCGACCGGCCGGAACCCGGTTCGTTGAAGCCGATGTGCCCGGTCCGGCCAATGCCGAGGATTTGCAAATCGAGCCCACCCTTCTGGCGGATCAATTGCTCGTAGCGCATGCATTCTTTTTCGACTTCATCCTGCTTCCACGTACCCTTCGGAATGAAGATTTGCGATTCTGGAACATTCAGGTACTTAAAGAGGTTCTCGTGCATGAAGCGGTCGTAACTATGCTCATCCGCCGGCTTCATCGGGTAGTATTCGTCGAGATTAAACGTGATGACGCGCGAGAAGTCGAGCGCTTCCTCTTCGCGCATGCGCCGCAACTCTCGATAGAGGCCCAGCGGCGTCGAGCCGGTGGCAAGGCCCAGCACCGTGGGCCGTTCGAGCGCGTTGTTATGGACGATCAGGTTCCGAACGATCAAAGCCACGTGCCGTGAAGCTTGGGAACTGTCGGGAAAAACGAGGGTGGGTATGAGCACATTCGGCACATACAACGACGACATGACCGGCCCACCTCCAGAAGGCATAGCGCTCCACGATGAATTTACTTCCGTCCATCATATGTATTATGAAAGTTAGCGACGCTTCGTAGAAGCGTGGTTAACCCGGCTCATTGAAATGAGAAACATCGATGCCCACCATCACCGTAAATGGCGAATCCCGCCCACTCCCCGAACCGTGGACCGTGGCCGAACTTCTACGACGACTGGGCCACGACAACGGCAAGGTCGCGGTCGAAGTGAATCGGGATGTAGTTCCGCGCGCCCGCCATTCGGAGCAGCATTTACGCGACGGCGATGCCGTGGAAATCGTTACACTGGTTGGCGGCGGCAGCGGCGAATCGATTCCGCAAGATAAGCCGCTGGTGATCGGCAAGTTTCGCTTTCGTAGCCGGCTGATCACGGGCACGGGCAAATATGCAACGTACGACCTGATGCGCGATTGCCTCGCCGCCAGCGGTTGCGAAGTGACGACGGTCGCTGTGCGCCGCGAGCGGCTGATCGACAGCCAGGGCCGCAATCTGCTCGATTATCTCGACTTGAAGCGCTTCACGATCCTGCCAAACACGGCCGGCTGCTTCAACGCGGAAGACGCCATACGCCACGCCCGGCTGGCGCGCGAGCTTCTCACTAATTTGAGTAATCCCGGCGCCGAGTGGGTGAAGCTGGAATGCCTGGGCGACCGCAAGACGCTGCTGCCCGACCCCATCGACACGCTGAAAGCCACCGAGCAACTGGTGAAAGAAGGCTTTCAGGTCTTGGTTTACACGACCGATGATCCAATCCTGGCGCAAAGGCTAAAGGAAGCCGGGGCCGCGAGCGTAATGCCCGCTGGCAGCCCCATCGGCAGCGGGCAGGGAATCCTCAACGGCAACAACATTCGCATTATTCTCGAATACTTAAAAGACGGCGACCCGGATTATCCGGTCATCGTCGATGCCGGTGTGGGCACGGCCAGTGACGTTTCCGCTGCGATGGAGCTCGGCTGCGACGGCGTGCTGCTGAACACGGCGATTGCTCAGGCCCAAGATCCGCTGCGCATGGCCCACGCCATGCGCATGGCCTGCGAAGCCGGCCGGCTCGCGTATCTAGCGGGGAGAATTCCGCGTAAACTGTATGCAAGTGCATCCAGCCCGATGGAAGGGCGGATTGCGGCGAGCAAGTAAGCCGCCTTTTTGTGGCATTAATTATGGGCCGGCAAATCCGCTTTTTTCTCTGCGATACTATGCGTGCGGCAATCGAAGACGAAGGCCAACGACGGGGCGTCACATTAGTCACAACTTATTCGCCGGAAGAAGGCTCGATCCAATATTCGAACATGGCAGAGCGCGAAGGGCGCCTCTGGACCGAAGCCGGTGATCCAACGAATTACAACGCGCTGTGTCGAGCGATAAAAAAAGGCGCTGTTTACGATCACGAACTGGGTCTGTGGGTAAAGCGTGTCTCGTACACGGCATTCGTCACCTTCAAAGAAGAACGTCAGAAGGCCATCGATGAATTGGTCGAAAAGAATCGGAAGTACGCCATCGAGGTACTCGGCGGTCGTCCAGTAAAAGATTCGAGCCAGTAGTCCGCCGCGCTCTGCAGCGCGACACACTACCCGATAATCTCCTCCACCGCCGCGGCCAACCGATCGATCTCCTCATGCGTGTTATAGAAATGCGTCGACACTCGCAGCAGCAAGTAATCCGGCCGGATGACAATCGGAATCTCGATGCCGCGTTGCCAGAATTCCTGACGCAATTCCGACCATTCGCGCTTGACCTTGTCCGCAATGCGGAACGCGGTCATGGATCCGTGAAGAAGCGGAAGGGCTGGCGTGGCCAATTCCAGGCCGCATAGGCCCGTTAGCCGTTGTCGCGTGTATTGCACCAATTCCTCAATCCGATTGCGAATCTTGTCCCAACCTAACTTCGCTTGAAACTCGATGGCCTCCGGCACGGCGAGCCAGGGACAGAAGTCGCGCGTGCCTTCGAATTCCAACGCGCGAGTCCGAGGCGTGGAGCCGTACTCATCGGCAGCGTCCACATTCTTGCGCTCGTAATGCCAGCCCCAGCTAACTTGCATCGGTTCAATTCGCTCGATCGCTTCCGGCAGGAAATAGAGAAAGCCGGTCCCGATCGGCGCCAGCAGCCATTTGTGGCCGTTGGCGCAATAGAAGTCCGCGTGGATCTCTTCGACATTCAGCGGAATCATAGCCGGCGCATGGGCTCCGTCTACGACCGTCATGATGCCACGCCGACGAGCCTCCGCACAAATTTCCTTCGCCGGCAACACCAGCCCTGTCGGTGACAGCACGTGGCTGAAAAAGAGCAGCCGCGTGCGCTCGGTCATCGCCGCGGCAAAGGCCCGAACGATTTCTTCCGGCGAATTCGCCATCACCGGCAAGGGAAAGGTTCGCAGTGTCAGTCCCTGGCGAATCGCCGCGCGTTCCCAGCACCAATGCATCGCCCCGTATTCATGGTCGGTCAGCAGGATTTCTCCCGGTGCTGCCAATTGCAGCGACGACGCCACGATGTTGATCGCCACGCTCACATTCGCCGTGAAAACTAGCCGCTCCGGCCGCCCGCCGATGTAGCGAGCCAATGCTTCCCGGGCCTGCCAGAGCAACGGCGGCAAGCGGCGGACAATGAAATCGGTCGGCTCCGCCGCGAGCTGCTTTCGGAATTCCGTAACACGCTCGAACACGCACCGGGGCAGCGGACCAAAGGAGCCGGTGTTGAGATTGCAAACATTCGGATCGAGCAGCATGGCCGAGCGAGCCTGCTGCCAGAATGGATCGTTGAGAGAATCGGTTGTCATTGCCAATCCTGAATTTCGTAGACGGCGCTGCCAGCGTCGTCAGGGGACTCGACGACGCTGGCAGCGTCGTCTCCGGAAGCGCATTTGGCAGCTGCAACCGTCTCCACCCATTCACGTTTATTGCGATCGTTGCGAGATTCCACCCGCGCCTCGGCTAACCCTCGCTCGGAACGGCACTTCTGATCCTGAAGAATCGCTTCGACCATTGCGAACGCTTTTCAAACCCGGTCCATCAGCTCGAAATCAACGAATTCCCCTTCATGTGCTTCTTGTGAAGAATCGCGCCGGCCCTTAGAATGAAATTGTCACTCTCCAATATTCCGCACCGCACGAGGCAGCCCATGGACGAATTACACCATGAATGTGGTATCGCCGCGATCTATCACCTTCATGGCCCCGTGCAATCGTCGCTGCTGCAGACCACCGCTCCGTACCAAGTCTCCCGCCTGATGCCACGCTTGCTGCTTGACTTGCAAAACCGCGGGCAACTGGCGGCCGGCTTCAGCACCTATAACCCCGACCGCGGCCAACTGATTGAAACCTACAAGGCTAATGGCACCGTTATCGAAGCCTTTCGGCTCAACCACAAGGACAAATTCGAAGAGATCATGGAGGACCACGAAGGCCGCGCGGCCATTGGCCATGTCCGCTACGCCACTACCGGCCCGATGACCCGGCAATACGCTCAGCCATTCGAGTGGCGCCACGGCCGTAGGTGGAAATGGTTCAGCCTGGCCTTCAATGGGCAACTGGCGAACTTCCCACTTCTAAGAGCGGAACTGCTCGCCAAGCCGCACTACCATCTCACGCGTGAAAACGACACCGAAGTTCTGATGCATTACATCGCCTATGAACTGCGCGGCGATGAACGGCCCGACCTCGTGGACGTCTTTCGCCGTCTCGCCGAAAAATTCGACGGCGCCTACAACCTCGTCTTCCTAAATGCGATGGGCGACATGGTGGTGCTGCGCGATCCGAAAGGCTTCCGGCCGCTCTGCTACGCGGTGGACGGCCCGCTCTTTGCCGCCGCCAGCGAAAGCGTGGCCCTGCTGAACCTCGGCTTCCGCGAAATCCACAACCTAGAGCCCGGCGAATTGATGCTCATTCAGGATAACCAGGTGCGCAGGGTTCGGTATGCCCCGAAACAATCGCCGGCCCACTGCTTCTTCGAATGGGTTTACTTCGCCAACGTGGCCAGCACGCTCGACGACCGTAGTGTCTACCTCTCGCGCTCGGCTTTAGGCAAAGAACTGGCCGAACAGGAACGCAAGCTGAATCTGGTCCCGCTCGATGACGACACCATCGTGGTTCCGGTGCCCGACACCGGGAAGGCCGCCGCCGACTCCATGGCCTTCGAGTTGAAACTTCGTTCGGTGGAAGGCTTGATTCGCAACCGCTACGTGGGCCGGACCTTTATTGAAGGCACCAACCGGGCCGACCGCGTGCGCCTCAAGTTCACACCGCTGCGCGAAGTGCTGGAAGGCAAGCGCGTGCTGCTCATCGAGGATTCGATCGTCCGGGCCACCACGCTGAAGACGCTGCTCGGCCACTTGCGCGATTTAGGCGGCGCCAAGGAAGTGCACGTGCGCGTGGCCTGTCCGCCGATTGTCGGTCCGTGTTTCTATGGCATTGACATGTCGGGTGTGCGCGAATTGTTCGCGCCGAAGTTCATGAAAGGCACGATGCCGACCGATGCCGAACAAGACGATATGGCCGAGGTGCTGGAAGCCGACAGCCTTCGCTATCTGCCGCTCGAGGCCGTGGCCCGCTGCATCGGTCTTCCGGACAAACACCTGTGCCGGGCTTGCCTCACCGGCGAATACCCCACGTCCACCGGGCAGAAATTGTATCAACTCGACAAACTGGATCGCGGCACCAACGGCGTCCATCGCACAGTGGAATTGCCGATGGCGCGACAGTTGTCATAGTTTTTTGAGCCGGGAGCGCCAGCGACCGGTTGTTGAGCGCCTAACATCCGGTCGCTGGCGCTCCCGCCTCATAGTTTTAATTATGCCACATTGCGGCGGATTCCCGACTCCAAATCTTCCATCAAACTCTGCCGCATCTCGTGGCTGAGAACCCCGCTGGTATACCGGTAATCCTTGTAGTACACTTCCAGCCGCGCGGGCTGCTGATAGTCTGCCAGCGCCGCCTGTTCCTCTGGTGACAAGGAAAACTCGAGCCAACCGGCCGTGCCGCCTGCTCGGTCCGCCGGCCGGCAGGTGAGCAAGTGGCTCGGAATCGCGGTCGAGCCCAAGTGCAAACGGACGTGATGGCCGGCCACTTCGCTCCAGTAACCCCAGTCGCGTACCGGCCCTTCACCCGGAGTTTCGAGCACAACGAGTCCCGCATGCAACTGGTCCCGCCCCGGCAGGAGTTGATTGAACCAATCCAGCTGCTGCTGCACGAGTTCCGGTTCATCCATGCGCGCGATCCGCAAGATTTCCTGAATGCGGAACCAAAGCGTTTGCCGGTTTTCGAAAATGACGACGACTTCAGGCCCCACCGCAACGCGCCGATAGCGGTTCCGATAATTCCGATGCACTTCCCAGAATTCTTGCCGTCGCGCGGCATATTCCGCCAGCGGCACCATGTCATCGAGAGTTAGCGGGTGCATGGGAGAATTTTCCCGAGAGGAACCGCGAGGCTCGAAGACTCGCCTCACGGCTTATTGACTTCCAAGCCGCGAGGCGAGTCTTCGAGCCTCGCGGGTTTGCCCTACGGCAATTCCTTCGGCGGCCCCTTCCGTTCATCCTGGGGCAGAATCAAATAGTTGTAAATCAGCCCCGCCAGCACGGCGCCGAGCGTTGGGCCAATCCAAAACGGCGCATGGTCGGTCCACGGATGCTGCGATTGCAGCCCGGCGACTGTCGATTCCCAGATTACGAGCCCCAGCCAACGAGCCGGATTCAGGCAGGCCGATGTGTAGCTGAACGCAACCATTGTCTCGACGAAAATCAAGAGCCCGATCCACAAATACGACAGCCGATACACCGACTCGCCGGCATTGCGCCGAAAGCGCGGATCGAAGATAAAAGCGAACATGGCAAACACGAGCAAAAACGTCAGCAGCGTTTCAATGCCGATACCGGCAATCATCGTCGCTTGATCCATGCCGCTGGTCGCAAACGCCGCCATATTCAGGTGCGGCGTGCCCATACGGGTAGACAGAAGCGCATTCTCGGAGAAGAAAAACAGCCCGCGAATTGCCAGCCCGGCCAAGACCCCGCCGATGAGTTGCACAACCAGGAAATGCGCGGCCCGCTTATGCTCGATGCGCTGAAAGGCCCAGAGCGTGATGGTGATGGCCGGATTCAAAAATCCGCCGGAAAGCCGCAATGTGAGCGCCAGCGCCACCGCCCACGAAGCCCCCGCCACCAACGCGATGCCGATCTTACCATAGCCCGAATGCCCCGACAGGCTGGGAATACCATCCGCCAACACCGCGGCCGAGGTGAAGAACACCACCGCGAAGGTGCCGATCAATTCCGCCAGACTGGCGCGAAGGTTCGAATTCATTCCGGGCCCCGAATTGCCGCTTGCGGTAAAGCAAGGAGATCCGCAACTTCGCCGTATCTATCCGGGTTGCAAGGACTTGTCAAGAGAGGGAAAGCGGGGCGAGTGCGTCTGCTCCCCCTCCCCGCTTCGGGGAGGGGGCTGGGGAGTGGGGTCGGAGGCGAAACAATACTTCCCTGACATTTCTCGCTCGCCCCGGTTTGCTGCGAATCGAGTCTCTCCAACCGACCCCACCCCCGGCCCCTCCCCGAAGCGGGAAGGGGAGAATGGTTGCTCCTGCCCAATTCGAGGCGGGGGGAGGAGTCGAGCGAGCGTCATTTTCTCCCAGATATCCGTACCGCGCTGGCCCATCCGTGAGAATATTCCCCATGCCGTGGCCGCACACGCAAGCGATTTCGGAGGATGTTGGGCTGTTTATCGCGGGCTAAGATTACTGCAATTTTCCGAAGGTAGGCGCTTTGACATTCGCCAACCGGATCGTATCCTTCTGCGGCCACGGGTTGTCGGCTGCGCGACGGCATTGCCCAGAAGCATGGCAAGGTGTCCCAAAGGTGTGCGAAAATGTCCCATTCATAAATAGCGGACGCGCCCAGCAGGAGACGACATACGAAAAAAAATGTCCCCCGCTCGCCGTGACCGCTTTTTGCCAGAACCGGCGCAGCCTGTTTTATTGTATCTTCTTTTTGTTAAACGAGTTGGGCGCAAAAATGAGAACAAGACAATTTGAAAACACCGGTCATTTTGTGTCGCGCCGTTACAAATCGCTGTCGCGATGGCAGGGAGCGGTTCGGACCACAGAAGCCGCAGCTAGCGATTGCTCATCCTAACTGTTTGCAAGCAATATGGTTGCGTCCGATGGCCGGAAACCGGGTACAAGATTTGCTCATTCTCCGAGCAACGAAAGAGGTCCCCACCATGAATATCGAACGCTTCACCGAACAGGCTCAGGAGGCTTTGCGTTCGGCCCAACAGCTGTCGCACAAATTCGGCCAGCAAGAGACCGAGGTCGAGCATCTGCTCCTGGCCTTGCTCGATCAAGACAACGGCCTGGCTGCTACGGTACTAGCAAAGGCCGGCATCTCGGTTGACGCCATCAAGATTCGCTTGCAGCAAGAAATCGAGCGGCTGCCCAAGGTCAGCGGCGGCAGCAACGACGACCGCTTCTATGTCGGCCCGCGGCTCAACAAGCTCCTCAATCGCGTGGAAGAGGAAGCCAAACGCTGGAAAGACGACTTCATCTCCAACGACGTCGTCCTGCTTACAATTGCCGACAGCGACGGCCCGGCTGCCCGAATCCTCAAGGAATTCGGCGCTACGAAAGAGAAACTGCGTGAAACCATTCAAGCCATTCGGGGCCAGCAGCGGGTTACGTCGCAGAATCCGGAAGGCACGTTCCAGGCTCTGGAGAAATTTGGCCGCGATCTCACTCAACTGGCCCGCGACAACAAGCTCGACCCAGTGATCGGCCGCGACGATGAGATTCGCCGGGTGATTCAGGTTCTCTCCCGCCGCACCAAGAATAATCCAGTACTCATCGGCGAGCCTGGTGTGGGCAAAACGGCCATCGTGGAAGGCCTGGCGCTGCGCATCATCAAGGACGACGTTCCTGAAGGCCTGAAGGGCAAGCGCGTGGTGGCTCTCGACATGGGCGCTCTAATAGCCGGGGCCAAGTATCGCGGCGAATTCGAAGAGCGGCTCAAAGCCGTGTTGAAGGAAGTCACCTCGTCGCAGGGCGAGATCATTCTCTTCATCGATGAACTGCACACCGTGGTTGGGGCCGGCAAGGCGGAAGGCGCCATGGATGCCGGCAATTTGCTCAAGCCGATGCTGGCCCGTGGCGAACTCCACTGCATCGGCGCTACCACGCTCGACGAGTATCGCAAGCACATCGAAAAAGACGCGGCCCTGGAGCGCCGATTTCAGCCGGTCATGGTCGAACCGCCGTCGGTGGAAGACACGATTTCAATCCTCCGTGGCTTGCGCGAGCGCTACGAAGGCCATCACAAGGTGCGGATCAAAGACGCCGCTCTGGTGGCCGCTGCGGTGATGTCGAACCGCTACATTTCCGACCGCTTCCTGCCCGATAAGGCCATTGACCTGGTAGATGAAGCGGCCGCCAAGCTTCGCACGCAGATCGATTCCAAGCCGACCGAACTCGATGAAGTGAACCGCCGGCTCATGCAACTGCGCATCGAGCGCGAAGCGCTGCGGAAAGAGACCGACCCGGCGTCGCGCGAGCGCCTGGCCAAAATTCAAAGTGAACTGGAGAAGCTCGAGGTTCAACACACGCAGTTGGAAGAGCAGTGGAAGGCGGAAAAGCAATCGGCCGCAAAGATTCCGGAATTGCAAAAGCAACTTGAAGGATTGCGGATTGAACTGGATCGTGCCAAAGCAGCCTTCGATTATGGCAAGGCCGGCGAGTTGGAATATGGCCGCATTCCGCAATTGGAAGCACAGATTCAGCAAGCGAAGGAAGCCGCGGCCAAGACCGCCACCGCTCGCCGGCTGGTGAAAGATGAAGTCGATGAGGAAGACATTGCCGAGGTGGTCAGCCGCTGGACCGGTGTCCCGGTTTCCAAGCTGCTCGAAGGCGAAAAACAGAAGTTGCTGCATCTGGCCGAGGAGTTGCACCAGCGCGTGATCGGCCAGGACGAAGCCGTGGACGCGGTGGCCGACGCCGTCATGCGGGCCCGGGCCGGCATGAAGGACCCCAATCGGCCCATCGGTTCCTTCATCTTCCTGGGGCCGACCGGCGTCGGCAAGACGGAACTGGCTCGCGCCCTGGCCGAGTTTCTGTTCGACGACGAACGTGCCATGATCCGAATCGACATGTCGGAGTATCAGGAGAAGCACACCGTCTCGCGGCTGCTGGGCGCGCCGCCGGGGTACATTGGCTTTGAGGAAGGCGGGCAACTCACGGAAGCGGTCCGCCGCCGGCCTTACTGCGTGCTGCTGTTCGACGAAATCGAAAAGGCGCATCCGGATGTGTTCAACACGCTGTTGCAACTACTCGACGACGGCCGGCTGACGGACGGCCAGGGCCGCACGGTCGATTTCAAGAACACCATTGTCATCATGACGTCCAACATCGGCAGCCAACGGATTTTGCAATACAAGGGCTCGTTTATCGGCGAAGTGTACGACCGCATGAAGGAAGCGGTGCTCGACGAGATGCGGAAAGCTTTCCGGCCCGAATTCCTCAACCGTGTCGACGAGATCATCGTTTTCCACGCTCTGAGCGAAGAGGACTTGAAGAAGATCGTCTCCATCCAGTTGCAAAACATGCAGAAGCGCTTGACGGAGCGGCGCATTCATCTCGAGGTGACCGATGCGGCCAAAACCCACCTGGTGCGCATAGGCTACGAACCAAGTTACGGCGCCCGGCCGCTCAAGCGCGTGTTGCAGCGGGAAGTCGAAACCACGCTGGCGCGGAAACTCCTTTCCGGCGAGATCCGCGACGGGCAAACGGTGGTCGTCGACTACGACGAGAAGAGCGGGGAACTCACGTTCAAGGCGAAGTAAACCGAAAGCCGCTTGCGGCGCTGCAAGGCCGCAAGTGGCAATTGAGTCACTTCATCTCCACGATGTCTTTCTTCGTTGTTGCGACGATCCGCACCAGCTCGTCGATCTCCTTCTGCGGCACTTTGAACTTCTTCAGCGTATCGATCAGGTGGCCGGCCATCGCGTTGAATTCCGATTCGGTGATGCCCATGCCCACGTGGACCGTTTTCATATCGCGGCCGGTGTACTTGACTGGCCCGCCGGTGGCCTGGCTCACGAACTCCACGATCAGCTGTTCCAAATGCGCCAGGCCTTTTTCGTCGACCTTGTATTTGCCGCTGCGGTTCAGGTTCACCTTCGGATCCTTGGCGGAAACGGCGATCAGCTCCTTCACCACGGCCCGCACGGCTGGTTCACCGCCGAGGCGATCCCAGAGCGACTTGCCGCCGGCGCTCATCATCTTGTCGCCGGTCTTGCCTTCAGGCTTTGGCGCTGGCGCCAGTTCCGGCTTCGGGCCAGGCCGGGAGGCCACGATGTCTTTACGGAGCACTTTCAGGATTTCGTCCATGCCGGCCCGCAGCGTGAAGGCTTTTTCGGCCATGCCGCGTTCGCTTTCGGCCGCTTTGAGCCTGTCGGCGACGAATTTTTGCAATTCGGGCCGGTGGTCGAGCAGCGGTCCGGCTGTCTTCAATGCGGCCTCAAACAATCGGTAGCAGCCGGCCTCGTCACCGCGTTCGTTGTAAAGGCGGACGCCCTCTTTAGTGACGTCGTAAATGGAATCGTAGAGCCGCTGGTCGAGGTCCTTGCGTGCCAGCGGGCCCGCCGGGGCATCGGCAGCGCGAGTGCTGTCAGCCAAGGTCAGAATGACAACGAATGCAGCAGTACAAGGTCCAACAATTGCCCTCATGGTTGCAACCTCACGGAGTTGTAGTCATGGAAAGCCCAGAGACTTCCGTCCCTGGGCTTTGGTATATGCTCGGTTTGCTTAAGCGGAAACACCGGGTGCCGTCTTTGACGATTATGCGGCCGGTAACGGTTATAGAAGCTGGAGAAATGGCGGCGAGCGTAGGCCCGGAACGTCCCGCAGAAAGCGAAATTCCTGCTTGCCTTCGGGCAACCGACCGATATATATTTTCTGCAACTTCCTAAGACGCGATGGAAGTGTCATACTTTATGTGAGGTGGTCGATCATGTCGAGTGCGGTAATGGCGGAGGTGGACTTAATAGAAGAGCTCAAGCTCCGCCGCTGGGCGCGGGAAAACTATGTGCCGTGCGAAGAACGGAACCGCTACTGGCACCCCGTCATCCTGGAGGAAATGGTTCGCAAGGATGAGGAAGTCGAGCCCGAGGAAGTCCTGGTTGAGGCTTCCTGAGACACGAGCAACGCCCAAACCGGCTCCCGTATGAGGCGGCGATCGAACGAGGATCGCCGCCTCGCCGTTTTTTATTGGCTCTCGGACATCAGTAAACCACTGATTACACGGATAACTTAGACAACTTACCGTCAGTTATTCTTATCTGTGCTATCGGTGTTATCCGTGGTTTCTTCTCTTTTCGCACGTAGAAAGACTCTCGCATGGGCTTCCTGTCCGGCCGCGTGACCTTCTCGCGTTTGCGTGTTGCTCCGCCCGGCCCCGGCATTTTTGGTCCCGATCATCTCAAAGCGCTCTCGGCGCATGCGGCGGGAAAGCAACGGATTGCCGCGGCCGACGGCATCGAGGTTGGTTGGGCCGCAGGCGATCACATTCTCGACACGCGCTTCGACCTGGCCAAAAACATCATCAATGACGCGCTGCTGTTCGCGATGCGCGTCGATACGCAGAAACTGCCGGCCGATCTTCAGCGCGCCTATTTTCAAATCGAGTTGGAAGCGCTGGTGGGTTCGGATCCTGAAGCTAAGCCAAGTTCCCGCCAGAAGAAGGAAGCCAAGGAGGCGGCAATGGCCCGGCTGGATCAGGAAGCGAAGGATGGTCGATTCGTTAAACGCAAACACATTCCAGTGATGTGGGATGCAAAATCGAACGAGTTGCTGGTTGGCTCAACCTCGGCCACCGCCATCGAGCAGATGCAATCGCTTTTCGAGCGCTCCTTCGACATCGGTTTCGAGGCCGTCACGGCCGGCCGCTTGGCTTATCGACTGGCCGAGATGCGCAAACAGACGCGGAATGTGGACGACGCGGCCCCTTCGGTATTCGTTCCTGGTTTCAGCCCTGCCGATGTGGCGTGGATTCCCGACCAAGACAGCCGGGATTTCTTGGGCAACGAGTTTCTGCTCTGGCTCTGGTATATCCTGGAGCGCGACGAGGGCGAAATCAAACTTGCCGATGACTCGGTTGCAACAGTGTTATTGTCGCGCAGCCTCACCTTGGAATGTCCTCGCGGCCAAACGGGGCATGAAACGATTTCTTCCGAAGGGCCAACTCGATTGCCCGAATCTCGCCGGGCAATTCGGGCCGGGAAATTGCCGAGGAAAATGGGGATGACCATTGTTCGCCACGATTCGCAGTACGACTTGGCGCTGCAAGCGGAAATCCTGGCGGTAGGCAGCGCACGCTTACCGCCGCCGGAAGAAGAACAAGTGCGTCCACGCCACGAAGCGCGAATCGACCAGATTCGCCATCTTATCGAAACTCTCGATCTGCTATACGATGCGTTCGGCCAGGTTCGCTGCAGTGAGCAATGGAGCAAGGAACTGGGCAAGATTCAGAAGTGGCTCACCACGGAGAAGTCCGGCTAAGCTGCCAACCGCTGTCGGTTGTACTTGACACAAACTTTAGGAAAAGTTATCCGGCCCGCGCTTTTCCAAACCGATAGTAGATATCGAGGAATGAGAGGGGGCGGAGCAATGTTTCACAGAAAGTGGTGGGTCGGAATGGCGCTGATTTCGGCAATGATGGGCGCAAGCCTGACAACGGGTTCAGGCTGCAAGCTGGTCGAAGACCGGCAGCGCGAACGCGAGAAGGAACGCGAATGGGAGCGGGAACAGGCGCAGATGCGCTATCAGCGACCGAATAATTGCTGCCCGAACCCGTGCGCGAATCCATGCGCTGGCGGCGTTTATCCGATGTCGGGCTATTCGCAGTCTTCGACTCCGTTTGATCCATGCGCTTGCCGGTGAGCGGCTCAATCGAGCGACTTGCCGCCCTGGTTGCGGTCGAACCACCGTCTGAGTTCGCGCACACAACGGCTGCGCGCTGATCTGGCAATTGCCAAGGTAGTGAGGCCGGTAAGGAGCGGGCCTGGGAGCCAGAGCCAGGATGGCTCGCCGGTTTGTGCCAGGTAAACCGCTCCCGGGGGAACGAGCGCGGAAAGTACCGGAGCGCGCAGTTGAATCAGCACGCCGGCAATGACCGGCAAGCCGAGCGTTAAGAACGAGCCCAAGCCGTTAGCGTGCATGCCGCGGGAAAAGGCCCGAAAGCCAACAGCAAAGGAGAAGGTCCAAAGCAAGACGCCAGCCGCAATC
>DATGHS010000057.1:0-6257 GCA_035307785.1 Gemmataceae bacterium
AGATTTTGATACATCGATTCTGTCAGGAATGGCACAATCGGCGCCAGCAGCTTCGTGAGCGTCACCAGCACGGTGTAGAGCGTCTGGTACGCGGCGTCCTTGTCGGGGCCGTGTTCGCTCTTCCAAAAGCGACGGCGGTTGCGACGGACGTACCAGTTGCTTAGCTTGTCATCGACGAAGCGCTCTGCTTCCAGGCAGAACCCCATCACGTCGTAGGATTCAAAACTCGCGCGCGCTTTCTGAATGAGCAACTGCAAATCGGAAAGAATCCAGCGGTCGATGTCGGGGCGCTCCCCGATGGCCACTTGTGGCTTAGCGGGGTCAAATTCATCGAGGCGGGCGTAGTTGCAGAAGAAGGCGTACACGTTCCAAAGCTTCAGTACGAAATTCTTCCCCACCTCGTCCGCCGGGCCGGGGCCGAAGTTGATGTTTGCCGCCGGGTTTTGGCGACAGTATAGCCAGCGAATTACGTCGGCGCCAATCGGCGGATAGGCGCCCTTCACCACCTTTTCCCGTTTGCCGTCCAGAACAATGTCTTCTTCCCAGCACTTCGTGTAACCGGCCGGGAGTTCCTTGCGAGCCTGGTCTTCCACTTTCAGCTTCGGGTCGCGCTCGGCAAACAACTCGAAACCATCACTGGCCGCGCCGTCGAAAGGGATGGCGTTGCCGGCACTTTTGTGCATCGGCTTCCCGTTCTGGTCAAATACCGTGGCATGCCCCAGCAGCACCTTGAAGGGCGGGCGGTTCTCCATCATCGTGCTCATCGCCAGAATCGCGTAGAACCAGTTGCGGAACTGGCCGGGGAAGCTCTCGGTGATGAAATCGGCCGGAAACCACTTTTCCCAGTAGGCGCGGTCCTTGTTGTAGCCCATCGTGGAATACGGCACGATGCCGGCGTCGAGCCAGGGGTTGCCGACGTCTGGCACCCGGCTCATCGTCGCCTTGCACAGCGGGCAGGCGATCTTCACCTTGTCCACCCACGGCCGGTGCGGGCTGTGGCCTTCGAAATCTTTCCACCCCTCCACCGCGCGCTTCTGGAGCTCCTCCCGGCTGCCGATCACGTCGAAATGGTCGCATTTGTCGCAAACCCAGATGGGCAGCGCCAGGCCCCAAAAGCGCTTTTTCGAGATCATCCAATCGCCCATGTTATTGAGCCAGTCTTTCTCACGGGCCTTGCCGTTGATCGATTCGGGCAGAAACTCCACCTGATCGACCACGCCGATGATCTCGTTCCGCCAACTCATGTTGATGTACCACTCATCCACCAGGCGGAAGAGCAGTTCCGTCTTACAGCGCCAGCAGTGCGGATAGCTGTGCGGGTACTGTTCCGTGGCGAAGAGCCGGTTCTTCTGCTGCAAGTTGAAGAAAATCCACTCGGCGGTTTTCGGATCGAGTGCGGATTTGCCGCTCAGGTCACCGAAGCCACTCAGGAAAATCCCGTCTTCGCCCAGCGGAGCGATTGGCGGAATCTCCTGCTCTTTCCCAAGTTCGAAGTCTTCGGCGCCGCAACCCGGGGCAATGTGCACGATGCCGGTGCCTTCGGTTTCGCCGACGTCTTTCCAGGCGAGGACACGATGAGCATCGCGACCCGACACGGCCGGGGCCCACTTTTGCTTCAGCACAACGGTGGCGAGTTCCTGCGGATAGCCGCCCGCGTTTTGCTGAGCCGGAAGCGCATCGAAGGGCCCTTCGTACTTCCAGCCCACCATGTCCGAGCCTTTGATTTCACCAACGATCTCGAAGCCGCCTTTCTTCTCCTTGAACAGTTGCTCGATGGTCTTCAGCTTCGGCACGCCCTCCAGCCACTCCTTGCGCTTGAATTCTTCTTCTTTACGTTTGAAGGTGAAAGCACCTTTGGCGATGTAGTAGATTTCGTCCTGATACTTGACCTTGAGATAAGTCATCTCCGGGTTTACAGCCGCGGCCACGTTGCTGGTGAGCGTCCAGGGCGTGGTGGTCCAGACCAATAGATTCTCGCCGAGGCGATCTTTGAGCGGAAACTTCAGAAACACCGATTTGTGGGCCACGAAGCGGTAGCCTTCGTGCATTTCCATCTGGCTGAGGCCGACGCCGCAGCGGGCGCACCAGGGCATGGAATCGAAGCCGCGGTAGACGAGGTTGCGCTGACGGCACTTCTTGAGAAAGGACCAGATCGTGTAGTTATTTCCCTCCGACATGGTGAAGTACGACTTGCGCTCATCGGGCGGCTTGGTCCAGTCGGCATCGGTCACGTCCCAGTTCATCCACATGCCGAGCCGGATAGACTGGTCAGTCTGCCTTCGCGCGAACGTGTCGACGCGCTTCTTGCACAGCGTCACAAATTGGTCGATGCTGGCAAAGCGGTCGCCGGGGACGAGGTTCTCGATGTCGCGCTTCGACTTCAGATCCAGTTCCTTCTCCACCTCCACTTCAACCCACAGCCCTTGGCAATCGAAGCCGTTCTGGTAGCGCATTTCATGCCCGGTCATGGCGAAGTAGCGCTGATAGCAGTCCTTGTAGGTCCGGCCCCAGGCATGGTGCACACCCATGGGGTTGTTAGCAGTGATCGGCCCGTCGAGAAACGACCATTTCGGCTTGCCACGATTCTTGGCCCGCAGCTTCTCGAACGCCTGGCTGGCGCCCCAGAACTCGAGGATTTGGCGCTCCAGCACCGGGAAATTGACCTGATTATCAACCTTCGCAAACGGCATGATGACTCCTTGAACCTGATTCTGCGTATCAAATCAGTTTATAGGAGAATTCGGAATGCGGAATTCGGAATGCGGAATGGAAGAGCGAAGAGTTTTTGCGGTTCGCCATTCAATTCCGCATTCCGCAATTCGAATTCCGCATTTACGAGTTCTGGCCAGGACCTTCAATCACTCGTAGCCTGATCCTAGCGCTGCATCTGATGCGGGAATGAGGTGGCCGATGTCCACGCGAGGCGATCTGTTTGCGGGCCTGACCGTGGCCCTGGTAACTCCATTTCGGAACGGTCAAATCGATACCGAAGAGTTGAACCGGCTCGTCGATTGGCACGTCGAGCAAGGGACCGATTGCCTGGCCCCGGTTGGCACGACCGGCGAATCCCCGACACTCGACCATGAAGAGCATGAAAAAGTAATGGCCGCCGTGGTGGAGCGGGCCCGTGGCCGCATCAAGACCATGCCCGGCACCGGTTCGAACAGCACCCGCGAAGCGATTCGGCTCACAAAGTTCGCGAAGAAGTGTGGCGCCACTGGCGCGCTGATGGTGGGGCCGTATTACAACAAGCCCACGCAGGATGGCTACTACCGGCACTTCGCCGCCGTGGCCGAGGCCGTGGACCTTCCCATTGTGCTGTACAATATTCCGGGGCGCACAGGATCGAATATTCTGCCGGAAACCATGGCCCGGCTGGCCGAGTATCCGCAATTCGTGGCCGTGAAGGAAGCCACCGGTTCGCTCGATCAGGCGTCGCAGATCATGCAGTTGTGTGACCTGGCCATCCTCTCCGGCGACGACAGCCTGACGCTGCCGCTGATGAGCATCGGCGGCAAGGGCGTAGTTTCGGTGGTGGGAAACATCATCCCCAAGGACATGAAGGCGCTGATCGCGGCCGTGCAGAAGGGCAACTTGGCCGAAGCGCAAAAGTGGCATCGCAAACTCTTCCCGCTCTGCCGCGACATGCTCAGCGTGGCCACGAATCCGATTCCGATTAAGACGGCGCTGAAGCTGCTGGGCCACGCCACCGGCGAAATGCGCCTGCCGCTGTGCGCGCTGGACGCGGCCGGCGAAGCGAAGATTCGCAAGACCCTGGTGGAATATGGATTGATGTAAGGCCGCTCGCGGCTTCGCCGGAGGGACTACTATGATGAAGTTTGTCCCGTATTGCCTGTTCTTATTGCACTTCACATTCTTTGCTGAGCTAATTGCCGCTGCCGAACTGCCGCCGGTTGATTTTTATGGCGACGCGTTGCCGGAAGGCGCTGTCGCCAGGATGGGCTCAATAAAACTGCGCCATGCCGGGTTGAGCGATTTTCGTGTCCTTTCTGATGGCAAAACGATTGTCACTTCAGGCAATGACCGGATCGAGCGCTTTTGGGACATTGCAACCGGTCGCCAGTTGCGCGCAGTTAAATTGCAAGGTACTGGTGACTGCTCTCGGGGGATCGACCTCTCTCGCGACGGCAAGCTGCTGGCGGGTTATGATGGCGCAAAACTCACTTTTTGGGATGTCGAAACCGGAAAGGAACTGAAGACGCTCCCCGGCCCGGGCGGAGATGTCGGGTTCCTTTGGTTCTCACCCGATAACAATAAGCTTGCTGTGGGGAAAATCGGAGACCGGGGCGTTACCCTTTGCGATTGGAAGAATGCCAAAGAGTCACACCTTGCCCTATCGCAACCCGCGCCCAATCCGCAGTTCGGCGGCGCGGACAGTACTTTCCACGGCGGTTTCTCTCCGGACGGGAAGTTATTTGTTTTCGGTATCCATTGGGACCAGCCATTAGTGGTTTTCGACCTGGCGAGTGGCCGCGAACTTCACTCTTGGAACTGTTATGCTAGCGTTTCCGCTTTCTCGCCAGACAGCAAGCGCCTGGCGGTCTCCAGCATGCAAAACGACAACGGCGAGCGCCGAACACTCATACGAATATTCGACATGGAGAGCGGTAAGGAAACAGCTCAATTCCCGATGGGCGATCAAGGATCTTTTTTCTCGTTGGCCTTCTCGCCGGACGGCAAGATGCTCGCATGTTGCTTTTCGGACCGGAGCTGTCTGCTTGATTGCACCAATGGAAAGGTATTGCACCGTTTGTCGGGCAGGCCGATCACAGTAGCCTTTACCCCCGACGGCAAGTTTTTGGTCGCCAGCACGGGTCATTTGCTGCGTCTTTGGGACGTTGCGACCGGCAAGGAGCTTCAAGACCGGCCGGGGGAATTTGGTTATACGCCCGTGCTGGCGGTGAGTCCGGACGGTCAGCTTTTGGCATCGGGCGATTGGATGGAGCAATCCGTAACCATTTGGGATTCGGCGTCCGGGCGCTTGGCGCAATCGCTGCCGCTTAAAGGAAAAGAGAGATACGTCCGCAGCCTGGCGTTCTCAGCAGATGGCCAAACGCTAGTAGCGTGCCAGGGAATGGGCTTTCTGCAATTCTGGAATACGGCATCGGGCAAAGAGCTGCGCTCGATTCAACTCCTCGATCCGGCGCGGCCCAATTCGCAAGAGCTTTATCTTTATCAGCTTCGCGTGTCTCCAGACGTCAAATATGTGTCTACCCTCGATATGACGTATGAAATCGGAGCAAAGCCGCGCTTGGCGCTTTGGGACACGATCAGCGGCAAGTTACAGCAACAATCATCGTTTCCAACGCTGGGCGGCCAAGCCCGCGCAGGCGCGTGGTCGGACGAAGGCAAGCTGTTGGCTCTAGGAGCCCAAGATCAGTTGATTGTCATGGGGCCGAATCAAGAGGTGTTGCAGCTGACGATATCCGGCACCTGGAATGGTGGCCCGCTGGAGGCCTCGCCGGATGGACGGCTTCTAGCAGCGCGGCGCAAAGACGGTGTAGGGATTTGGGAATCTGCTAGCGCCACGGAAATCGTGCGACTCAAGGTTGAAGGAATTGATCACTTGGCATTAGTGCCGGGCAATCGTTTTCTGGTTACGGCCGACCGGGAATCGCTCCACGTGTGGGACCTTGCTACGGGTGACGAGCGAATGCACCGGCAGCTTTCCATGCCGGTCCTTCGCATGATTCTGTCGCCAGACGGAAAGCGTGCATTCACGGCAATGTCCGATGGCACCGCATTGGTATGGGACCTATCTTCGGCATTGACCGCGAAAGGGAAGTTGGCCAAGGAATCAGGCGAAAAAGAAATTGCTGACTGGTGGGACGACTTAAAGAGCGACGCCTACGACGCCATTTGGCGACTGGAAGAAGCCCCGCCCGATTTGGTCACCTCGTTTCTTTGCACGAATCTCAAGCCCCCCGACGCCGGGAAAGGGAATTCCGCAGAAGTAATTCGCCGGCGGCGCGCGATCCAGGTGCTCGAGCGAATTGCATCTGAAGATGCAAAGAAGTTGCTTACCGAGCTTGCGCGTGGGCCTGCCGACGCACAAGAGACACATGCCGCAAAAGCGTCGTTGCGACGCCTGTCTCAGAAGCCTTAGCGTAAATGTGCGGTAATGGTTTTTCGATTTGCGTTCCATAGCTTATTTGAAGCGCCTATGACCCCACGCACCGCCAAACTCGCCCTCGAAGACGGCACCGTATACACCGGCAGCGCGTTCGGCGCCGCCG
>DATGHS010000058.1:0-3427 GCA_035307785.1 Gemmataceae bacterium
GACCTACAACGGCCGCTCCGGAAAAACGAACAACACCGCTATTTTGATTTATATTCTAGTGAGTCTCGGAATTGGCTTGGCGATCGCGACGGCCAGCATAATAGCGGCGGCGTCGCAGTAGACTTTGTGTGGGTGGAGCCGGGAGCGCAAGCGACCGGATGGAGCGGCGGCACCAATCCGGTCGCTTGCGCTCCCGGCTCGCAGACCTACTTATTTGAGTGAATTCCCCTCGCGCCGAGCGCGGGACTTACGGTCCGGGAAGGGGCATCCATGCTGGTGTTGACCGGCCACACCGATCCTGTCAATCAGGTGGTCTTTTCCCCCGATGGCCGAACTCTCGCATCGGCCGGCGACGACGGCTGCATCTGGCTCTGGGACTTGGCCCAGCAGCGGGCCAAGGCGCGCATCTCCTGGGGCGCGAAATGGGTCTTCGCGCTGGCCTTCTCGCCGGATGGAAGACTCCTGGCGGCGGGCACCGAAGACGCCCTTTTGCTCTTGCGGGAAGAAAACCAAACCTGGAAGGCGGTGCAACGCTGGCGCGACCACAAGGCCTGGGTCACGGCCGTGGCGTTCAGCAGCGACGGCCAATTGGTGGCCAGCGGCGGGTGGGACGGTTGTCTGAAACTTTGGGATGCCGATCAATTTCGCCGGAAGGCGTTGCAATCGTTTATCGTGAGCACCACGGCCGTGCGCTCCGTGGCTTTTTCCCCAGATAACCTGTCGGTAGCCGCGGCCGGCGGCACCAACATCGGTCTGTGGCGGGCCACGCAGGCTGAGCCGCTGCTCTTCCAGAAACTGCGCGACGCCGACATCCGCTCCCTGGCTTTTTCCCCCGATGGTCAGGTTGTGGTGGCCGCGACCGGCCGCGCGATCTTGCTGCTTGATCCGGTCAACGAGCGCTCTGTGGATTTGATGAACGGGCCAGCCAACTACTATCGCTGCGTGGCCTTTTGCCCCGACGGTCAGGGCTTTATAACCGGCCGCTCCGATGGCTCGGTCCTGTTTTGGGACGCCCGCAATGGTCAAGACAGCAAGACGTACCAGTGGCAAGCCAGCACGGTAAACACGGTGGCCATCAGCCCGGACAACAGCACCGCCGCCTGCGCCGGCGATGATTTCACGGTGTGCGTATGGGATCTGTGAATAGTGAGTAGTGAGTGGTGAGTGGTAAGCGGTAAGAAAGCCCACGGACGGAAGTCCGTGGGCGCTCTGTCTCTGACCCCCCGTCTTCTGAAAAATGCGTCTGCTTCACGGACACACGGCCGAAGTCATGGCGGTGGCGTTCTCGCCCGATGGCCGCACGCTCGCCTCGGCCGGCTGGGACGGCACCATTCGGTTGTGGAATCTGGCCGGCAGCGATTGTGTGAGCTTGCGCACGGGCAACGACCATGCACTGGCGGTGGCGTGGTCACCGGATGGCACGCACCTTGCCGCTGGATTTCGCCAGGATGGGCCGCTGCCGCCAACGCATAGCTATGGGAACTTGGCCTGTCTTAAGTCACAACCCTTGTGGCAAGACGATCCGCCTAGGATCAGAGCAGAAGACACGTGGAACGCCCATAATCGAGGAGTGCGCGCTGTTTGCTTTTCGCCCGACGGCAAATGGCTTGCGACAGTTGGCTCCGATCGTACCGACCATACCGACCCATCGGACATTAAGATTTGGGATCCGCTCGACAAAAAAAAGGCGGCTCAGTTTCCGGTCAGCAACACCATTCCTTATCTTTATGACGTGCGCTTTTGCCCAGATGGAACCGAGTTTGCGGCAATTAGTCACGAATTAGGCGAAGGGTTGATGGCATGGGAAATCAGCAAGGTATGGCGTGACGTTGACTTTGGACCACATTTTCGTTTGAGTTTTCCACGCGATCGAGGCAACGCAATTTGTTATTCGCAAGATGGAGTCACGGTGGTTGGTGCGTTTGAGAGCGGCAGGCTAGTCTGGTGGCAGCCGGGCGAAAGGGAGCCCGGGGTGGTCCGGCACGCACACAAGGGGCCAGTGATTTCGGTCGCCTACACTCCCGATGGACGCAGCGTTCTCAGCGCTGGCGCTGACGGGCTCGTGAAAATCTGGGACGCGAATACTCGCGCACTGCTGCGCACCTTCGACTGGCAGCTCGGCGACATCGGCTGCGTGGCGGTTGCCCCGGACGGCCTCACCGCCGCGGCCGGCGGCAACAGCGTAATTGTGCTGTGGGATCTGGAAGAATGAATTCAAGGCATTTCGACCCCACTTAACTTGGCGGGGCAATTCGTTGCCGCCGCTGGGTCCGGCGGCGTTAATCACACGAACCGGCAACGAAAGCCGGTCACGCAGCCAGACGACTGCTTCGGCCGTAAGTCATTTGTCTATAACTACTTACAAGAACGACTTGCCATGCGTTTCAAATTCGTTGCTTCGTTGCATTCGTTGCCGCGACCAGGCGAACCCACGCCCTCACTTCGGCAACGAATCGGAATGCGCAACTGACCCAATGCCACACGAGTGTTTGTGCGGCCGTGCTCCACCCACTCTCGACTTTGAATACAATACCTTTGGCACGTCTTTTGCAATCCTTCTTGCGCTCGAAATTCGGCTTCCATTCCTTTTGCCGAGGGAGGTGCACTATGCGACTCTCCAGCCAGCTTCTGGAATCCCGGTTCTCGCTCGATGATCTAAGCGCGGCCGACCTGATGACCGCGAATCCGCTGTCCATTCGCGAGGACGCGAGCTTGACCGAAGCGATCCGCTTCATGACGGACCATGCGCTGAGCGGAGCGGTGGTGATCAACGCGGCGGGCCGGCCCGTCGGGGTCATTACCAATACTGACCTCCTGGTGCACCAACGCGAAAAGATGCATGGCCGCGAAATGCCGCTCATTCCGATGGCCGAATGGACCACCGAGAATTGGCTGCAGGAAGACGCGTTTGTAGGCCCGCCGTTTGTCAGCGAGGTGATGACGCCCATCGTCTTCACGGTGCGCAACGACGATTCGGCCCGCAAAGTTGTCGAGCAGATGGTGGCCCTGAACATTCACCGGCTTTTTGTGGTCGATGAAGCCGGCGTGGTGGTTGGCGTGATTTCCGCACTCGACGTCCTGCGGCGAATTGTCTAGCGATTAGCCGCTTGCGGCGTCGCCTCAATGCAACGCCGCAAGCGGCGCGATTACCGCGCCCACCAACTGGCGAGGTAATTGCAAATTGCGTAGGCGATAATCACCAGCGCGCAGAGCATCCACAAGCGCAGCACCCACACGTGCATGGACAGATTGATCGGGTCTTTTTCGTCGGCAGGCACGTCCTGCGACGGTTCGGGCTCCGGCTTCGAAGGCGTAGCCGTCATTATTCCATGCTCCTTTCCATTCCAGGAACTCATATCTATTCCTCCAATAAGTTTTTGTAGTGACCTGCTTTAACGGGTCATAGGTGTGCGAATTTGACTCATCG
>DATGHS010000059.1:0-5705 GCA_035307785.1 Gemmataceae bacterium
AAGCCATTGCCCACGAAGTCATGGCGGCATTGACGGAAGCGGGCGTGCCGCGTTCGGCTATTCGCTTCGATAGCGCCAACCAGCGCATTCCGGTGCCGACACAGACCGGCAACCTGATTGTCGATCTGCCGAGCACGCGGCCTGGGCCACGGTTGTTGTTCATGACGCATCTCGATACCGTGCCGCTTTGCGCCGGTGCGAAGCCGGTTCGGAAAAACGACCGGATTGTGCCCGAAGGCCACACGGCCTTGGGCGGCGACAATCGTACCGGCTGCGCTGTACTGGTGACACTGGCCGCAACGTTGATCGAGCGCAAGCTGCCGCAGCCGCCACTCACATTGCTGTTCACTGTGCGCGAAGAGAGCGGGCTCTACGGAGCGAAGCATGTTGATCCGAAGGATTTGCATGGTGCCGTCATGGGCTTCAACTTCGACGGCAAGTCGGCCACGGAAATCTGCATTGGCGCAGTGGGGGCGGAGCGCTGGCAGGCGGAAATTACCGGCAAAGCTTCGCATGCCGGCGTCCATCCGGAGAAGGGCATCTCGGCCACGATGATCGCAGCCCTCGCATTGACCGATGTCTATCGCGGCGGCTGGTTTGGCAAAGTCATTCAAGGCAATAAGCAAGGCACCAGCAATGTCGGCAAAGTGGGAGATCAGCAGGGCCAATCCGCCGGCCAGGCAACGAACGTCGTCACCGATTTCGTTCGTATTCACGGCGAATCGCGCAGCCATGACCTGGCCTTCGCATCAGCAATCACCGCCGCATATCGCGCCGCCTTCGAGAGAGCCGCAATGCAAGTCAAAGACGATCAAGGCGCAACGGGCAAGGTGCAATTCGAATCGAAGCTCGATTATTACCCGTTTCATTTGAGCGAATCGGAGGCAGCATACCAGCACGCCCAAAAAGCGATTGCCCGCCTGGGCTGGGAATCGGTTTCCCGCATCGCCAATGGGGGGTTGGACGCCAACTGGCTGGTGCGCCACGGCATTCCCACGGTGACACTCGGCGCCGGACAGAATGAGATTCACACGACGCAGGAGTTCGTTGATCTAGCTGAGTTCGCCCGCGGCTGCCAGGTCGCGCTGGCGCTGGCAACGGAGTGAAATGGAGCAGAAGCAAACAGAGGAAACGAAGAAAAAAGGAATGGAATTAAGGTGGCCATCGCCCAACTCATCCTGTCGTAGACGAGGCTGCTAGCGTCGTCCCGCCAGAACGACGCTAGCAGCGTCGTCTACGAACAAGTAGCCCACCGTTTTTGCTTGTTCCGATGCCACGCGAACGGTTCCCACACTACTATACGATACGTTTGTACATTAGTCCAGAAACAGTGCGCCGCGTTTCATAGTTTGCGCCGAATTTCACGGGGTTATTCATTGTTTTCGTGAAATCTGAAACGCGGCGCGTCTGGCCGTGGGAAAACCACGTCAACAGACTCGCGGCGCGGCCGGAAATTGGCAAAATCTGAAACGCGGCGCATCGGGCCGTGAGTGCGAGTTTGCCCCAGCCAGCGCTTTCTGCAACTTTTACCGCCACGCTTTGTTTCTTCGTTTTCTTCTGTTCAATTGCTTAAATAAGCTCATGGGTTCTATTCGCATTGGCAATGGCTGCGGCTTTTGGGGCGACAACCTCGATGCCCCGATTCGCCTCACCGAGCAGGGCCGGCTCGATTATCTCACGCTCGAATACCTGGCCGAACTCACCATGTCGATCCTCGCGCTGCAAAAGCAGCGCAAGCCGGAAGCGGGCTTTGCCGGCGACTTTCTTGACGTGCTCGAACGGCTCGTTCCCCTATGGCAAAAGCAGCCGAAACTGAAGGTCATCACGAACGCGGGCGGTATGAATCCGCAAAGCTGCGCCGCTAAGGCTCGGGCCATCCTGGATCGCGCCGGGTTGAAGGACCATAAGATCGGCATCGTCACTGGCGACGATTTGCTGCCGAATCTGGATCGGCTCATTTCCGAAGGTAATCTGCTCTCGCATCTCGACACCGGCGAACCGCTGTCGAAGATTCGCGAGAAGGTCGTTAGTGCGAATGCCTATCTCGGGGCCGGGCCGATTGTTTTGGCTTTGCAGAAGGGGGCCAGCTTGGTCATCACCGGCCGCGTGGCGGACGCGTCGCTCACACTTGCCCCAGCGGTGCACGAATTCGGCTGGAAGTGGGACGATTGGAATCGGCTCTCGGCGGGCACAGTGGCTGGGCATCTCATCGAGTGTGGCGCTCAAGCGACGGGCGGTTTATGGTGTCAGTGGGAGGAAGTGAAGGATTTCGCCAACGTCGGTTATCCAATTGCGGAGATCGAGCCTTCCGGCGCCTTTCGCATTACCAAGCCCGAAGGCTCGGGCGGCGCGGTGAATCGCGAGACGATTGCCGAGCAGCTCCTCTATGAAGTTGGCGATCCGACCGCTTATCTGACACCCGACGTGGTAGCAGACTTCACTTCCGTTCGATTACGTGGAGATAGCCCCGACTCGGTATTCGTGGAAGGCGCGCGGGGCAAGCCGGCAACGGATTCCTACAAGGTTTCGATTGCTTATCGCGATGGTTTTGCTGCTGCCGGGACGCTCGTAGTCGCCGGTCCCCATGCGGTAAAGAAGGCCCGCCTCTGCGGCGAGATCCTGTTAGAGCGACTTCACTTGATCGGCTGCGCGCCCGCACAATCGCTCGTGGAATGCCTCGGCGCCGGCGATTGCGTGCCCGGTGTGTTTCCGGCTGCCGATCCCCCCGAAGTGGTGCTGCGCGTCAGTGCGCGCGATCCACACAAGGCAATTCTGGAACGCTTTTCCAAGGAATTCGCGCCTCTCGTGACGAGCGGTCCACCCGGCATCACCGGCTATACTACCGGCAGGCCCGCCGTGCGCGAACTTTTCGCCTACTGGCCGGCTCTCATTTCCAAAAAGGCCGGTTCGGCCGCGGCGAGCATTATTTAACCCGATGGCTAGAGGTCTTATAGGCCCTATAGGACCTGTGAAAACCAAGCTATACTATAACTGGTGGTCTTCTGTGGAGTTATGCAGCTATGCCTAAGTTGATGAGTGGCGCCGATATCCTGGTGGAATGTCTCGTGCGGCAGGGTGTGGACACGGTCTTTGCCTACCCCGGCGGCGCCAGTATGCCCATTCACCAGGCGCTTACCCGCTATGCCGAGCGGCTGCGCACCATCTTGCCCCGGCACGAGCAAGGCGGCGGCTTCATGGCTGAAGGATACGCCCGCAGCACGGGGAAGGTCGGTGTCTGCGTGGCCACCAGCGGGCCGGGAGCCACCAACTTTGTCACCTGCCTCGCCGACGCCAAGATGGACTCCACACCCATCATCGCGATCACGGGGCAGGTGAGCACGCCGGTTATCGGCACCGATGCGTTCCAAGAAACGCCGATTGTCGAAGTTTGCCGCGCCGTCACCAAGCACCATTATCTCGTGCAACGAACGGAAGATCTGCCGCGCGTCTTCAAAGAAGCGTTCTACATAGCCACCACCGGCCGGCCGGGTCCGGTCATCGTGGATGTGCCGAAAGACGTGCAGACGCGGCAGATCGTCCCTGAATGGGATACGCCGATGAACTTGCCCGGCTACAAGCCGTATCGGCGCATCCCGCGCGAAGAATTGCAGCGCGTGATCGAATTGATTCGCAACAGCCGCAAGCCGATCATCTACGGCGGCGGCGGCATCGTGCTCTCCGGCGCCTTCCAGCAGTTGCGCGAATTTGCCACGTGCACCAGCATTCCCGTGGCGCTCACCGTCCACGGCCTCGGCAGCTTTCCGTCGGAGCATTACCTCTGCCTGCAAATGCTCGGCATGCACGGCACCGTGTACTCCAACTACGCGATCAACGAAGCCGATCTTCTGCTCGCCTTTGGCGTGCGCTTCGATGACCGGGTCACCGGCAAGCTCAGCGAGTTCGCCAAGCACGGCAAGATCGTGCACATCGACATCGATCCTTCGGAATTGAACAAGAACAAGCCGGCCCAGCTTCCGCTTTGGGGCGACCTCAAGGACGCCCTGGCCGATCTGAACCAGATGCTCAAGGAAGAAGCGAATGCCGACCTCGTGGCCGGCGGCCGCTATCCCGAATGGTTCGAGCAGATCGACGAATGGCGCGCAGCGGAGCCGATGCAATTCCAGGATCGCGACGATGCCATTCTGCCCCAATATGCCATTCAGCGCCTGTGGCAGATTCTGAACGAACGCGGGCAACTCGATGACACCATCGTCACCACCGGCGTCGGTCAGCACCAGATGTGGGCGGCTCAGTACTTCCATTTCAACCAACCGCGGCACTGGATCACGAGCGGCGGCCTGGGGTCGATGGGTTTCGGCTTGCCAGCGGCCCTGGGCGCTCAAGCGGCCCACCCGTCGAAATTAGTTGTAGACATCGACGGCGATGGCAGCTTCTTGATGAACATCCAAGAACTTGCCTGCGCTTACACGGAGAATCTTCCGGTGAAGGTGCTGCTGCTGAACAATCAGCACCTGGGCATGGTGGTGCAGTGGGAAGATCGCTTTTTCCAGGGAAATCGAGGCCACACCTATCTCGGCGCTGGACCCGAGGAAGCGCCCTACCCCGATTTCGTGACCATGGCAAGCGGCTTCAAGGTCGGCGCCCGACATATCTCCGACAAGGCAAAGTTCGACGATGCGCTGGTCGAAATGATTGAGAGTCCGGGGCCGTATGTGCTCGATGTGCTCGTGCCCTATCAGGAGCACGTGCTGCCGATGATCCCGAGCGGCATGTCAGTCCGGGATATTATCAAGGCGTGACCCGGCAGGCTCGAAGACTCGCCTGCCGGCTTGAAAGATTTTTCGCTTGACACCACCGCGGCGCACGCTATTCTTCCGCCGCCATGAAAAAGCTTCTCATCTGCCTCGGCCTGTTCCTCGGCCTCGGCCATGTATGCGCTGCGGAGCCTGCCTCCGGCAAGGTGCTGGTGCTGGATCAGGAGCGCATTCTGGAAGGCGATATTGACCGCGTGGGCAATCGCTTTCGGATTCGGCGTAGCAGCGGCGAAACCTGGATTCCGGCAACCGATTCCATGGCGTTGGTGGCCGACCACAAGACAGCGTACGAATTGCTGAAAAAGCGCGCGAACCTGCGCGATGCCGATGAACGTTACCGCCTGGCTCGTTGGTGCTTGACCTATGGCTTGCGGCCGCAGGCGCTGGCCGAAGCCGAGGCCGCGGCAAACCTGCGACCAAAGGATAAGGACTTAGCCCGACTTCGCGATGATTTGAAACAGCTTCCGGCGATTCCAACGCCGGCAGCGCCGGTCAACCTTCCGGAACCGGCCCCGATGGAACCGGGCGAGGTGGACATTACACCGGAATCGCTATCTCTGTTCGTGAGCAAGGTACAGCCCATCCTGATGAACGTATGCGCCACCTGCCATGCAACTGGACACGGCGGATCATTCAAACTGTCGCGAACCTACTCGAACAGCGCCTTGGGCCAGCGGGCGACGCTCGCCAACGCAGCCGCCGCGACTTCGTTTATCAATCGCCAGCAACCCGACGCCAGCATTTTGTTGGCGAAGGCCATAACCGCGCACGGCGATGCGTCCGCGCCGCCGATTCGCGACCGTCAATTTCCGGCTTATCGTCATTTGGATGACTGGGTGCACATGGCTTTGGGTCAACCGATAAAGTCAGCGCCAACGCCCGCCGTGGCTGCGTCGCGTTCGCAAGTTGCGGGTCCGGCCATGCCAATTC
>DATGHS010000060.1:0-2537 GCA_035307785.1 Gemmataceae bacterium
GGGCATAACCCGCGCCCACCAGGGCAAAGAACAACGACAGCATGCCGCTACCCTGGCTTTCAATTTGCCAGAGATGCAGTACCACAGCCTTCAGCAACCGGCCGGAATACGCTACGTGTTCTTCCTTCATTACCGCCAATGTATAGAAAATGGCGTCGCCAAAGAGCACGCTGGCCAGCGTCAAACAGGGGATGATGATTTGCCCGAAGCGCGTCACTTTGCCTGTGCCTTTGATCACGCCGGCGGCCACGAAATATCCGATAAGGATCGCGCCATAGAGAAAGATTCGATTTATGCCATAGGCCACGAGACCCCAGGCAAGGCCCCCCAGCGCGGCAGCGGCGAGCCCCAACACCAGCCCGTTCGGATAATTGGCCGTGATGGCTTCGTAGTTGACGGCGGCTTGGTTCAGCTCGTGCCGCACCTTCTCCTGGCAGGTCGCGCAGATGAACATGGGCATTCCGTTCAGCAATGTGAGTGACTGCGTGGACGCCGAAGCGCACTGCTCGCAGCGCCCGTCGAATGGTGTCGTCACAGGCTTGATTGCCGTTCGCAAATCCTCAACCAGCTTGGCCACTTCCTCGGCTTTCGGCTTGCTGAACGAGTACCGCCATTCCCAGCGCACAAAGTTGCTTCCGACTTCGCCGAGTTTGCCCTTCTTGATCCCGGCGCTTTTCAGCGCGGATTTCACCTGCTCAGGTTGTTCCAACTTCTTGAAGCGCAGCAGAACCACCAGGTTCGCGGCCTGTCCGTTTCGGCTGAATCCGATGGCCGTCACATAGTTATCGCGAGTGCCGACGGCACTGCCCGATTTTTTGTTCCACGGACCTTGCTGCGGATAGTGCCGCAAGCCCGCCAGAGTTGCAACTTGCTGTAAGTATTCGTTTTCGTTCATGGGCTGGCCTCCTCCGACCAACGCGCATTCACGCACGTGCGATTGGGTTGCCGATAGTGAGAAACAACGGTACTGTCCCGCAATGTTCGCAACCGGAATGTGTAATCGAAATAGGACCAAAGGACAGGTGTGCCGACGACAAACTGTCCTTTAGTCGGGGCGGCGGGTTGGTTTTATTTAGTCTGAGAGGTGGCTGCTTATGCTGGGTGGATAAGCAGGACTAGCTGCGAGTGCGCTGGAACTCGCGCATGAAGCTCGTCAGCGCTTGCACCGCTTCGAGCGTTACGGCGTTGTACAGCGAGACGCGCATGCCGCCGACCGAGCGATGGCCCGGCGTGCCGACCAAACCGGCGGCTGCGGCTTCTGCCGCGAATTTCTTCTCGATGGCTTCATCTCCGCCGGCCACTCGAAAGACCACGTTCATCCGCGAACGCGAAGCCTTCTCTACCGGGCAGGAGTAATATCCGCCGGCGTCGATCGTGTCATACAGCAGCTTGGCCTTGGCTTCGTTGCGCTTCTCGATTGCGCCGATGCCGCCTTCGGCTTCCATCCACTCCATCACCAGGCCCACGATGTACACCGCAAACGTCGGCGGCGTGTTGTACAGCGAGCGTTCCTTGATGTGCGTGCGGTATTGCAGCAGCGTGGGCAGATTCTTGTCCGCGCGCTCGGCAAGGTCCTTGCGCACGATGACGATCGTAACCCCGCTGGGTCCGAGATTTTTCTGCGCGCCGGCGAAAATCAGGCCAAACTTGTTCACCTCGACCGGTCGCGATGCGATGTCCGAAGACATGTCCGCCACCAGCGGCGCTTTGCCAGTTTCCGGCAGCGTGTGCCACTCCGTGCCTTCGATCGTGTTGTTCGTGCACATGTGTACGTAGGAAGCGTCCGGCGACAGCTTGATTTCGCTCTGCCGCGGCACACGCGTGAACTTTTCCGCTTCGGTCGACGCCGCCACGGTATGCAGCACGCCTTTCTTCAGCTCGCCGAGCGCCTTTGCTGTCCACGTCCCGGTGTGCAGCAAATCCACCGGCTTGCCTGGCAAGCACAAATTCATCGGCACCATGGTGAACTGCATGCTCCCGCCGCCCTGGAGAAACAGCACGGCGTATTCGTCGGGAATCGCCAGATGTTTCCGCAAACCGGCTTCCGCCCGCGCCGCAATACCTTCAAACTCCGGCGAGCGGTGGCTCATCTCCATCACGGACATGCCGCTGCCGCGCCAGTCCAGCAATTCTTCGCGAATCCGCTCCAGTACCGGCAAAGGCAGCGCCCCCGGCCCCGCATTAAAATTGTGTACCCGCTTCACGCCCCGCCCCGCCACTGTAGAAGTCCCCACTCTCTTACTTCCTCTCTAACGATTTGTCGGCCAATTCGCAATCCGCCCACCAGGAATGCGTCTTACGTTCCAAATCACTGTAATGGAAGAACTCGCAAGAGTTCCCGTTTTTCCGTCCTCTCCATTGTGGCGGCTGTCCGTCAATCGGGCAAGTTGTAAGCGCATGCTCGTTTGGTGCATGCTCGCTGGAGCATCCCGAGAGCAAGATCGCAATCAAAGTAATTGTCACCACTGACGACATTTTCATCGTTAAGGTGTCCTAGGCTAGCGCGAACTCGACGCGGCGGCGCATGGGATCGATGC
>DATGHS010000061.1:0-5587 GCA_035307785.1 Gemmataceae bacterium
CAGCCAATCCAGAAAGACGCGGCGAACGTTTGGGTCCTGTGGCACCGACATCGTCATGGCGTCGATATCGTTCCAAGTGGTGGGCGGAGCATAGGAGGGATTCTCGCGCCGATACCGGTCCGCAAGTTCCTTGTTGATCCACGCGCCTTTGCCGAAGAAATTCTGCAAGTCGATGGTGTAAGCCAGATGCACGTACACCAGCCCGATGCCGGCAAGAATGCGCATTAATCCCAGGGTGGATGGGTCCGATGGCCGGAACCAAAAGTTGTTCCAATTCCGCGCGACGCGGGAAAAGAAACCTGCTTCGGAAACGGTGGCGGCACTCATGTCACTTATCCTCAGCTTTCTTGCTCTTGGATTCTTCCTTGTCTTGCCAATAATGCGGGACCGGCGCCTTGAAACCGCAGTGCTTTTCTACCCCGTCAAATAGCTTGTAGGCCTCGGGGTGGTTCTTGACAGTGTAATAGCTGGGGATGGGCGGATGCTTTGGCTCGAAGAGAATCGGCAGCATCCAGTAGAGCATGGGGTCGTTCGGATCGCGCAGATTGCCTTCCGTGTCAAATTCTCCCATGAAGTAAGGCTTGTAGGTGGGGGCATCGTAGAAATCCATGCCGATTTCCAGATCAGCCGGCGTCACAATGCTGTGTTCGACCATGTAGACTTTGATCCATTTGATTTTCACGTTGGAGTTGCCGTGCTGCGCTTCCTTGCTGTGGGCCAGGTGCTTGACGAAGGCCGGTAGCATGTAAACGCGAACGTTGTCTTGCGGCATAAGGTATTGGGTCTGCATCGAGAATTGCGGGTGCAGGGGTATCCCATCCTTGCCCTGCGTGCGCAAGTAGCGCGCGCGGGTAACATCGTCGGGCAAGCTTTGAACCTGGCTCGGCGCGAAGGCGGTGGCCGTGATGGAAAGCCGGCGGTAATAGGTGATCGCCAGGGGGTCCATCATGTCCTCCGGCCGTTTGGGCAAGCTCACCCATCGAGCCTCAGCCTTATCCGTCTTTGCCGGATCGTCGTTGTCGTAATAAACGCAAAACCAGAGCATGTAGGCCGGCCCAGGTTCCGGCGAGTAAAAGTGGTACGCGTTGGTCAGGTACATCGATTGCTGGTAACAGCGGTAGACCCGTTGCGCGAACTGCGCCCCAATCCAGGGTTGCGCGCCGGGGGCGGTCACCGCCACACAGAGGCTGCCGAAATGAAAGAATAGCAAGGCGGTGATGGCAATTCGGCGGGCCGGCCGGATCAAGGAAGGATTCCCAAACAAATACGCGACAAGTTCGGGGCCCCCGCGGATGATAGCGCCGGTGCCGGCTAGCACCGCCAGAAAGCCCGCCAGCATTCTGGCCGAATCCCAATCGGCGTGGAATGCGTCAGCGTAATGGGCCAACAGCCCAGTCGCGGTTGCAAGTACAAGCATGAGTGCCGTCGGCCGCAGCGACACCGCCAAACCGACGGCGATTATGCCGCCAACGGCGAAAATCGCTCGCAGGGCAGCCAATACCCCGTGCGTACCCGCCATTGGATCTTGGTTGCCGGCATCGGCAATATTCCCAATAATCGCGCCGATGGCCACGGCGGCAAAACCACCCCACGCCATGGGCCTGGCCCAGGTATAAACGATGGGCGGCGCTGCCCCAGTTGCTTCCCACGGTTGTGCTTCATTCGCCATGGCTTTCTTCTCCGCCGGTTGGGCTGAACGACAACGTCTCCCACCGTAATGCCAACACCGGGACAAGCCCCGTCGTTGGCGCTGGCGATGCCAGAACCGGTAGCCTATGATGATTACAGAAAATTCGCAAGTCGGATGCTCGCCCGCTTGGGTCGAGTGCCGCATAGAGAACGCAAAGCGTGTGCCGGCCGCCACAACCAAGCAAGTTTCCGGGCGGCGAGGAGATTCCAGCAGCCGGGGTCTTGGGTACAGCCGGTATAAACGGCCGCTTTTCAGCCTGTAGCGACCACCGAATGATCGTTCGGTACGTGGGAGTCGCTCCGGTTCGAAACGGCAGGCCGTATTTCCTAACCTCAGAATTGCTCTGGACCGGGGTGGAAACTGTTCCCAATTGGCACATCGCAATGCCAGGATTGAGAAAAACTGACTCCGGTCAGCATTCCAGAAAAATTATGGGCCTGGGAGATCAAGGAGAACTTCGTTTTAGTCAGCTGAAGAACATTTTTTTGGCCAAAAGTGCCAGAAACAGCGTGAATACAAGGCGAATCTAAGTCCTTGTGCCGCTTGGAATTCTGAATTTCAAATTTACAATCCGACAGAACCCCTTGCCAAAGCGCCGGAATAACCGGAATCGAAAGTTTTCGTATTTGCGGCATCCTGCCCAGATTACTATTGACGTTCTTTTTAACTATCTTTACTATCTCCCTCACACAGTTGAATCTGGCCCGGATTCTCACCCCAACCAATCCGGGAAAGATGGGGAGTGTCGTAATCGTCGCGGGAAAGGAATCGGTGGCTGTCATCGTTTTCCCTGCCTGGGCGGTACGTGGACGAATGTGTGGGGTAATTTGTTCTCAAACTCGGGAGGTTGCATGTACAGTGTTGTTTTATTGATGGCGATGAGTGGCCCGGCAGCCGATGCTCCGGCTGGTATTTTCTTCCACCGGCATGAAACGAACTGCAGCGGCTGCACCGGCTCTGCTTGCAGCGGTTGCACCGGCTATGCTTGCAGTGGCAGTGGCTGCACCGGCTATGCTTGCAGCGGCAGTGGCTGCACCGGCTATGCTTGCAGCGGCTGCACCGGTAATGCTTGCTGTGGTTGCCACGGCAGCGAACGCCATGGTTTCCTGGGCATTTTCCACCGTCATCATGAAAGCTGTGGTTGCTGTGGCGCCCAGACTTCGTGTGGCTGCAGTGGCGCCCACGCTTGTGGCTGCTGTGGCGTTGCGGTTAGCTGTGGCTGCTGTGGCGCCCCGGTTAGCACCGGTTGCTGCGGCTGCATGGGCAGCGCTCCGGCCGCCCCGGGCATGGGCACCCAAGCTCCGCCGGTCAAGATGCCGGAACCGCCGGTCAAGCCGAAGTGATTGAATCTCGGACACGCCTCGTCCACGCCGGGAGAGAAGCTTTTCTCTTCCGGCGTTTTTGTTTTAACGCGCAGTGAAATGATTTCTTGTTCCACGAAAACCGCCAAAGGCGGGCTTGTGACGTTGGGGCGACTGGCTATAATCCGCCGCCGTGGTGACGGACTGCCGGCTTAGCGACCGGCTTCAGGGATGACCTATTGGCGTGCCAATCATGGCCCTACCGATACTTCGGCCCAATGTTGAGGAAACAGTTTTGCAGCTTTACGGGAGGCCGCTGCACCCGGAGCTGTTCGACATCCTGGCTTCGCGCCGGCTCCGGCTCGGTGACGCCAGCGTCAACCTCTGGCTGACGCGCACCGGTCATGTGATTTCGTGGCAAAACCGGCGCTGTCATCTCACCGAAGTCGTGGCCGCCGATCAGCCGTTGCCCGAGTGGGGTCAACTGTTGCAGCACAAGCTTCGCGGCGAACGCTGTGACGTGTTGGGCAACCTCACCGAAATGAATTACCAGGTTAGCTTTCAGGTTGAGATGCTATCGCCCGATCAATTCCTGAATGTGCATCAGGAACTTCTGGCCGACCGTGGCAAGCATGGGCTACTGCACTCGTTTGCTCCCAATCACCGCTGGGCGCTCACGCCTCTCGGCCTCATCCAGGCCCAATCTCGTGACGGCTGCCTGTTCTTTTCCACCTTCCATACCTTCCCCGACGATTCCGCAGTCGTAAAAACACAATCCTTGATCGAGCGCCGCTAACACCTTTGGCCGCTTCCGGCTTAGTCATACAATCGCTTCTATGAGCCGAAGCACTCATTTGCAGCGTATGCTGGACGCCGGCATTGTGGCGGTCGTCCGTTCCCCGGACAGCCGGCAATTGTTGGAAGTGGCGAAAGCGCTGACCGACGGCGGGGTGAATGTGATGGAGATCACCTTCACCGTGCCAAACGCGCTCGAAGTCATCCGGCAAGTGCAGCAAGTGCTGGGCGACAGAATTTTGCTCGGCGCCGGCACCGTGCTGGATCCCGAGACCGCGCGCGCGGCGATTTTGGCCGGGACCGAATTCATTGTCGCGCCGACCCTGAACCTTGAGGTGATCCGTCTCTGCCATCGCTACGACAAGCTGGTCTTGCCCGGCGCGTTTTCGCCAACCGAGATTCTCGCTGCCTGGGAAGCCGGGGCCGATATCGTGAAGGTTTTCCCTGCCGACGTGTTGGGCCCAGCCTTCTTCAAAGCGATGCGTGGTCCGTTGCCGCAAATCCGCTTGATGCCGACCGGCGGCGTGGACCTGAATTCTGCCGCCGAATTCCTGAAAGCCGGCGCCTGCTGCCTGGGCATCGGTAATCAGCTGGTGGATCCCCAAGCGGTGGCGAACGGCGATTTCGGGCGGATACGAGAACTGGCGCGGAAGTATGTGGACGTTGTTAAAAGACACCAAAGTAAAGTTGAGTGAGCGGGTGAGAAGGTGAGGGGAAGTCTTTTGTCACCCCTCACCTTCTCACCCTCTCACCTTGTCATGCCAAACATTTTCCAATGCACGATATCATCACTTTCGGCGAAGCCATGATCCGCCTCAGTCCGCCGAACTTTCGGCGCCTCGAGCAAGCGCAAACGCTCGACGTCCAGGTCGGCGGCGCGGAGCTGAATACTGCCGTCGCATTGGCCCGGCTGGGCCGCAAGACTTCGTGGGTCTCGCGCCTCACCGACAATCCGCTCGGCCGGCTCATCGCCAATCGCGCCCGCGAAGCCGGCGTCGATACCGGCCATGTGCTGTTCACGAAGGAAGATCGTGTCGGCGTCTACTTCCTAGAGTTCGGCGCGGCCCCGCGTGCCAGCAGCGTGCTGTATGATCGCAAAGACGCGGCCATTGCCCACATTCAGCCCGGCATGATCGACTGGGCGAAGGTGTTCACCGGGGCCAAATGGTTCCATGTCACCGGCATTACGCCCGCTCTCAGCACGAGCGCGGCCGAGACGACACGGCAAGCGCTGGAGGCGGCCCGAACGGCCGGCCTGCGGACCAGCATCGATCTCAATTACCGCAACAAGTTGTGGACGCCCGCCGAAGCCGGCAAATGGATGAGCGTCTTCATGGCGTTCTGTGACGTGCTCATCACCACCGAGGAAGACGTGGAAAAGGTCTTCGGCATTCGCGGCGAGAATTACGAAGGCGTGGCCCGGCAACTGGCGCAGAAGTTCCCGCTTCAGGTGGTGGCCATCACCCTGCGGCAGAATCCGCTGGTGTGGCGAAACAGTTGGACGGCCATTGCCTACCGGGCGGGCCAGGTGTTGAACACCCGGACTTATGAAGTGGAAATCGTCGACCGGCTCGGCGCCGGCGATTGCTTCGCCGCTGGGCTGATTCACGGCCTGCTCGATGATAATCTGCAAGCGGGCCTGGACTACGGTGTGGCGGCCAGCGCCATCAAGCACTCGATCCCCGGCGATTTCGCCTGGATCACCCGGGCCGAGATTGAAGCGCTGCTTCAGGGTGGCGGATTGAGGATCAGCCGGTAAGCGCGCGAATCGCTCTTTACCTTTTTGTGCTGCTCGAAGCCT
>DATGHS010000062.1:0-38319 GCA_035307785.1 Gemmataceae bacterium
CCCACGAATTCGGCACCAAGGTCGCGCTGCAAATTAAGCTCGGCCTGCACCGCATCGCGGGCGGCGGCGTGGTCTTGCCGCAGTTCGAGTTGGGTGGCCGTGCCGTATGCGGTGCCGCTGCGGCCGACCAGCAGCCGGGCCGGAGTGCGCGCGCGGATGGCAGAAAGTAAATCGAGACCCGCGTCGCTCGCAGCCTCGGCCCGCGGCTTGAAAACGGTAGTAGCCGCAAGGCGAGTCTTCGAGCCTTGCGGGTCAAGTGCAGGATCATTCATTACTTCCCCTTCAACACGTGCTCGAAGCCGCCCAGGAGTTTCTGGCGCGCCGATTCATCGTCGGGTGGCAGTTCGCCATTGCGCAAGATGCCAGTCTTTTCCAGCCACTCGGCGAATTCGGGCGCCGGCCGGAGGTTCAACAATTTGCGCACGCCGGCAATATCGTGATAACTCGTGGATTGATAATTCAGCATCACGTCATCGGCACACGGCACGCCCATGAAGTAATTGCAGCCGGCCAGAGCCAGAAGCAGCAAAAGATTATCGGCTGAGTTCTGGTCCGCCTCGGCGTGGTTGGTGTAACACACGTCGCAGCCCATCGGCAGGCCGAGCAGCTTGCCCATGAAGTGATCTTCCAGCCCGGCCCGGATAATCTGACGTTCGTCGTAGAGATATTCCGGCCCGATGAACCCGACGACGCTGTTCACCAGGAATGGATCGAATGCACGCGCGAATCCGTACGCGCGTGCTTCGAGAGTCAGCTGATCAATGCCATAATGCGCTTCGGCCGAGAGCGCGCTGCCCTGGCCGGTTTCGAAATACATAACTTGCATGTTGCCGAATTCACCCCCACCCTTACCCTCCCCCATCAAGGGGGAGGGAAAAACGCCACCCCCGCCCGTACCCTCCCCCATCAAGGGGGAGGGGATAAGTTGTTCCCTCCCCCCTTGTGGGGGAGGGTTATGGTGGGGGGTTCCGCGCTGCCGGTGATGCTCCAGCACACGTTCGCGGCCTGCGCGCAGCAAAGCCGCGCTCACCCCGAAAGACTCATTTGCTTTTTGCGTGCCGGCCACAGATTGAAACAGCAAATCCACGGATGCCCCGCGTTCGAGCGCTGCCAGTTGCGTGCTAATGTGCGCCAGGCAGCACGACTGCGTTGGGATCTGCAATGTCTCGATGAGCCGTTGCAATTCATTCAAGATCGCGGCAACGCTTTCGACCGATTCGGTAGCCGGGTTCACGCCGATCACGGCGTCGCCGCAGCCGAATAGCAAGCCCTCGAGCGTGGACAGCAGGATTCCGGCCAGGTCGTCGCTGGGATGGTTCGGCTGAATGCGCGCCCCCAGCACGCCGCGCTGGCCCATGGTATTGCGGCAGCGGGTGACATTGCGAATCTTCGCGGCCGCGGTGACCAAATCGCGGTTGCTCATCAGTTTCGCCGCCGCGGCGGCCATTTCCGGAGTGATGGCCCAGTGCAAGCGGTGCAAAACGGCCTCATCTGTGGCATCGTCCAGAAGGAATTCGCGGAATTCGCCGACGGTGAGGCCTCGGATCGATGCGTATGCGCCGGCATCGTGAGTTTGCAAGGTAACTCGACTGACTTCGTCCTCATCGGGATCAAGCAGTGGGTTCGCGAGAATGTCTGCCAAAGTTATGTCGGCTAGTGCCATCTTCGCCGCAACCCGTTCGCGCTCGCTCTCTGCCGCAATGCCCGCAAGCTGATCGCCAGCCTTGGCTTCGTTCGCCTTGGCGAACAACTCGCGCAAATCGGCGAACACGAAGCGCTCGCCGCGGATGGTGGAGGAAAAAGGCATAAAAGCCAGAGGTCAGAAGTCAGAGGTCAGAGGTCAGAGTAATTGCTGGCAAGCACTATCGCAATAGACCCGGCAGGTTGGAGAGAATTTTCATTTGGCGTCTGGCACTTTCGTGGTGGGCCGCTAGGCTATTGCCCAACGAAAGATTATTCTCCATTTGAAGAAAGGCTCTCCCAATGAATCGCCGCAGCGCTCTGCAACACGTTGTATGGGCCGTATTCGGCCTAAGTGGTCTAATGCTGGCCCAGCCGGCCTTCGCCGAAGACAAGCCCATCAAAGTCCTCATCATCACGGGCGATCATGGCCACAACTGGAAAGAAACTACGCCCTTCATCAAGGACCTGCTCACCAAGGCTGGAATGAAGGTCGATGTCACCGTGACGCCGCACAAGGACCTGACGGCCGACACGCTGGCCAAGTACGACGTGCTGTTCCTCAATTACAAGGACACCAAGAAGGGCGGCCCGGATACGGTTTGGTCTGACGACAACAAGAAAGCATTCACCGATGCCGTGAATGGCGGCAAGGGGCTAGTCGTGTATCACCATGCTTCGTCGGCATTTACGAGCGGCTCGCCGTTCGATCAGGAATTCGAGAAAACCATCGCTGGCGGCTGGCGCAAGCAGGGCAACCACGGCAAGCGGCACGAATTCAGCGTCACCATTCGCAAGAAGGACCACCCGATTACCAAGGACATGCCGGCCGAGTTCGCCCACAGCAACGACGAGTTATATCAGAACTCCGTCATGCTGCCCGGCAGCGTGGTGCTGGCGACGGCCTATTCCGACAAGTCGATTGACCCGAAGAACAGCGACAAGCACGAACCGGTGGTCTGGGTGGCGGAATACGGCAAAGGCCGCGTGTGTGAAAACGTCCTCGGCCACGACGTGACGGCCATGCAAGACAAAGGCTTCCAAACGCTGCTCATCCGCTGCGTGGAATGGGCCGCCACCGGCGACGCGAAGTACCCGGTGCCAGCGGAGCTGCAGAAGAAGTGATTTGGTGCTCGTGATGGCCTGGGAAACCATTTATCGGTGTGATCGTTGCAAAACTGAGCAGCGTGTTCACACCGGCGAATATCGCTTTTACCAAGTCGCCTGGCAGGACAAGACCATCGAACTTTTCGACCGTGTCTCCTGTTCGGTTCAGGCGGGCTGGTGCCGGCGCTGCTGTCGACTCCGAACCATCGAGGAAATCCCAGATCTCAATCTGTTGCAAATGATGAGAAGTGAATTGGCAGAAAAGGGCTTCGTCGCCGGGGAACTCGACCTGGTTACTCGACCGCTTGCTTGGATCGATGATCGGATTCGGTGGCGCCGAGAACGATTTTCTCCAGCCAAGTGTTTTGCCTGCGGTTCAATCGAAGTCGAATCAGCAGCGCGATCGGACCAAGAGAAAATCCTACACGCGGGTTGCGGGGGGCTATTTCGTGCATTCGATAGCGACCATTTTGTCCCTAGCATGGCATACCTTGTCCCGTCGGAAGGGCCGCCCGGAGAGAGCTTCATTAGGTTAACTACGCGATTGTGGCAATTCATTGACCGCCGCAACTTCGTGTAGTTACGTCGCGCAACGCAGCGGAGGGACGACGATGGCAGATGACACTATCGGAGCAAGCCTCGCCGCCCTCTTTCAAGCTGCGCGATGGGCAGACGCCCGCAAATTGCTGGAAGCGGAACTTGTCAAGGATCCCGACAACCACTGGTTGCTCACCCAACTTGGCGTGACGTATCACGAGGAGCAGCGCTACCAAGAAGCAATAGAGCTTTTCGATGCGGCTCGGCGGCTAATGCCGGATTGCCCTCTTGTGCTTTGGAACTTGGCCAGCACGCTCTACGCACTGAGAAAGCACGACCGGGCCGTTAAGACTTACACCCGGCTTTTAGAAAGCGCCATCGAGCCGGGCATTGATGTTTGTTGGGATAGTCCCGAATGGGGTGCGGCGCTGAAGGCGGATTGCGTTTACCGTCTTGGCCAGTGCTTTCTCAACCAGCACAAGAAGGAAAAGGCAGAGGATTGCTTTCGCCAGTATCTAAATTTGCTGCTGAGCGGAATCGAAGGCAGCTATTCCTTACAAGACGTGAGCCGCGAGATTCGAGGATTGCACGAACCTAACAGCGAGAATACGGCCGCCGGATTGCGAAGGGCCATTCGCGCCGCACTGCGAACCGCCGACACCAAGTCGAAGAACGGAACCACGCGAACAGCGGCCAGCAAAAAAACGCGTCGATTGAAAAGCAAGAAGTGACAAGGCGACCCGCCGGTACGGTCGGGGTCGCCGGCAACGTCGCAAGGTAATGCTGTAGCCGCAGGGTTCAGCCTGCGCGTTGGGTTCCGCACTGGCCGAAGCTTGTGGCTACAGCTAAAGAAGCCGATGCACCACGCGTGAAAGGCGCTCAACCGCCTAGAATGAGGCTCAACTCGTTGCCGACGTCAGCCCTGCCGGCGTAGGTCGCAAAATCCAGCAACGTATGACTGTTACGCAGCTGGATAATGACTTCTGCCGTAAGTCGTTTTATAGTTATGAGTTAGGATATTTCGTCGCCGAGCGCGACAAACTCGTTGCCACGTTGCCGTCGTTGCCACGAACGGCGAACCCCCCCGATCGCAACGGCAACGAATTGGGGCATTGCCGCAGAGATGCCAGCCGCTTAGTGCTCTTTCCTCTCCACAACTTGCCCGCGGCCAGGCAGTGGCTCGGCAGAATGATCGGCGGTCGCGTAAGCTCAGCGGGAACGCGATGAGCAAGCACGGTTTGCGCTGTCCGTCATTAAATCATTCAATCATCAATCCTAATTTCGTGGGTGCATGCATGCCAATCGATTACGCCATCCAAGTCCCGGACTACGGCTTCGGCGGCGGCTGTTGTAATTGCTTTTGCAACTCGCTCCACTGCCGTTGAAGTTCGTCGAAGCGCTTTTGAAAATCTGCGTCGCTGGGTGTTGACGGCGGTTCTGTTGTCGGTGCAGCCGGGCCGAAGGCGCGCACATACGCGGCCAGATCACGAGCCTGTTCTTCATTGACGCGGCCCCGGAACGCCGGCATCAATGATCCTTTGCCGTCGAGAATGCTCGCGATCAGCTGCGGCACGCTCCGGCTTTCTTGCCACGCAGGGCGCGTGAAGTCCGGGATCGCGGGCATACCGGCGCGGAGGTCGTTACCGCGCCCGTCGGTGCCGTGACAGCTTAGACAGTACTGCCGGTACATCTCGGTGGCCACGCGCGTTCGTGCCGCCGAATCGGTTGTTGCTGGCTTTGCAGCGGGAGGGGTGACTGGCGGCGCCGCGGGTTTGGAAGGTGGTACAACCGTGGGCTCGGCCGGCGGTGGCGGAACGATCGGCAATGTCGGCTGCACTGCAACCACTTGCTTCCCTTCCCGGAAGGCGCGCACATACGCGACCATTTTGTCGGCATCCGCATCGCTGAGTTTATCCTTCATGGGCAGCATGAACTTACCTTTGCCATTGAGGATAGATTGCTTCAATTCCGAATCGCTGTGGCCGGTCTGCCATTTGCTGTCGGTGAAATCGGGCATCGTGCCCAGCGCGCTGCCGACGATTCGGCCCCGGCCATCGGCATCGTGGCAAGCCAGGCAGTAGGCCTTGTAGATTTGGACCGGGGCCATGTTGGCGGCCGGCGTCGGCGGCTGCACGCTTTTCGGTTTCACCGGCGTAGTTGCTGGAGAGGCCTCCGCCGTGCCGATCTCAAAGGCTCGGACATAAATCGCCAGTGCCAGAATCTGCTGTTCGCTCAGTTTGTCGCGATAGGCCGGCATCAGCGGTTCATTGCCGTCTTGAATGCGATGCACGATTTCCAGGTTCGTTTGCGATTTTTGCCAACTCAGACTGGTGAAATCCGGGATCGTTGGCATGGCAGCGCGAATCTGTTTGCCGTTGCCTTCCACACCATGACACGAAGCGCAGTTGGCGTTGTACACCTTGGCCACGTCGGCACGTTGGACCGGGTCGGCAGGCTCGGCCGGCGTTACGGATGCCTGCGCAGGCACGGTCATGCGCACATCGGTGGCAATCGCGTAAATGGTGAAGCCGATCAAGCTGGCCGTGCCTAATCCCAGCAAGCCAATCGCGATGGGCCGCCGTCGCGGATCGCGGTACGGACTTCGATCCAGGAGAGGCCAAAAGAACAGGACGAGGAAAAAGACAAGCGGCAAAACGAACGTACCCACCACTTCATACGGCCCCTTAAAGAAGCGCAGAAGCCGAAACAGGAACATGAAGTACCACTCCGGCCGGGCCTCATACGGTTGCGACGGATCGGCGGGGTTCTCAAGGGGAGCAGCGCGGTAGTAGCACCAGAGGCCGAGCGCGAGCAGGAATATCAGCCAGACGATGCCGTCCTTCAGAAGTTGCTTGGGCCAGAATGGTTCAGACTGCGCTTGAAGCTCTTGTGGCGACTGCCACCAGGGCGGCGTAACGCCATGCAGGCGGAACAAATACAGATGCACCACGACTAGAAAGATGATCAGACCCGGCAACACATAGGTATGGATGGCAAAGAAGCGTGTAAGCGTCAGGTTGCCCATTTGCGGCCCACCCTGGAGTAGCCCGCGCAGATCATCGCCGATGCCCGGCACCGTGCTGATCATGCCGAGGCCGACCTTGGTTGCCCAGTAGGCTTTCTGGTCCCAAGGCAGCAGGTAGCCGGTAAATGCCAACCCCAAGGTGCAGACGAGCAGCAAGACGCCCACCATCCAGGTCAATTCGCGCGGCTTTTTGTACGCGCCCCAGATAAATACTTGCAGCAAGTGCGCCAGCAGCAGAATGACCATCGCGCTGGAGCCCCAATGGTGCAGCGCGCGGATAAACGCGCCCATCGGCTCACTTTGGATGAACTTCACGCTGGGCCACGCGCTTTCCACCGACGGCGAGTAATTCATCGCCAGCAAGATACCGGTGAGCACCTGAAGCATGAAGGCGAAGAGCAAGAGGCTGCCGAAGGCGGCCGCCCAGCGCGAGCCGCCCGGCAAGGGCTCCAGGAAGAGCACCTGTTTCAAGATGGTCCAACCGGTTCGCTGTCCCCAGAAGCCCGTGGCAACGGGTGATTCACTTGCCTTCTGCATGATGCTTCACCAAATCATCGTGTTGGTGGATTCAAACGGACACGGGCACTCGCTCCGTCACGCCGATCTTGAAATCCTGCCAGCGCACCCAGAGCCGCCCGGCACGGACTTCATACTCAAGCGGATCCATGGCGCGCGGGGGAGGGCCGGCAGTGCGCTCGCCTTTGGCGTCGAAGATCCCACCGTGGCAGGGGCAAATGAACTGCGACTGCTCGGGGTTCCAGTTGATGGGGCAACCCAGGTGCGGGCATATGGACGATAAGACCTGAATAGTTGTTGCCGATTCGCTTTCCCGACGGACCCAAATCGAGTGGCGAACGCGGGTCGTCTTCCAACCATCCGCCTGGACCAGGTCTATCGAAAGCAGCCTCCATTCGCCAATTGCCAGATCCGTGATCGGGCCTACGTCGTAAAAATCACCTTGGCCGCTGGCTTTGCGACGCAGCGGAGCCCAGAAATAGGCAACCGCTGGTCCCGCCACCAGTAAGGCAAGGAAGCCCATCAGCAGCGATGTCAAGAAGCTAAGAAAACGCCTGCGACCAGATTCAGGATTCGACATGAAGCGCGTAACTCCTTCTCCAGCCAATGCATTTCCACATGCCCGCTATCATACCAACGCCCCATTTTTCTGCTACGCGTATTCACAGGCTTTCCCGTCTTTTGCGGTTTGTCATTGAGCCAGAATTACTTGGAAAGGCCCTTGTTTTCAATATTCCCGTATAGCTTTGCAAGCCGATGACGCTAACAGTGCTTGCCGCGCTGATGTCTGCTGGCACAGCGCCGTGGCAGGCTGGCAAAATTGAGTGCTTTCGGGAAAGAGACCAGCCATGAAGAGTTATCCAAACTTCGTGCGCAAAACGCTGCACCTCAGTGTATTGGCGGCCGGTGCTGCCGCTTGCTTCGGCATCGTGGCATATTTTACGCAGCCATCGCAAGCAGGCGATCAGAGAACCTTGCCGCGGCATGGTGCCAAATCCTGCCAGAATTGCGTGGTGCCGGAAGGAATGGAGCTAAGCGGCGAGCCGGGCGGAATCTGGTACTGGATGCGCAGCCCGGATGAAGAGAAACGCGTGATCATGGGGTTGTACAACCGCTACTGCATTCGCTGCCACGGCGTGGATGGCCGCGGCGTCTGGGACATTCCGGATGTGCCCGACTTCACCAACGCGCGCTGGCAGGCCTGCCATTCCGATGGCCAACTCACGCGCTCCATCATGGAAGGCCGCGGCGCTTGCATGCCTCCCTTCCGCGGCACCCTGACTCTGGAAGAAGGCTGTGCCATGGCACGCTACTTACGTACCTTCATTCCCGGAACCGAAGCGTCCAGGCCGGATGTGGGCCAGCCAGATAAGCCAACAAACTTGGAGCCGCTGCCGCCGCCACGATCCGTTGACAAGCAACCGAAATAACGAATTAAGCGTTTCAGAAGGAGCCGGGAGCGCGAGCGACCGGATGTTAGGCGCCCAACATCCGGTCGCTCGCGCTCCCGGCTCCTTGTTCCATTTCCTTCATACCAATTTCTTCATTTGCAGCATGCACTTTCGGCAGTAACTAAAGGACCGAGCCGCTGCCGGTTCGGCTGTCCTTGGCGACCCTAGATTTATCTCTCGCCCGGAGGTAAACCGTGCCGCGACTGCTCAATTCACGCTCCGTTATCGCCTCGGCTTTCACTCGGCACATTCGAGAGAAGTAAGAACCAAGGCCTTTACCGTTCGTGAACGACCAAGCTCTCCAAAGGAGGGAGTGATGATACTACGTTTTTGCCCGATTCGGCAGTGGTCCCTTTTGGTGGTTTTTATTTTGGGGATGCTTTATCTCGTTCTTCCTCTCCCCGCTCACGGCCAAACCGACGGTGGCAAGGTTTACCAGACACACTGCGTGCGATGCCACGGCGAAGACGGCAAGGGACAAGCCGCGCGCGCCATTGAACCGGATATTCCCGACTTCACCGACTCGGCGTGGCAGAAAAAGAGGAGCGACAGCAAGCTGCTCGAAAGTATCCTGGACGGCAAAGGCAGTACGATGCCGGCTTTTCGCGACAAGAAGATGAGTGAAGACCAGGCGCGCACGCTGGTCGCCTACATTCGCAAATTCGCTCCCAAGAAGACGGAAAAGCCAGAGCAGAAAGAGCCGGCACTGGATGACTTCGATGAGCGGTTCAATCAACTTCGCAAGGAAATGCATGAATTGCAGGAGGAGTATCGCCGCATTACCGACGAGGCCTCGGACGAGAAGCACGCTTCGCCAACAAACCGAGCGATGTGAAAAACGCTGCACGACTACGCGCGGCTCTGCCCATGTGGTTTTTCCACGGCCAGACGCGCCGCGTTTCAGTTTTCACCAAAACAATAAATAACCCCATGAAATTTGGCGCAAACTGTGAAATGCGGTGTAGATTTGTTGGATTAATGTACAAATGTATCGTATAGTTGGGGGGCCGTAACCGTTCACGTTCTTGTTGGGATTTTGGTTTTGAAGGGCGCAGCTGAAGACGGGGCAGGTTTACTGAGCCATGCGAGCATGATCACGAGCGAAGCCGTGCCGAAACAAAGGGGGGCCATCCGGGTTTATTTTGATTTTTATCAGATTGACCTTGGATGGCTCCGTTTTTCGTTTCACTTGTGGAGTCACCCGGCACTTCTCGCGCTTTAGCTACCAGGGCGAGCCGGTTCTCTTCGCTGTCCTGATGGCAACCGTCTCAGAACCGTCACGTCAGCTTGTTTCGAGTCAAAACTGGTTGGCCGTGGGCCGGAAACGAAAACCGCGTTTGGGCCGACAATGGCTTCTGCTCTTTCCCGGTCGAACGTTAAATCGCCGTCGATGCGCACCCATCCGAGACAAAGCTCTAGGTTTCGGCCGCGAAACCGGTAGATACCGTGCGTAATTTCTCTTTCGTCCAGTTTTCCGTCTCGTCCAACAGGAACAAGGTCGATTTTGTTGCCGGCAATTCTCAATTCGTGGCTTATCGGCGAGGGGTCTCCGCTGCATTTGAAAACGATTCGAGTCCCCGAAATCTCACATGTCGATTTGCGAGCGGATTTGGCCATTCCTTCAAATAATAAATAAAGGTCCCGACACGATTTCCCAATTGCCTTGCAACAGGGCGAGTTCAGGAGCTTCTGGCACATTTCCCAGGTTGCACCACGGCTCGTAGTCGCGGTCACCGTTGTCATTCAAATAGTACTGGCCCCGCGCGTCCCGAAAGACGGGCCGGAATCTGCCGTCGGTTAGCTGGATTCTTCCGACCGGCGGCGGTTTATCCCTACCGCCAACTTGTACACTTCCGGTTGAGTTCTGGCTCTCGTCGTCAATCTCCCGACAATTCGCATCCAGCACTTTCGTGTTTTCCGGATGGTCGAAATCAACGGCGACTGCGAGTAGATTCTTAGGTTGCGGGTCGCGAGGGCAAGGGCCGCTCACCTTCCATTTGATGACGGTGCCCGGTTCGCCTGGTTCAAGTTGGAAGACGAATCCCTCCGGCGTCTGCTCCCAAATCGTAAGCTTGCCACGTGGCACGGTGACGGTTAGGTCCGGACAGGTATCGTATGGCGTATCGTAAGTGACCTGGTGTTTCTTGGACGAAAAGACCTGCGATTCGCCGTCCGACTCCATTCTGACGATGCCGTCCCCGGTATGAAGGCCGTAACACCCGCCGGCAGCAGTGCAAATTAGGACCGAGAGCATTAACAACGTTCGCATGATGCTGCCACGGCGCGTACGGGTCCCAGGATTTTGGATTGGTGACGAGCATTTACCCAAGCATCGGAATGCCGTCAAGACTGAGATTAGTGAGCTCGCCGCGTGTTGGAAATCCGACAATGGACTCCCCCGCTATATTGCGGTGCCTCCGGTTTGCGGTCGCTGAACACGCCAGCGGTTTGTCTGGTTTTTCCTCGCCGAAATAGGTACCCGCCACAGTTTGAAGGCTGCTGGACACGTTAGCGAGGGGAAGTAGGGAAGGGTTTAACAAAGAATTGAGCGGGTTGCCGAAAGAAACGTGCGCTCGGGCACGGTTTGGTCCCGAATATATCCCACGGTGCATGGTTAAGACTTTCCCACCATTCGCGCGTTACTTCCGCATTATCCCCGGACAGCATATGGCCGTCGGGCTCAGGTTCGATGCAAATCCCAAAGCATTTTATTTGTTGCAATTCTTGCTGCTCGTATTCAAAGGCTTTGTACAAGCCTGGAATTATCTCTGCTAGTGCCGGATTCAGAATCAGAAAAACGATTTCCTCTTCAACTTCCCACCATCCGCGCATGAATTGTCGTGGAAGAAACGTAAATGGTCCTGCAAAGCGAAGGCGGTCGGGGTAAAGGAGGCCGAAGGTTGCGGTAGGTCCGGGGGCGTCCTCACAAGTAGAAGCCAATGCTTGTCCCTTCTCCGGAGAATCGTGTAGGTTCAACGAGTTGTCAGACCGAGGGTTCTCGCGCTGCGAAACAATGTGTTGACTATGCCGCGCCGTCACCGCCAGGGCATAAACATAATCTCCGTCGCTCTGGCTACCACAAAAACACCGAGCCTTACCCCATTCACTGAAAAACGTGCTGTGACATTCGCTAGAATCACACTTTTTGCGGTCCTGGTGACCCGCACGCACGTCTAGCCACACTTCGTTGGCCCCAATTCGCGTTACAATCGCCGACACGCTAAGAGTAACTTGCCCGGACGTTGCTTGCCCTTTCGCTTCTTGGCCCAGCGGAGCGAAGACGGATAGAGAACTCAAAACCTTCACTTCTTTTGGCACGCAGTTCCCTGGACCGGTAAGACCATGGGCTAACGCTGGCCATCGCACCAACGCAAGGGTAATCTCAATCTCTCCAGGAAACGGTATCCCGTTGTTGAACAGAAGAATCAGTCCGGCAAAGGCCGATGTGAACATTTTTGTAAAGCCGATGAGCGCTGCGATAAGTGACAGACTGCGTATGGCGTACCGACCATACGCTAATATCCGCCTCGCTCGACCCAAACTTTGTACCAGTCGCGTGAAACGATACCTCTGCTCTCGGCACAAAAGTCATACCAGTCGCGTGAAACGCTGCCTCGGTTCTCCCACAAGGCCCGGTCGAAGCTCTCCCAACCATCGTCGAACACTGTTGCCCAGTTCCCAATTGGGGGCAACTCATGCCTACCGCACATCGTCTCATAAAAAGATGGGACTTGAACCGGTTGTCCAGCATCGACGAGGGTCTTTCCAATCTTGAGTTGCCTTTCTTGAATCTCGTCGGGGCGATAGGCTTCCAAACACATTGGCCATATTCCAGCTAAACTATTGTGGTTCGGATTCTGTAAGGCAAATCGTTTCAGCAAGTCTGCCCACCCTACATTAAAGGGCCGGAAATCGGGCGGAAAGCAGATGTCCCCATGGCTACCCGCATCGGCGGCGCTCTCTGTGGTCGGCGTCACTTTCTTGTCACGAACGCCGTAGCGAGCATGCAGTTCCGGCTCTGCCAGAATGCTCCAAAATCTCCATTGCTCGCAAGATTCGTACGGAATAATGTTCAGGCTCTCTTGCAATGCAGCGTCGAAGCTTTCCCACCCATCTTCAAAAACCGTCGGTCCAATTGACTCTAGGGTTAGCCCGACCGGTGCATAGCCGTAACCATCTGCTATTCGCTCCATCATGGCAATTTGTGTTCGCCTGATTCGCTTGTCTTGAATCTCGTTGTCGCGACAGGCTTCCAGCCACGTCGGCAATGGCCACACCATCTCTCGTTTTGGCGATTGCAAGCCTATCCTTTGGTAGAATGCCGACCACCCGTCGTTGAAAGGTCTGGGAACCGATGCGAAATCGGGCGGAAAGCTGATATCAATCACACCCCACTCAACGAACCCTACGACCTCAACGCCATCGAAACGCACTTTGGCGGAGCTTTCTAAGGTCGGCGTCACCAGCGTGCCCCGAAAGCCGTATTTGGCTCGCAACTCCAACTGCGGCAGAATGGCAACAATCGACAATAAGCAGCAAGCTACCGTCATGGCAGATTCCCAAATCGCGGCCTCTTACCCAATCGCCCTTCTTTTCGCAAGCTGGAAATGTTGGCCCTTCCATACCTCATGACAAAGAGTGCGGCGGAAGGCGTTGCCAACAATGTCTTGTAGACGAGCGCAAGAAGCTTCGGGCTTGGGGCCTTCCCACTTCTTCACGGTGGTTTTTCGGTTATATTGAAGCAAATTATCCGAAAGTGAGCAGGAAGGGTGAGGGGGAAAGGACGATGCGTTACATTGCGGCAACGCTCACCGCGACTATCTGGGTCTGCTCCAACTCATTCTTCGCATTTGCGGATGAGGCCGAAGACCGTGCCGTGGCCCATGTCTTAAAGCTCGGTGGCAAGGTCGTGTACCAAAAGCTTGCAGGAGTGCCCGACCTAACAGTCATTCTGAGCGGAGTTCAGATAACGGACGCAAATCTGAAAGAGATGAGCGCGCTGAAGATGCTTGACGCTCTGTTTCTTCTCGACACTAGTGTAACCGATGCGGGCATCAAGGACGTAGCACAGTTCAAACGCTTGACCCAACTTTCACTTCGCGGCGCAAAGATTACGGACAAAGGGCTCAAGGAGATTTCAGGGCTCAAGAAAATGTTCGTGCTGGACTTGAGCAAGACAGCAATTTCGGATGAGGGATTGAAAAGCATCGCTGACTTTAAAGAATTGTCCAATCTGCGGCTCGACGGAACCAAGGTAACCGACGCGGGGCTGAAGTACCTTTCGTGCCTGGCCGTTCTGCGCGACCTTTCTCTTGATAACACGGCGGTCTCGGACGCCGCTGCCAAGGACCTGGTAATGCTAAAATGCTTGGATACGCTGTCGCTCTTCAACACGAAAGTGACCCATGTTGGCGAGGCTCGGATAAGAAATTCAGTCCCGCTTTGTAAGGTCTACCGTTAGGCCGCTCTGAGCCGTCCGGGCCACCCCAAGGTGTTTAGGCCTTGCATGGCACTCCCGTAACGCAGCTACCTTTTGCTCGCCCTCCATCGCTTGCTTTTCTACAAACCAGATCGTATCCTTCGGCGGCTTGGAGTGCGCGCGCGCCCGAAGCGCGGACCATGTATTTGCGCCAGTGGCGCGGTGACTACCCAGAGAACCACCCGTGAAACCACCAACCCATCAATGAATCAACCCATGGATCAATGAAACCACCAACCAGCACTCAAATTGAGTCAATGTTTGCGAAGGCACGATGCGCACGCCGGAAAGAACGGCCGAACAAGGAGTTGCGCTTTGACCCTAAGTCGCGCGCATTGTCACCTGGTTATAAAAAGATACAGCCGCAACCGGCCCGATTCGGCCTGGAGCCCGCCAAGACCAAGGAATCTGCCTTGCACTGCTCTGCCGGCAGCATAAAAATAAGAGGTAGCACACCCAAGCAGAATTCGAGAAGCACGCTATTCAACCCGCCTGCTCGAACTGACTTCCTACAGGTATCGGCTATGAACTTGGCCAGAATTTCGGTCTGGTGTTTCCTTGCTGGATTGTTAGCGCTGGCCGGTTTTCGCGCTGGGGCCGCAGAGCCGGCCGCGCCGGGCATCGATTTCGGGCGGCAGATTCGGCCGATCCTCTCGGAAAACTGCTTCGCCTGCCACGGGCCGGATGAAAAGAAGCGGCAGCATGACCTGCGCCTCGATACCAAGGCCGGTGCCCTGGGCCGGCTGCGCGAGGGCGGGTATGCCATCGTGCCCGGCAAGCCTCTCGAAAGCGAATTGGTGTCGCGAATCACCGAAACCGACGCTGCCAAGCGCATGCCGCCGGCCGCCAGTCACAAGACGCTGACGCCGGCGCAGATCGAACTCATCACGCAATGGATCGGCCAAGGCGCCCGGTGGTCGGAGCACTGGGCGTTCGTCACGCCCAGCAGACCGCCCATTCCGAAAGTGATGAACGCGTCGTGGGGGCGTGAACCGCTGGATGCGTTTATCCTGCACAAGCTCGAAGCCTCGAATCTGCGGCCGGCGAAAGAAGCCGATCGCGTTACCTGGATTCGCCGGGTCACTCTCGATTTGACCGGCTTGCCGCCGACGCTCGCTGAAGTGGATGCCTTCGTAGCGGATAAAGCGACCGATGCTTATGAGAAGGTCGTCGACCGCCTGCTGCGTTCGCCGCGCTTCGGCGAGCACATGGCCCGCTACTGGCTCGACGATGCCCGCTTCGGCGATACGCATGGCCTCCACCTCGACAACTACCGCGAAATGTGGCCATACCGCGATTGGGTGATCAACGCCTTCAATCGTAACTTGCCCTACGATCAGTTCATTGTGGAGCAGTTGGCGGGCGACCTGTTGCCCAACGCCACGCTGGAGCAGATCGTGGCTTCCGGATTCAATCGTTGCCATGTGACCACCAGCGAAGGCGGCTCAATTGCCGAGGAAGTCTATGTTCGCAATGTCGTCGATCGCATCGACACCACCGGCACGGTCTTCATGGGCTTGAGCATCGGCTGCGCCCGGTGCCACGATCATAAATTCGATCCGATCGCATCGAAGGACTATTACCGGCTGTTCGCATTCTTCAATAACCTCGACAGCAATCCGCTCGACGGCAACGCAGCGCGCTACGCACCAATTGCCAGGGTCCCCACGGCCGAGCAGGCTGCGGAACTGGCCAAGACTCAGGAGCGCCTGGCGCAAGTCCAAAAGAAAATCGCCGCGGAATTGGCCAAAGTGAAATACGACGAGGCGGCGGACCCGAAGCTGCCCGAGAAGACTGACAAGTTCGAATTCGTGTGGGTCGAGGATGCGTTGCCGTCCGGCGCGCGCGAAGTGGCCGACGGCAGCATCAATGGCAAATGGGAATTCGTCTCCGCCCCCGCTCCGGTTTTTAGCGGCGCCAAGTCCATCAAGCGGTCGAGCGATGGCTTGGGCCAGGTGGTCTTTCAGGACGCCAATCCAGGCCTGCGGGTTGGCGCCGGAGACGTGCTGTTCGCCTACGTTCGCATCGATCCGGCCAAGCCGCCGCAAGAGATCATGCTGCAATGGCACAGCGACACCTGGCGGCACCGGGCGTACTGGGGTGATAACAAGATCGATTGGGGCAAAGATAATAGCGGCGAGCGGTTCAAGGTCGGCCAACTGCCCGATGCAGGCAAATGGGTCCGCCTGGAAGTGGACGCGGCCAAGGTCGGCATCAAGCCTGGCACTATCGTGACCGGCTTCGCGTTAACCCAGTTCGGCGGCACGGTGTACTGGGACAAGGCCGGCATCGTGACCCGCACTCCGCAGGGTGCGCAAGCTTTCGACACGGTCTCGGCCTGGCTGCAAATGCAAAAAGCGACCGGCGGGGCCGGGTTGCCGAAGCCGTTGCAAGACATTCTCAAGATAGAAACGGCCAAGCGGACGGCCGACCAGCAGAAGCAATTGCGCGATTACTTTCTCGAACACGCCTGGAGCAAAACCCGCGCGGTGTTCGATCCTTTGCACCAGCAGCAGCGTGCCCTGGAGCAGGAACGCGACAAGCTGGACGCGGCCATTCCGGCCACGCTCGTTTCAAAGGAAAACGACACGCCGAAACCGGCCTTCATGCTCAAGCGCGGCGAATACGACAAGCGCGGCGAGCAGGTTGACCGGCAGACACCGGCGTTCCTGCCGCCCATGAGCGCTGATTTGCCAAAGAATCGCCTTGGCTTCGCGAAATGGCTCGTGGACCGCAACCACCCGCTCACGGCCCGCGTGGCCGCCAATCGCTTTTGGCAACAGTTATTCGGAACGGGATTGGTCAAAACGGAAGAAGATTTCGGCTCGCAAGGCGAGCCGCCCAGCCATCCGGAGTTACTCGATTGGCTGGCCATGCAATTCATGGACGACGGCTGGAACGTGAAGAAGTTTATGCGCATGATTGTACTGTCGGCGACTTACCGGCAGTCCTCGCGCGGCGCCGAATTCGGAGTTCGGGCTTCGGAATCGACCGATCCCAACAACCGGCTCCTCTGGCACGGACCGCGCTATCGGCTCGATGCCGAAATGTTGCGCGATCAGGCGCTGTTTGCGAGCGGATTACTCGTGGAAAAAGTCGGCGGTCCGAGCGTGAAACCGCCGCAACCAGCCGGGCTGTGGGAAGCCGTGGGCTATGTTACGAGCAACACCCGCAACTTCAGCGCGGACACTGGGCATGAGAAAGTGCATCGACGCAGTTTATACACGTTTTGGAAGCGCACCGCCCCGCCGCCGCAAATGTCCACATTCGACGCTCCCTCGCGGGAAGCGTGCATGGCCCGGCGCGAGCGCACGAACACTCCATTGCAAGCACTGCTCATGATGAACGAGACGCAATACGTGGAATGTGCCCGCGCGCTCGCCGAGCGGACCATGCGGGAAGCCGGGACGGATGCAGAGGCTCGGATCATGCACATGTTCCGGCTCGCAACCTGCCGAAAGCCCGATGCCGGCGAGATGACGGAACTGCTCGCTATGCTGCACGATTACTCTGCGATCTACACGAAGAATCCGGAAGCCGCCAAAAAGCTGATCGCCATCGGCGAAACCAAGCCGGATGCGAAACTCGCACCAGCGGAATTGGCCGCATGGACCATGGAGGCGAATCTGATTCTGAATTTGGATGAAGTGCTGAATAAGGAGTGAGGCACGATCATGACCAAAAAGGAACGCGAGCGGGAATATGTGAAACGCTGGGAGCAACTTGGCCAGATGTTGGAGCGCATTCGGGTGCAGGCTTTGCGGTCTCCCGATTATGGGAAGGATTGGCGCCTGCTCGACGGCTTGATGGCAACAACTGCATACCATTATCGTTCGCGCAAGACCAGTGGATTGGTTGAACAACAAAGGATATTCGCGAAAGCAAGACGATGAGCCCGCTTTTCGAAGCAGCCCGGGAAGTCCACGCTTTTCTGCGACAACGGCATTGGCGGTTTTGCATTATCGGCGGTCTGGCGGTCCAACGCTGGGGTGAGCAACGAGTGACCACGGACGTAGATTTTCCGATTTGAAAGAAGATTGGAACAGCATGAATCGCCTACAGAATTTGCGTAAGGAAGTTGAACGCGAATTGCGGCGATAATTGCGGAGGTTCGATCTATGACGCCCTTCAACGAATTTCGCCAAGCCATCACCCGCCGGCATTTCTTTCGCCAGGGCGCCCTCGGCCTTGGCACGGCCGCGCTCGGCACGTTGCTTCCCACGTCGGGCAGCGCCGACACATTGACCGGCGGCATCGCGGGCTTGCCGCATTTTGCGCCGAAGGCCAAGCGGGCCATTTATTTGTTCATGAACGAAGGCCCGTCGCAGATGGATATGTTCGACCACAAGCCGAAGATGCTCGAGATGTTCGACAAGGACCTGCCCGAGTCGGTCCGCAAGGGCCAGCGGCTTACGACCATGACCAGCGGGCAGGCGCGGTTTCCGATCGCGCCGTCGAAATACAAATTCAAGCAGTACGGCAAGTCCGGCGCCTGGGTGAGCGAACTCATGCCATACACGGCGAAGATTGTCGATGACATCACCTTCGTGCGCACGATGTGGACGGAAGCCATTAACCACGACCCCGCCGTCACGTACATCTGCACCGGCCAGCAGATGCCGGGACGGCCAAGCCTCGGCGCCTGGCTGAGCTACGGCCTGGGCACGGAGAACAAGAATCTGCCAACGTTCGTCGTGATGACCGCCAGCTGGACCGGCCGCAAGGAAGCCCAGGCCATTTACAACCGCCTGTGGGGCTCTGCTTTTCTGCCCAGCAAACATCAAGGAGTAGCGCTGCGCTCGCAGGGCGACCCGGTGCTGTTCCTCACCAACCCCGAAGGAGTCGATCCTCAAACGCGCCGGCGGATGCTCGATTCGCTCAATCGCTTGAACCAAAAGCACCTGGAAGAAACCGGCGACCCCGAAACCCAAGCGCGCATTGCCCAATATGAGATGGCCTTCCGCATGCAGACGAGCGTGCCGGAACTCGTGGACCTGAACCAAGAGTCGAAGGCCACGCTCGACATGTACGGGCCCGACGTCCACAAGCCCGGCACTTTCGCGGCCAGTTGCTTGCTGGCCCGCCGGTTGGTCGAGCGTAACGTTCGCTTCGTCCAAATCTTCCACCGCGGCTGGGACCAGCATTTCAACGTGGCCGGCGATCTGCCGAATCAATGCCACGATGTGGACCAACCGTGTTATGCGCTCATTAACGACCTGAAACAGCGCGGCCTCTTGGACGACACGCTGGTGATCTGGGGCGGCGAATTTGGCCGCACCATTTACTGCCAGGGCGGCCTGACGAAAGATAACTACGGCCGCGACCATCACCCGCGCTGCTTTACGATCTGGATGGCCGGCGGCGGCATCAAGCCTGGCCTGGTCTACGGTGAGACCGACGAGTTCTGCTACAACATCGTGAAAGATCCGGTTCACATTCACGATCTGAACGCCACCATCCTGCATTGCCTGGGCATCGACCACAAGAGGCTCAGCGTCAAATACCAGGGCCTCGATGTGCGGCTCACCGGAGTCGAGGAACACGGACCGGTGACAGGAATTCTGGCCTGACGCGGAGGACTTAAGCGATAACAAACGGTTCCACATTTTCCAGCCGACCCACCCAGCGAATCCGTTCGCAATACGGCGCTTTGACACCAGCGGCGGACGGGTTGTTTTCACCTCTTCGCACTCGTAAATCATCCTCCAGAAGCTAATTCGCGCTTGCAAAGCGTTCATCTGAGAAAAAGACATCCTGGAGGAAATATGACTACGGAAGCGAAAAGCCCGGCGTTGACCAACGGCGTTCACCAATATGCGCCGACGCGGCCCCGATCGAATCGCGACTGGTGGCCGAACCAGTTGAACCTGGAGATCCTGCACCAAAACGGCCCCCTGTCCAACCCGATGGGCAGCGAATTCAACTACGCCGAGGAATTCAAGAAGGTCGACCTCAAAGCCCTGAAGGCCGATATTGAAAAGGTGATGACCACTTCGCAGGACTGGTGGCCGGCCGACTACGGCCATTACGGCCCGCTGTTCATTCGCATGGCCTGGCACAGCGCCGGCACCTACCGCATTGCCGATGGCCGCGGCGGCGCTGCGGGCGGCAATCAGCGCTTTGCGCCCTTGGACAGTTGGCCCGACAATGCGAGCCTCGACAAGGCCCGGCGCTTGCTTTGGCCGATCAAGCAGAAGTACGGCCGCAAGCTCTCGTGGGCCGACTTAATGATCTTCGCCGGCAACTGCGCCCTGGAGTCGATGGGTTTCAAGACCTTCGGCTTTGCCGGCGGCCGCGAGGACATCTGGGAGCCCGAGGCGGACATCAACTGGGGCTCGGAAATCGAATGGCTCGGCGCCAAGCGATACGAAGGCGACCGGCAGCTGCAAAAGCCCTTCGGCGCCGTGCAGATGGGCCTGATCTACGTAAATCCGGAAGGTCCGGATGGCAAACCCGATTTTATGGCCGCCGCCAAGGACATTCGCGAAACCTTCGGCCGCATGGCCATGAATGACGAGGAAACCGTCGCGCTGATTGCGGGCGGCCACACCTTCGGCAAAGCCCACGGCGCTGCCAACGCGGCTCAGTATTGCGGTCCCGAACCCGAGGCGGCCGGCATCGAGGAGCAAGGTTTCGGCTGGACGAGCCGCTACAAGACCGGCAAAGGCGCCGACGCGATCACCAGCGGCCTGGAAGGCGCCTGGACCAATAATCCAACCAAATGGGACAACGGCTACTTCGACAACCTGTTCGGCTACGAGTGGGAGCTGACGAAAAGCCCGGCTGGGGCGTACCAATGGGTACCCAAGGATGCCAAGGGGCGCGACACCGTGCCGGATGCGCACGATCCGAAGAAGCGGCACACGCCCATTATGTTCACGACCGACCTCGCCCTGCGGTTCGACCCGATTTACGGGCCGATTTCGAAGCGCTACCACCAGAACCCGAAAGAGTTGGCGGAAGCTTTTGCCAAGGCATGGTACAAGCTGACGCACCGCGACATGGGCCCCGTCTCGCGCCTGCTGGGCCCGCTGGTTCCGCCGGCGCAGTTGTGGCAAGACCCGGTACCAGCGGTCGATCATGAATTGATCGGTGAGAAGGATATCGCCGATCTCAAGGCCAAGATTCTCGCCACGGGGCTCTCGATTTCGCAACTGGTGACGACTGCCTGGGCTTCCGCCTCTTCGTTCCGTGGCAGCGATCGGCGCGGCGGCGCGAACGGGGCACGTATCCGCCTGGCGCCGCAGAAGAACTGGGAAGTGAATCAGCCGGCCGAGCTGGCGAAGATCCTGCCGGTTCTCGAGAAGGTCCAGAAAGACTTTAGCAAGGGCGGGAAGAAGGTCTCGCTTGCCGATGTAATCGTTTTGGGTGGTTGTGCCGCAGTGGAGGCAGCCGCGAAGAAGGCCGGGCAGCAAGTGCAGGTTTCCTTCGCGTCGGGCCGCACCGACGCCTCGCAGGAGATGACCGATGTGGAATCGTTTGCCGTGTTGGAGCAAACAGCCGATGGATTCCGCAACTACCAGCGCAAAGGAGACGACCGTTCGGCGCCGGAACTGCTCGTCGACCGAGCACACCAACTCAAGCTGACCGCTCCCGAAATGACAGTGCTGCTCGGCGGCCTGCGGGTGCTGGGCGCCAACTTCGGCCAATCGAAGCTCGGCGTCTTCACCGAGCGGCCCGGGTCGCTGACCAATGACTTCTTCGTGAACCTGCTCGACATGAATACGGAGTGGAAGAAGTCCAGCGACCACGCCTTCGAGGGCCGCGACCGCAAGACCGGCAAGGTCAAGTGGACCGCGAGCGACGTGGACCTGACCTTCGGCTCGAACTCGGTGCTCCGGGCTCTCGCGGAAGTCTACGCCTGCAGCGATTCGCAGGAGAAATTCCTCCGTGACTTCGTGCATGCGTGGAACAAGGTCATGAATCTCGACCGCTTCGACCTTGCGGCGAAGTGATATTGGTATGGTTTTCAGAACCGCGCACGCAGTAAGCGGTGCCAATTGGCCGCTCACTGTGTGCGCGGCTTTTTTCATCTCCTTCTCGAATACGCGCCCGGTCTGCCACCAACGCTGGTCGGGCCGGGACTTTCTTCGCGCCTCTTGAATTTCGCCGTGCAATTTCGCAAGAAGCACCTTACACGCTTTCGATTTCCCACCTGCGAGCAAGTCGTCGATGGCTGAAGTTTCCTCTCCCACTATGGTCCGGCCCACGCGCGTGCGGCTCGGCGTGCTGGCTTTCGTCTGCGCGCTGGCGATGATCACGTATCTGGATCGCGCGTGCTTTCCGAATGTGCAGGACTCGGTGCGAACTTCGTTGAATTTGGAACGCGTGGAAGATCTTTGGCTTCCCCTTTCCGCATTTCAGCTCGCCTATGCACTCTTTGAAGTCCCCACCGGTTGGTTGGGCGACCGCTTTGGACCGCGAAAGACATTAATTCGCATTGTCTTGTGGTGGTCGTTCTTCATTGCACTTACCGGCATGGTGGGAACCGTGACTGGCATCGTGACCTTCGGTTACCCGATTCCGGAATTCACCCTTTATGGGTTCTGGGGATTGGTAACGGTGCGATTCCTATTCGGTATTGGCGAAGCAGGGGCGTTTCCGAATATTGCTCGCTCGCTGTACAATTGGTTTCCCCTCCGCGAGCGCGGGCGCGCGGCCGGCATGGTATGGATGTCGGCACGCTTGATGGGAGGTTTAACGCCACTCATCGTCATCCTACTGATCGGCAAGATGCATATTCACTGGCGCGCGGTCTTTCTGCTCTTCGGATCGATTGGTGTAACCTGGGCAGTGGCATTCGCGTACTGGTTCCGGAACACGCCTGATGAACATTCCAGGGTCAACGAAGCCGAGCGCGATCTCATCCATTCCGATCGAGGCACGGCCGAAATCCATGGTGGTATACCATGGCGCTTGCTATTTTCAAATCGCAGTGTATGGGCGTTGTGCCTGATGTACGTGTGCGGCAATTACAGCTGGTACTTCAGCATGAATTACCTGCCGGCATTCCTGGATGAGCAATACGGAATGAAAGGCGATGAATTCGGGGCGATTTATAAAGGTGGTCCATTGCTCATGGGGTTGGCCGGTTGTTTTATCGGCGGTTGGTTGACTGATCGGTGGATTCGCCGCACTGGGGACAGAAAATGGGGGCGGCGGGTTTACGGCATCGGCGGACATGGGCTTGCAGCAGTTTGCATGCTGGCTTGCATTTTCATTCCGTCGGTGCACGGCTTCGTCTGGCTCTTTGCGCTGGTAATTGCTCTCTCCGGTTTTTTCAATGACGTCACAATGGCACCCACGTGGGCTGCGTGCCAAGATGTGGGAAAGCGATACTCCGCGATTGTTTCCGGTTGCATGAACATGATCGGTAATTTAGGCGGTGCCACGACAACCGCACTTTCTCCGTGGATCGTCAAGCTGTTCATCGAAAGGGAAGCGCTCGCCCATGGAGTTAAAGTGGCCGAATTGTCTCCGCAACTTAAAAGCGCAGCGGCCCGGGCCGGCTGGAATCTCAACTTCGCCATTTATGCCGCGGTCTATCTGCTGGCGATTGTCTTCTGGCTGAATGTCAATGCGGCCAAGCCGGTGCCGCAGGAGCAAGTTGCAAACTGAGACCCTTGCTTGCGCAGCGGGCTCTAAATGCCAAGGCCGCGCTGGTGGGAACCAACGCGGCCTTGGCATTTCATCACTTCACTTCATCAGGGCAGAATATATCCGTCGGGCAAATAGCCAGCCAGGTAGGGCGAAACAATCTGCGTCGTGCCCGGAATGTACAACGTGTGGTAACCCGTGGTGGGAGTCCAGTTCCAGCCGATCATCGCTGGCGTGGTGTACCACCACATCGGCCCGAAGAATGGCGAATACGCCCACGACACCGTCATCCGCGTCAGCAGGAAGCCGCTCGCGAACGTGGGTGAATTGAAGTACGAATAGCTGGCCGGGCCGGCCGAGACACCGCCCATGGTAAGCGGGCGAATGTAGTTATAGTGGTATGGGTTGTTCGAGATCGTGCCGGAGCTAACACCCATGTTGTGCGGCAGCCGAATCATCGACGCCGGCATTTGAGCCTTCGCCTCGGTTGGAGCCATGCTCCAGGCGGCGAAGACGCCGATTCCCGCCAACAAAGCAATGCAAAGCTTGCGCATGTTTCAATCTCCCATTCGACGTTCAAGCCAATTTGCAGTTTCGTGGGTTCTGTGTATTAGTATAACGCCGCAAAGCGGCTGGCGTTTGAGCGAATCAGAATTCATGCCGGCGCAGGTCTTTTAGCTGGCTCATATTATACGTGAAAAACCGCGACGCTTGCGCGGGAACCTGGAAAAAATGGATAATAGGGACGCTTCGGGCTGGTGGAAATGGGACCAGAAGTCAGCTGCCGGAGCGTACACCATGGCGGCGATGCAGGCACTTGTTGTGAATTTCGCTTGCCTTCCGTTGCCTGAATGGCAGATCGGGGTTAAATTGGAAGTATCCCTCCTGAACACGGCTTTTTTTTGAGTTAGCGCATCCATGACTGATCGCGATTTGCGTTGTTCCCGCCGGAAGTTCCTGGCCAGCGCGGCGGCGTTAGCCGTGGCCACGCAGGCCAAGTTACCGGCCGCGGAACCTGCGGACCCGCATACGAGTTTTCGCAGCCGGCCGGCGAAACCGTCGCTCGATGGCCGCAAGCCAATCGCCGTGGCCACCACAGTGTACCGGCCGCTATCGCACTCGTTCCACATTGCAGGCCGTTTCCTGCACGGCTATGCGACCGATTGCGGTTTTCATACGCCGCATCAATATGTTCACAGCGTTTACACGGAACAGACGCCGGAGAACGATCTCACCTCCGACCTGGCCCGCGAATTCAACTTTCAGCGCGCCAAGTCGATTTCCGAAGCGCTCCTCGACGGCGACAAGCTGGCCGTCGAAGGCGTGCTGTTGATCGCCGAACACGGCAATTACCCGCGAAATGAAAAGGGCCAGATTCTCTACCCGCGCTGGGAGATGTTCCAGCAAATTGTGGAAGCGTTCCGCAAAGCGGGTCGAAGCGTTCCGGTGTTTTGCGACAAGCACCTGTCGTACGACTGGAAGAAAGCGAAGCAGATGGTCGACTGGTCGCGCGAGCTGAAATTCCCATTCATGGCCGGTTCGAGCCTGCCGGTCACCTGGCGGCGGCCGGAATTGGAATTGCCACTGAACGCACCGGTTGAAGACGCGCTGGTCGCTGCCTATGGTCCGATTGAGGTTTACGGATTTCACGCACTGGAAGCGCTTCAGTGCATGCTGGAGCGGCGCAAAGGTGGCGAGACCGGCATTCGAGCTGTCACGTGCGTCACTGGAAAAAACGTGTGGAAGGCCGGCGATTCCGGCGCGTGGAGTTGGGACTTGCTCGACGCAGCGCTTAGCCGCAGTGAAACGGTTTGCCCCGGCGACATTCGGCAAAATGTGGGGGCCTTTTCGGTGCAAGGCCAGCCGGCCGCGCCGGCCACCGCCTTCCTGATCGAGTACCGCGACGGTACCCGCGGAACCGTCTTGTTGCTCAATGGCCACATTCAGGATTTCGTGTTCGCGGCCAAGGTGCGCGGCGAGAGCCGGCCCGCGTCGTGCATGTTCCACCTGCCGCCGCCGCCCGGCGCCCGGTATTTCGACGGCTTGGTGCTGAATATCGAAAAACTATTGAACAACGGCCGCTCGCCGTATCCGGTCGAGCGCACGTTGTTGACCTCCGGCGCGCTCGATTACTTGATGACGAGCCATTTCAAGCGCGGCGAACGCATCGAAACGCCGGAACTGGAAGTTCGCTATACCGCGACGGCGGAGAGCAACTTCTTGCGCGGCTCGGTAGCCCCGCCGGTTTGAGAAAGCGAAACAACCTCGGATAACATGGATAGCACGGATAAGAAAATCCTCGATTTCTTATCCGTGCTATCCGTGTTATCCGTGGTTTTCTTTTTGCCTACAACCGTTGCAAATCACCTGTCTGTGGCAAATCGTCGAGGCTGCGCAGGCCAAATAGTTCCAGGAACCGAGCGGTCGTCTTGTAGCGCGCTTCTTTCGGGTTGCCTTCCGGCGACTCCACCGCCACCAGACCCAAGCGCACCAACTGCTGCAACGAACCGCGCGAATCCGTGCCGCGCTGGCTGTCCAGCTCCACCTTGCTGATGGGCTGGCGGTACGCGATCAGCGCCAGCACGTCGAGCGATTGCGGCGTCAGGCGCGCTTCGCGTGGCGAACCGAGCAAGCGCTCACGCACGGTTCGAAATTGCGGCTTGAGCCGCAGCACGAAGCCTTCTTCCGAGGCGTAAATCAAATAGGGCCGCGCTTGCCGGCGATAGTCGCGATTCAAGGAATCGATTGCTGCCAGGAACTCATCTTCAGGCAAGTGCCGAATAATCTCTTTGGCGCGTGCCGCGGTTAACGGCGCTCCCCCCACGAAGAGTAGTGCCTCAATGATGCGCGGCACCGGCGGCGGACTGGGGGCTTGATCCTTCAAGAGCTTCTTCCTCTAAATTCACAATAGTGCGGGTATACAAGCCCGAAGCGTCACCGAGGATTCGCCCTCGCTTACGCTCACGCTGCACTAACCCGAAGCGTCAGCGAGGAATGGCAGAATCCCTCGCTTACGCTTCCGACTAGTGCAGGAAAAAGATCCCTGTAACAAACGTCCCCGCCCAGCACAGCAGGAACACGCAGCCCACCGCAATATGCAAGCGCCGGCGGTGCGACCAACCGCTCAGCAGCATAATCGGCAGAAGCACCGTGGATGGAATTGAGAAGCTCAGGTGAATCCGCATCATCCGCTGGGCGGATTCATCGAAGTAATCGAACAGCCTTGGATCGACAAAGCGAATCAGGAATTCGAGACCCAGGACCGCGATCAGCGTCAGTGCGAAGAATACGGTGTTGATCCGGCCGTGCCAGCGGTAGTTGCCGCGCGCCAACATGAACAGCGCCGCGGCCAGCAGCACCGTCACACTTCCCACCGCCACTTTCAGGCCGAGAATGACATTGGGCCCGGTCAGCACAGACTCTCCTCCTCGCGTTACGATAGCGAGAAGGCCGTGCGCTGTCCCGCTTCACCCACGTCCCGTCACGAAGCAAAAATCTTGTCCATACGCTCGGACAGATCCTTCAGCGCGGCCGCATCGGCCGACTGGCCGCCGGGCTGCTCGGATATGCCCCAACCAGCGTAGCCGATGTCATCGAGCGCCTTCATGATTGCCGGCCACTTGTTGTCGCCCTCGAAAAACTTCACGTTGAAGCGCTTCTGGTTGCTGTACTCCTTGATGTGCAGTTTCAGAATGCGCTTGCCGAGAATCGGAATCCACTCTTCCGGCGCGCCGTAGCGGATGATATTGCCGATGTCGAAGTGCCAGCCGACGGCGGGGCTGTCGATGGCGTTCAGGAATGCAATGGCTTGCTCCGGCTTAGTGATGAAGTCGTTCCAGACATTCTCAATCGCGATCTTCACGCCCAGGTCTTGAGCGATGGGCGCCAGCAACTTGATTTGCTCGACCGAGCGCTCGAAGCACTGATCGTAGGAAACGTCCTTGTTCACCACGCCCGGCACTACCAACACCGACGTGGCCCCGTAGCGCTTGGCATCCCGCAGGGCCAACTCCACGCCCTCGCGGCCCCGGCGGCGAACCTTTTCATCGGGATGCGATAGTGGCGAACTCCAGTGGGTGCTGCAGCAAACGCTCGCCGGCTTCAGACCGGTTTGCTCGAACGCCTTGAGCACGTCTTCCTGATTCATATGGCTGTTGGGCTCGACGCCGTCGAATCCGGCCGCCTTCAGCGCCTGGAATTGCTCCAGGACAGTTCCCTTGATGCCAATGGTCCCGTACATCATGGCTTTCTTGATGGCGCGTTTCTTGGCCGGCGGCTCGGCGGTCTGTGCGGCGAGCGGAGACATGGCGGCCAAGGTCAGGCCGGTGCCGAGCTTCAGAAAATCGCGACGTTGCATTGGGCGGCTCATCGTGTTGTCCTCATTTGTATTTCCAGCGTATTACTGCCGTTGGCCGTAGTTATACGCGAACTACGAGGCAACGGTTAGCCGCGAGGCGCAGTCTTCACAGCGGAGCGGTTAGATTTGCCACGATTTTGGAAAAAACCGTTGACACGGTTTGCTCGCGAAGGTATTGAGTGGCGCGCCGCGGTATGGGCTCTTCCTGCCGAAAGGACCACGGATGGCGCCTTTCGGCCGGACGGGCCAACGACTTGAGGAAAACCATGAAACACGGAAAGATTTTCGCCCTGGCCACGGTTGGCTTATTTGCACTGACGTCGGCAATGCATGCACAGTTGCCGACCTCCGGCAGCACGAACATGCAGTTCGTACCGATTGATACGACCAAGAACCTGGCCGCTCCGGTGCCGGCAATGAAGCCGCCGCCACAACAGCAGCAACCGAAGCCGCTGCTGGCCCGCATCGGGGACCGGTTGGCGGCCCTGAACCCGTTTCGCCCGAAGCAACCGCCGGTTCGGGTGCCGGGCCCCTTAGCGCCAACCAACCAGTTGCCGGCCAGCCAGCAACCGCCGGCCAACGCCGGCGCGCCGGGCTTGCCGCAGATTCCACCGATTGCACAGGGCTCGAGTCGCTAATCTCGGATTCACCCAGTCTCCAGATGGCTGGCGAAGGGAAAATTTCCCCTGGGTAGCCGCACCCGCGGCTACCCATCGCCACCATGCCGCATTTCCTTTTGTCCGTTGTCAAAGATGAGCGCGCCTTTTCCTGCCACTTTTTCGTTGCACCAGCCTCTTCCGTCTGGTACAAGCGATAGATCGGCAGTCTAATGGGAATCTTGCTCTGCCACGGCCAGCTTCGTTGAGGTGCACCATGTCGCGCTGTCTGGTCCTGCTTGCCGTTTTCACCGCAGTTCTCACGAGTTCTCTGCCGGCCCAGTCGCCGGCGGATGACAAATCGGCCGACGACTCGTTGCCGGCCGATGCGGTTTTGCGGATTGGTTCGAGCCGCTTCCGCAAAGGCGAATTCGGCGTGAATGCGTTAACACCCGATGGCCGCTGGCTCATTGCCATGAGCCAGCGCTCCACTATCTCGGTTCTCGATGCCGGCACCGGCAAAGAGGTCCGCCAGTTTGGCATCAAGAACAATCCGATGCCGGTCGAGTGGATGCGACTAACCCCTGATGGAACGCGGCTGCTCGTCTCGAATATGGGCTCGTACACGGTTTGGAATGTGGCAACCGGCGCCCTGGAGCGCACGTTTCAGCTCAAGAAAGACCAAGTGGAGATGGGCCTGCGGCGCGCGGTTGTTTCGCTGTCGCAAGACGGCAAGCTCGCGGCATTCGGCACCGAATTCGGCCGGCGCCAAGAAAAGGTCTCGATCCCGATTATCGAGTTGGCAACCGGAAATGTCGTCCAAAGCGTGACGCCGCTTCAGAATGAACAGATCCGGGCGACGCTCTCGCCGGACGGCAATCTGCTGGTCACCAGCGGGCGGATCATGTTCACCGGCGCGGCCAATAATCGCCAGGACGAGCTGGAAAAAAGCCGCACCATGCAAGTCTGGGACGTGGCTACCGGCAAGGAAAAATTCCAGATCAAGACCGACCAGTTCAACATTCAATACGCCACGTTTTCGCCGGATGGCAAGTACATCGTGACCGGCACCGGCGGTGCGTCACTCTGCTTTTGGGATGCAGCCACTGGCGGCGAGGTGCGGCGGCTGGCGGGCTTGATCGGTCTGGGGCCGAACGTTGCATTTTCCGCCGATGGCAAAACGGTTGCCGCCAGCGCCGGCAAGCATGTTCATACCTGGGAACTGGCGACCGGGAAGCGCACCGGAGTGTGCCAGTCGCCCGGCGGGGCGGTGCAGGGGATCGTGTTTACCCCGGCCGGATTTCGCGCCTGGTCCGCCGACGGGATGGCAACTCACATCTTCGACGTGCCTTCGGGAAAAGCGCTGACGCCGCTCGGCGGGCACACCTATTCGTTGGCCGCGCTCGCCTTCACGCCCGATGGGAAGACCTTGTTCTCCGCCTCGACCGATGGACAGATTCGCCGCTGGAACCCAGCAACCGGTCAGGAGCAGGGGCCGCCGGTTGAGCTTCCGGAAGACGAGAACATGCCGCGAGGTGTGCGGAACAACCGCGGGACGGCCATCGTCTTTTCACCCGACGCCAGCCACTTGGCGTTTTCGACCAATTTTCGCGGTAACGTGCGCTACTTCGACGTCCTAGCTGGGCGCGAAGAATGTGCCTTCGACGTGCTGCAAAGCGATGTTCCATCGCTGGTCTTTTCCCCTGACGGCAAAAGACTCGCGGCCGCCAGCCGCATGATCGGCCAGGGCAGGCCGCTGGCGATTTGGGACGTGGCGACTGGTCAAATTGCGCCGATGCCGGCCCTCGATGCTGCCGGCCGAGGCCTGCGCGATCAAGCTGCAGTGGCTTTTTCTCCCAATGGACGGCACATCGCGTTCGGCAGCCGCAATATCGGCGCCGCGGGCGGCGGTCCGCGCAGCGAACTCTATGTTTGGGATCCGAGCACGGGAAAGGATCTGGTGCAAATGACGCCGCCCATCGACGCTCGCTTTCTTGCCTTTTTGCCCGACAACCAAACGCTAGCAGTCGCGGGCTTCAACCAGCGCGTTGTGTTGTGGGATGTCGCGGCCAAAAAGGAGCGCTATTCGCTCGCATTGGCAAACGGCAATTTCACCGGCCCGATGGCAATCTCGCCCGATGGCCGCTTGTTGGCGCTCGGGGTGATAAATGCCGATTCCTCAATGGGCAAGGTTGTGGTCTGGGAATTAGCATCGGGCTTTTTGCGACATGAATTCGAGGGGCACGCCGGTTTAATAACCGCGCTGGCCTTCGCGCCGGATGGCCGAATGCTGGCGACCGGCGGTTCCGACACCACCATTGTCTTGTGGGACCTGGGTCGAAGCCCGGCCGGGCCAGCCGCCAAGGCCGAAATGCTGGCCGCAGCCTGGGAGGACTTGCAACGCGAAGACGGCAAAAAGGTGACTGCGGCCATTCGCACGCTGCTGTCGAATCCCGGCGCCACCATCAGCCTCATTCGTGAAAAAGTCCCGCCCGTGCCGGCCGAGAAGATCGATGCGCAAGAGATTCAGCGGCTGATCGCCAGCCTCGACCACCCGCAATTCAAGATTCGCGACAAGGCCACACGCGACCTGGCCGCGCTTGGGCCGGCCGTTCGCGAACCGCTCAAGCAGGCGCTGTCGGGAAATGTATCCGCCGAATTCCGCAACCGCGCGGAAAAGGTGCTCGAACAAACATATCGCTCCGGTCCGGAACTCGTTTCCCTCCGCCCATTGCGCGCGCTGGAGATCTTGGAACGCATTGGCACGCCGGAAGCACGAGCACTGGTCGGAGCGCTTGCCAAAGGCCGACCCGGCTCCACGCTTACCCTGGAAGCCGAGCGAGCGCTGAGGCGCATACCGGACGGACGGTAGCTGAAATGAATTTGTGTACAGGTATCAGAATTCCGAAGAATTCCGACTTGGCGAGATCGGAATTCTTGCGAATACCGCAAGTCCAGGTCCGCCATTATTTCGAGCAGCGCGGTCCGGGGCCGAAACACATCGGCGGATGAGACGCCGGTGCCGCAGTGTGAGGGGTTCAGTACGGTGGCGGATTCGTCGTCCAGCCCTGAAGGGGAAAAACAAGAAGCTGAGTCGTTCAACACACCAAGCTACCCGGCCTGGATTCGAACCAGGACAAAGAGAGCCAAAATCTCTTGTGCTACCGTTACACTACCGGGTAACGCGTTTGCACCATACATTGCGCGAGCGCAACGGGCAATCGCGTCGTCATTCTAGCATCCCCGAGGGGATTCGGGAGCGCCAGTTGTTTGCGATTGTTCGGCTTACCTGCATGGCTAAATCCGTGTAGTTGCCAGCTTCCGGGGCCGCCTGTACATCAAGATATTTGCCCACGACACCAGTCACCTCGGCAGGCTGCCGCCGAGGCCACGAGCATCTTCTTCGACTGCCCGTAGTCCTTGGCGTTGTCCTAACGAGGCGACCGAATGTTTGGGGCGTCCAAATAAATCGGCGCACGGCAATTCCCGACGCGCTGGCTGTACAACACACCCGCCGAGCCCATCCCGCGGGAGCAACGAGAGCAGACGGCCGGTCGACAACTGCAACATTCTTGAGCAGATCCTTTTCGCTGTTCTATATTTGTCATAACCGCCGCATTATTGGCGGATCACGGGTTGCAATTTTAATCTCCTATTGGCGGGAGCACCGCTACATGAATGCGCGGGATGTCGGAGCCCGTGAACCAGACCGCGCCTCCGATGCGCGGCTGCTACAAGAAATCCAGTCCGGCGAAGAGCTCGCCGCGGAAGAATTGTTTCGGCGGTATGCGCCGCGTTTGGGCGCCTTTGCCCGCAAACGGTGGCCGGCCGTGCTGGCCAGCCGGCTCGATCCCGAAGATGTTATTCAGTCGGTGTTTCGCAGTTTCTTCCGTCACGCGCGGCAGGGAATGTACGAGCTTTCCCAGGAAGACGAGTTGTGGAATCTGTTGATGGTCATCTGCATCAACAAACTCCGCGTGCAATATGTTCGCCATTGCGCCGCCAAGCGCGACGCGCGCCGCACTCAGTCTGCCAATGCCGAATGGCTGACGGCGCTTTGGACCGATCCGGATGCGACGCTGGATTTGATCGTTCGCGACCAGATCGAGCGACTGCCCAGCGATCATCGGCGCGTGGCCGAGCTTCGCTTACAAGGCCACGAGGTAGCGTCGATTGCGGAATTGATTGGCCGATCTCGGCGTTCGGTCGAACGACTCCTTCAGGAGTGTCGCCAACGCCTGTTGCAATCCATGCGCGAAGCGGAGGAAAAGGCGAATGAAAACCCGGAGGATGCCGGTAATCGATGAATTCGACGAATACATTGCCGCTTTCGAATCGGCTTACTTGAACGGTTCGGCGCCAAGCCCCGCGGATTTTCTTCCGCCGGCCGGAGATCCCTTGCGCGCGCGACTATTGCCGGAGTTAATTCGCGTTGATCTCGAGTGGAGCTGGCGCCAAGGGCAACGGCATCGCATTGAAGATTACCGCCAATCGTTTCCGGAGCTGTTTGCGGAACCCGCTCTCTGCGCCGAAATCGCGTTCGAAGAGTACCGGCAGCGTTGCTTGGCCGGTGATGACTCTCACCCCGAAGAGTATCAACAGCGCTATCAGATTGATACCTCCGATTGGCCTCGGCCCGCAGACACCGAGACGAACGGGCGGAAGTCGAGCGCGATTCGCGATAGGGACCATGAGGTCGCGCGCGAAGCGCCGAGTATGGCCCCTGATATATCGATTGCCGACCCAGCCACCATACAGCTCGAGGTGGAGCGCGTGGTACCGGCCCAGAGTTTCTTTCCGGAAGCCGGCGGCCGATTCCTCGGCTTCCAATTGCTCGCGGAAATTGGCCGGGGAGCTTTCGCACGAGTGTTCCTCGCCCGGCAAATCTCGCTGGCGGACCGTCTCGTTGTCTTGAAACTCTCGGCTGCTCCGCACGGCGAATCGCAAAAACTGGCGCGGTTGCAACACACGAACATCGTCCCGATCTACTCGGCCCACCAAGACAGGGCCTACCACGCCGTATGCATGCCCTATTTCGGCGCCGTAACGCTCGACCGCTTACTGCGCCGGATGAAACGATCGCTCGCGCTGCCCAAAACCGGCCAGGAACTTGTCGAGCTGCTGAGCGATCCGGCGACGTCCGAGTTGCCCCAAAATGTCGCCGATATCGCGGGCCGACCGGAAGTTCATGACCAGTTCGAGAAGCTGAACTACGTCGATGCGGTCGTGTGGATTGCATCGCGATTGGCCGCGGGCCTCGCCCACGCCCACGCGCGCGGCATCGTTCACCGCGATTTGAAGCCCGCAAACATTTTGCTGGCCGATGACGGCCAGCCGATGCTGCTAGATTTCAACGTAGCCGCCTCCACCACCGGGCGAGTTCGCGCCGGGGGCACGCCTTTATATATGCCGCCCGAGCAGCTCGAGAGTTTTTGCCAGGGCGAACCCAAGGCGGATGTCGGCAGTGATCTCTATGCCCTCGGTATCGTCCTCTTTGAACTTCTCACGGGTCAACACCCTTATTCCATGAAGCCGAGACCCTTGACCGACGTGATCCAGGAGATGCTCGCCGAGCGAAAACTGCCGCCACCGCCGCCGCGCCGGTTGAATCCGGAAATCACACCGGCAGTCGATGCCATCGTTCGCCGCTTACTCGACCCTGATCAAAAACGGCGCTACCAATCGGCCCGCCAGCTACAAGAGGACTTCGATGCTCATCTGGCCAACCAGCCGCTGCCACATACGCGCGAGCCGTCATGGAGTGAGCGGTTACGTAAGTGGAGGCGCCGCCATTCGCGCCTGGCGGTGGGAGGCGCGGTTGCTCTGGCCGTGGGTGTGTTTCTTCTGTTGCCGTTAACCGCGCTCGCCATCCGACGCCAGCAAATCGTGCATGCGGAAGCCATTACCACCATGTTGCAATCGCGCGAGGAACTCCGGGCTGCAGAATTCCACTTGGTTTTTGGGCAAGATCATCCTGGCGAACGGCAGAAGGGTAAAGACGAAGCCCGCGCCGTTCTCGACCGTTACCATGTTCTGGCTGAAGCTGACTGGTCGAACCGGCCGGCCCTTCGGCGGCTGTCGGACGCCGAGCGGCAGCAATTCACCGCCGAGCTCGGCGAGTCGCTACTGCTGTTATCGCAACGAGAGCAGGCGGACAAAGCCTACCAGGTTTCGCTGGACCTGAATCAGAAAGCGGAGCAAACTCTGGGCGAGCGCGCGCCGGCCACATTATGGAGACAGCGGGCCGAGCTTCTGGAACAGCTGGGCCGGAAGGATGAAGCCGATCAAGAGCGAAACCGCTCTCGGGGCTCCAATCCGGTGGCTGACCTCGATCTTATGCAAGAAGCATCGGAACGCATCGCGGCCCATGATTTCGCCCAAGCCCTGATTCCCCTGGAACGGATCACCCAGCGCAATCCGCAATACCACCGCGCCTGGTTTAATGCCGGGCATTGCTATTTCATGCTCGGACGCATGAACGAGAGTGCCGCGAGCTTTTCGGTTTGCATCGCCCTGCACCCGGAATCGCCATGGGGATATTACTGCCGGGGCTTGGCATTTGGCCGAGTCGATGAGTTTGCCCGCGCGGTTGCTGATTTGGATCGGGCAATCGAATTGAAGCCAGAACAGGCTGGCTTCCTGGTAAATCGGGGCATCTATCGAGGCAAGTTAAACGACCTGGCCGGCGCCGAAGCCGACTTTGCTCGCGCGCTCGAATTGGGCGGTTCTCCCGCGCGCGTATACCTGGTGCGCTCGCGCATTCGGTGCGACGCCGGGGATAGCAAAGGGGCCGACCGGGATCTTGCCGAAGGAATGCGACACGCACCTCGGGAGGAGGAAGCCTGGATTGATCGGGGTCTCGCCCAATTGGACAGCAACCCGAACGGTGCTCTTGCTGACTTGAACGAGGCGCTTAAACTGAATCCCCGGTCGCGCGATGGATTACAAAACAAACAATACGTTCTGGCCGAGAAGCTCAATCGAACCAAGGAGGCCATCGCTGTTTTGGACACCATGATGGAATACTACCCGGATTGGATTCGAGCTTTGGGCGGACGCGGCGTCTGCCACGCGCGGCTTGGAAACGTCAAGGAGGCTCGCCGGGACGCTGGTGAACTCTATCGCCGGGATCGTTCGCCGTTCGGGCTCTACCAGCAAGCCAGCCTTTTCGCACAACTGTCCCGGTATGAACCCAAGGCCGTAGACGAAGCGCTGATGCTGCTCGCCGAAGCGCTTCAGGCCGGTTTCACCGACCTGCGCCTGATCGAGGCGGATCTGGACATGAAACCTCTACGGGAACATCCCGAATTCCAACGGCTGCTTAAACTCGTACGAGAACTCAATGCGGCGGCGAACAAGAACCAAGCCGGCTCGCATTGATTCTCAGCTGCCAAAGTCAGGATTTTGATGATTTTGTGACTTTTTTTGGCGGTTGACGCTTGTAGTTTTTGTTCTACTTTTTAACGACGTTGCTAGAAGAGCCTGGAACGCCCAATTTTCATCCCCAAGGCTGAACAGAAGAATACTGTGTGATGGATCGCTCCTTCCAAACTCCCGCCACGCCTGCGGACCACCGGCAGGGTTCCCGTCATGACCCCCAAGTTCCGTCTTTTCCTCGAACCGTTGGAAGATCGCTGTGTTCCGGCCACGTGGGGTAACCCCTGGCCCGATCCTTCGCACCTGACGCTCAGCTTTGCTCCCAACGGCACTGCTGTCGATAGCAGCGCCAGCTCCTTGTTCGCCATGATGGGCAGCAATGCGTCGGCCTGGGAGCTCCAGATTCTGAAGGCCTTTCAGACCTGGGCAGTGAACTCCAATATCAACATCGGCGTGGTTTCCGATTCCGGCGCGTCCTTCACGGCGGGCGGCGCGATTCAGGGCGACCCGCGCTTTGGCGACATCCGAATCGGGGCGACCCCGTATAGCACCGGGCAATTAGCTGAGACGTCCCCGTACGATAGGTACAGTGCATGGTCCGGAAGCACGATCCTGAACTCCAATTATGCTTTTAGCCCGAGCGGTGCAACGGGGGCATTCGATCTGTTCAGCGTTATGCTGCACGAGGCTGGCCACACGTTTGGTTTTGCCGATAGCAATGACACGAGTTCGGTCGAGTACCAATACTACAAGACCTATACCGGGCTGTCGTCCGAAGATATCGCCGCGCTACAAGGCCTTTACGGCGGCCCGCGCCACTTGGACCAATATGCCGGCGCTACGATTCCCAACAACGCCATGGCAACCGCCGCCACTTTGCCGGTGGGACAAACGATCCAGGGTGATATCTCCAACAACAATGAAGTTGAATGGTTCAAATTCAACACCGGGCTGGCCGTACTTCCGCTCACGCTTTCCTTCCGCACCAGTGGCGTGAGCCTGCTGACTGCCAAGGTCACGGTGTACAGCGCTGCCGGCAATGTAATCGCCTCCTCTCAATCGACCGACCCGCTTAACGGCAACCTGGTTCTGACGCTTCCGCCGTTGTCCTTATTGCAGACCTACTATGTGAAAGTGAGTTCCGCCCGCTCCGACGTGTTCGGCGTCGGCACCTATCAAATGCGCGTGGCGGACGACACACTTTCCGCTGTGACCGGCTTTTTGGCGGGCGTGGTCAATGTTTTCGAGCCACCCGATACCACCGACCCCGCCAACCTCAACGGCTCACAAGCGCAGGCCACGCATCTGGCCGGAAGCCAGTCCACCGCCGGCCCCCAGATCGACGCCCAAATTCAGGCAGAATTGGTCGCCAGCAATGACTATGATTGGTACGCAATTAAAGCGCCGGCCTATGCCAGCGGCACGAATACCGAATCGATGCTGGTTTCCGCTTGGGGTGTCAACCGAGCGGTCCTCTCGCCCAAAGTTGAGATTTTCAATTCGAATGGCCAGCAACTCAACGCATCGGTCCTGACCGAAGACAGCTACTCGACGGTATTGCAACTGAACAACACTGTGCCGGGCGAGACCTACTATATTCGCGTGGACTCCAACACCGGTAGTCCGGGCGATTACAGGATGGCCGTGTCTTTTCCAACCAACGGCATTGACGTACCGATTGCAGCTACCGGAACATTCGGCACAGCGGTTTCGAGCTCGACTTCGACGCTCACCTTGAACGAAGGCGGCTTCATGCACTTCGCGTTGTCGGTCGGAGGAACGGCCGGGACGTCGGACGGCGTCAGCATGACCATTTACGATGCGAACGGCAATGTCGTCACGACACTTTCTTCAGGCGCCGGCGACAGTCACAGCGTCGACCTTTGGCTCGGGGTGGGAAGTTACAGGGTCGTCTTCCAGCGTTCAAGTGCCAATACCTCGCCCTTAGACTTTCAGTTGCTGAGCCTCTTAACGACCGACCCGGTGGGCATGGGACCGAGCAGCGGTTCGTCGCAAACGAGCGACAGTTCGACCAGTACCTCCAGCTCGGGGACTTCGAGCCAGATTTGGACGCAGAGTTCCGGCAGCTACACTAGCAGCACAAGCTCTACCAGCCAGACATCGTATTATTGAGATTTGGCCGGTGCCACAGCCTGACTTTTCGAAGTCTAGAGTCTCAATGGCGGCAGATTCGGACCAAGCGATGAGCCCATAAAGCTGTCTTGAATGCTATATATGCTCACGGATGACGAATCAGTTAGCTCGCGCGGAATGCTTGGCAGACGTTGAACCACAAAAAGCAGGACCCTAGGCCGAATTCACGCCGGAATCAGGGCGCCAAGAGTTTTCTGGACTCATTGGCGCCCCGTTCCGTGCCAATCGCGTCAGCGCGGGATACCAACCCGTTGCGGTGCAGGGGTCCAGCTACCGTATTGGTCCGTCACGAAATAACCGAGATTGTCGGTCCGAGAAACTGCCTCGGAAATGATTCTTCCCGTCGCAATTTCCTTGACGCGAAGAATGTCCAGGACCGCCGCGAATGCATAGTACCGGTCATGGTCGGCCGCAGCTAGATTGACTTCTTGGGTAAGAGTTGT
>DATGHS010000063.1:0-11253 GCA_035307785.1 Gemmataceae bacterium
CGGCCGTGGCTGCACGAGGAGTTGGTGCATTTGCCCCTGACGATCCGCCTGCCGAATGATGCTGAAGCGGGCCGGCGAGTGGTCGCCCTTACGCAAACCGTCGATATTCCGGCCACGATTCTGGATTGCTTCGGAATTGCCAAACCCGAAGAGTGGCAAGGTTCGAGCTTGCTGCCGCTTTGTCGCGGCGGGACGGCTATTCGCAACCATGCATGCATGGGCCTTCCGATTGGCGGCGCTTCGGAATATGCCTTGCGCACAAGCGATGCGGCCGTGATTCTTCCGCATCAGTTATCGCCGGAAGATCCGCCGCGTGCGCCGATGTTCTTCATCAAGCCTGACGATCGGTGGGAAGTGAATGATCTACGGCAGTCGCATCTCGATGAGGCGGAGAAGTTAGAACAATTGCTCCGTGACCATGTTGCCACGCACGGCTTCGCCGACGAAGCCGCAAGCGGCCATTCTGTTTAGGAGACTTTATGCCCACGGTGAATCTGGTTGAAGAATCTACCACAAATCCGAAAATCAAAGCGATTTTCGACGATATCAAAGCGACGAAAAAGATCGACCGCGTACCGAATTTCTGGCGCGCGCTCGCTTCGAATCCCGAGCATCTGGAAATCTGCTGGACACGGGCCAAGGCGATCATGAAAGCGGGCAAGCTCGACATGCTCACCAAGGAGATCATCGCTTTGGCCGTGTCGATTACGAATAGCTGCCGCTATTGCATCAACTCGCACACGGCCGCCGTGCTGAAATTGGGCCTCGATGAGGAAAGCCTGGGTGAATTGCACGCAGTCGTCGGCCTTTACAACGGCTTCAACAAATTGGCTGATGGATTCCAGGTGGAACCCGATGTCTTGCCGCCGGCGGCGAAGAAGTGAATCCGAGCCGCGGACGGGGCGCAGCGCAGTAAGCAGCCAGCCAGCGACGGTCGCTTACTGCGCCGCGCCCCATCCCCGGTTCGGGCTGCACTATCCGGGCGGCCAGGTCATTTTTCGCCCCCCGAGCAGGTGCATATGCAGATGCGGCACCACCTGCCCGGCATCTTCCTTGCAGTTGACGACCACGCGGTAGCCATTCGTTAGCTTGAACTCCTGCGCCAGTTTCACCGCCACCACATGCAAATGTCCGACGACAACTTCGTCCGCTTCCGTAATCTCATCATGCGTCGGAATCACTTTTTTTGGAATGATCAAGACGTGCACCGGCGCTTGCGGCTTAAGGTCGTGAAAAGCCACGCAACGATCATCTTCGTACACGATCTGCGCCGGAATCTTCTTTTCGATAATCTTGAGGAAGATGTTGTCGGTCATCATGGCGGAAACTCCTGTCGATAGCGTAGGTCAAGCTTTCCAGCTCGACTGCTCAGTCGTCGCGTCCGGCTGGAACGCCTGACCTACAACGAAACGATCAAGCATTCTCCGCATATCTTATGATGAATCCGAGTGCCGACTGGAACCAGCCGCCGGCAGCGCGCATGAACTGCTGTTTCCTGAAACTCCAGCCTCAGCGTAGAATAGGAACAGAAGAGGTTCGTCCCATCCTTGGTGCAGGAGGTTCGTTATGTCCACTCTGAATGCACTGATCGCGGACGTACTGCCGGAGATCGTTGGAATTCGACATGACCTGCATGCCCACCCGCAGCTTGGGTACGAAGAAACCTATGCGAGCGGCGTGGTGCAGCGGCAGTTGAAGGCTTGGGGCATTCCCCATGTGGCAGGTGTAGCGGAAACCGGCGTGGTGGCGTGGATTGAGCCGCCGCATGCCGGTGCGGCCGACGCAGCCATTGGGCTGCGGGCCGATCTCGATGCCTTGCCGATCACCGAGACCACGGGATTGCCCTATGCTTCCACGGTTCCCGGGCGAATGCACGCCTGCGGCCACGATGGCCATACGAGCATCTTGCTTGCCACCGCCAAGGCCCTGTTGCAAATTCGCGACCGGTTGCCGAAGCCGGTGAAATTGATTTTCCAGCCGGCCGAAGAAATCGGCGCCGGCGCCCAGAAAATGATTGAGTACGGCGCCCTTTCAGAGAAAGTTGGCGGCCGGAAGGTCACTGCCATGTTTGGCCTGCACGGCACGCCGCATCTTCCCGTGGGCGTGGTGGCCACGAAGCCAGGGCCACTGCTGGCCGGTTGCTCCGATTTCGAGATCGTAATCCGCGGCTTCGGCGGGCACGCGGCCCTGCCGCAATTCGCCATTGATCCTATCGTCGCGGCGTCTTCGCTGGTGCTGGGGATTCAGACCATCGTGGCGCGAAATATCGATCCGGTGCTTCCGGCCGTCGTGTCGGTTGGCAGCATTCACGGCGGCGAAGCAGCGAATGTAATTCCCGACGCTGTAACAATGACCGGCACGATTCGGGCACACGACGATGCGGTCTTCCTCCAAGCTCAGCAGCGCCTGACCGACCTGGCCGTACACACTGCCAAAGGCATGGGTTGCCAAGCGGAGGTTCGTTTCGTGCCGGCCTACCCGCCGGTCATCAACGAGCCCAAGGCCACGCACTTCGCCATGGAAATGGCGCAGCAAGCGATGGGCGAGCAGCGCTTCCTGCGCCTGGAAACGGCCTACATGCCATCGGAAGATTTCGCCTTCTACGGCAAGGCGGTTCCGAGCTGCTTCAGCTTCATCGGCGTCTGCCCGCCAGACCGCGAAGCCTACCCGCCGCTGCACTCGCCGCAGTTCGATTTCACCGACGCAGCCATCGCCGTGGGCGCGCGACTCATGTGCGAATACGCGCTGAACGCGAACCGGCTAGCAGCATGATGCTTGGCAGTCTCAGGGTCGGCCGATCCAAGGTAGCGGAATGCGCAAGAATTCCGATTCGCTCAATCGGAATTCTTGCGCATTCCGCTACCGAAGCCGATTGACGGGCTTGCCGCTTTGAAATGTCATTTCGCGCGAAATCGCTTCGACTTCCAGCCTAGCCGGTGCAGCCACCAGCGGCTGACCGTGCCCAGGGTGCTGAAGCCATATTTCAGACTGCGGCGGAAATTGATGCTGCTTGCTTCGCGGAAGTAACGGACTGGAACGGGAATGTCGCCGAGGCGGAAGCCGAAGTTCACGGCCTGAACCAGCAGTTGCGTGTCGAAGACAAAGTCGTCGGAATTCTGCTCGAAAGGAATCGTTTCGAGCACCGCCCGCCGATAGACGCGAAAACCACTGTGGAAGTCGCCGAGGTTTTGGCCGAGCGCAAAGTTCTCGAAGAGCGTGAGCGCGCGGTTGGCGAAATACTTATACACCGGCATGCCGCAGGATAGCGCCTCCTGCCGCGAGCGAATGCGGCTGCCGAGGACCACGTCGCAGATGCCCAATTCGATGATGCTCACGGCCGTGGGGATCACCCGGCTATCGTACTGGTAGTCGGGGTGGATCATCACGATGATGTCGGCCCCGCGCTCCAGGGCGTATTGGTAGCACGTCTTCTGGTTGCCGCCGTAGCCGCGATTCTCGGGGTGCTCAATCACCGTCAGGCCCATCTCGCGCGCGACCTGCACCGTGCGATCTTTGCTGCCATCGTCGACCAGCACGAATTCATCAACAGCACCGACCGGGATATCGGCCAGAGTCGCGGCCAACGTCTTCTCCGCGTTGTACGCCGGCAGAACGGCGATGATTTTGTGCTCGCGCTTGGGCACTTCCGCTTCGGGGACCAGAATCCGATCCACGTGGAAGATTTCGTGAATCGGCTGCAAAGGGGGTTTACCAACCAGCGTGGGCGGCATTTATTGCTCCGTGAGACCGCTGCTTGCGGCAAAGCCGCAAGCAGCATACGCACTATTATGACGCCGGCGCATGCGGAATATTCCCGTGCGCGATCGTGGTGCCATTGGCTTCCACCGGCACAATCGGCGCTTCCGGCACCATTCCTGCATTTTCCAGGAGTTCTTTCAATTCCGAGCCCTCAATCACTTCCTTGTCAACCAGGCGGGCCGCCAGCGCCTCCAAGGCCGGGCGATTGCGCTTTAGAATATCACGCACCTGCTGCGTGGCACTGTCGATGATCTGACGAACTTCCAGGTCGATTTCGCGGGCCGTGTCTTCGCTGCAATCGCGCACGCCGTCGCCGAACACCGATGGCAGGAAGGAATTCTCATCGCCTTCGCGCACGAAGATGCGACCGAGCCGGCTCATGCCGAACATCTTCACCATGCGCCGGGCGATTTGATTCGCTTTTTCCAAATCGCTGGCGGCCCCGGTGGCGAAGTCGCCGAAGGTCAGTTCTTCTGCCATGGTGCCACCCAACAACGTTTTGATCAACGTCTCGAGCTGGCCACGGGTCTGGATATGCCGATCGTCTTCGGGGCGGCTCAATGTATATCCAAGCGCCCCCACTCCTCGAGGTATGATCGATACCTTGTGTACGGGATCCGCGTTCGGACAGGCGCAAGCCACCAAGGCATGGCCGCCCTCGTGTATGGCGACACGACGCTTTTCGTCGCTCTTCATTACACGGCTTTTGCGCTCCAGCCCCACGGCCCCGCGCTCGACCGCCTCGTTGAAGTCAGCCATGCCCACCTCGGCCTTGCCCTTGCGGGCCGCAAGCAGGGCCGCTTCGTTGATGATGTTCGCCAGGTCGGCGCCCACCGAGCCCGGCGTAAGGGCCGCGATCTTCCGCAGGTCCACGTCGGTCGCCATCTTGATATTGCGAGAGTGTACCTTCAGGATCGCTTCGCGGCCGTTGATATCGGGCTGATCGACCACGACGTGACGGTCGAAGCGGCCCGGCCGCAACAGCGCCTGGTCGAGCATTTCCGGCCGGTTGGTGGCGGCCATGATGATCACGCCCCGGTTGGTGTCGAAGCCATCCATCTCGACCAGCAGCGCATTCAGCGTTTGTTCGCGCTCTTCGTGTGGATTGATTGTGTTACCGGCTCGGCTACGGCCCAGGGCATCGAGTTCGTCGATAAAAACAATGCATGGCGCCTTCGCTTCGGCCTCGCGGAACAGGTCGCGCACACGGCTCGCGCCCACACCCACGAACATTTCCACGAAATCGCTGCCGCTCAGGCTGAAAAAGGGCACGTCGGCCTCACCGGCCACGGCCTTGGCCAGTAGGGTCTTGCCCGTGCCCGGCGGGCCGATGAGCAGCACGCCCTTCGGAATCCGGCCCCCCAAGGCCATGTATTTTTGCGGTCGCTTGAGAAAATCGACGACCTCACGCAGTTCCGCGACGGCTTCATCGATGCCGGCCACGTCTTGGAACGTCGTGCGGTTGTCTTTGTCGGCATAGAGCTTGTGCCGGCTGCGACCGAAGCTGAACGGCGTCTGCCCGCCGGAGAGCCAGCGGATCAAGTAAAACGTGAGAAATAGCACGCCGATCATGATGGCGCCCATGACGAGGATCGAAAAAATGCTCTTGAACACCGAGTCTTCGTCGTCGGCGGTGTAATTGGCGCCGACATACTTGTCGAGCATTTTTTGCAGCTCGCTGTCGCTTTCGATGCCCTGGCGCGCGGTGCGGAAGGGGGTTAAGCGCACGAGTTCATTGGGCGTTTGTGGATCAGTCTCCGACTTGCCTTCCTTGATTTCCGCACCGGAAACGGGATCGCGCGTGAGAATGCGACCCCGGATTTCATTCTTGCCGACATGGACATCGCGGAACTGCACGCCGGGCGCTTGCAGCACCTGCTTGAATTCGCCGTAGCCAAGGTTCAGGTAGCCGGTGGTTTCGTTGCGTGCCAGCCACAAGGCTGATATCACAAACATCAACAACAGCACCAGCAGCGGATTGGAGATGAACCAAGGCCGGCCACTACGTTCCGTACCGCGTTTACTCATGTGATTGTCGCTGTCCATCCAAGGCGCGGAATCTCCGCCGGCACGGCAGGCACCGGCTCGTTACTCTTATCATAGCAGGCGGGGGAAGAGTACAAAGAGACCAAGGCAGAGAAAGCGGCGATCACAAACTCTTGGATAACTCGGATGACCGCGGGTCCCCATTCAATAACGGCGACTGCGAACTGGATTCCCGAGAGACTGTGACCGACCAGCCGGGGGTAGAGAATTCCGATCGATCCTTTTGAGCTAGTTCCAGTGCGGCGATCGTGCCTGCCCAGCTTAAAGCTTCCATATCAGCGGCCCGCAACGCGCCGCGTATCTCGCCGAATTGCACGGCGCGCCAGCTTCCTATGAGCCGTCGGAATCCAAAGGAGAGACCACTCATCAAACCAGACTCCCAATTGTCAATGTTGTAAGATTTTGCAAGCGCGTCGAGCCCGATAACTTCACATACCACGTCCGAAGCCCGAACCGGATATCGATTTTCCGGCGGCGATTCGAGCAAGGAAAGCGTGACGCGAAGCCACCGGAGCTTGTCTTCATTACGAAGTTCCACCGTTACTTTTTCCATATCAACCTCAATGGTCAAAGGGTCGCTCTGCTGCGGGAGCCACCTTTCCCCCTTGGCGCTCCAACGCTTCTCGAACCTGCGGTAGGATCTCCGGCCCAAATTGAAACGTTCCCGAGTAGTTATCCAACTCCACTATAACACCGCCAGCTTCAAGTTTCATCCCACCTGCGGCTGCGGCGGGTGTCCCACCACCGAGCACTTTCGGATGCAGATGGCCTTCTGTCTCGGCGAGTACATGCACAATGCCGTTCTCATCTTGTACATAGATGTATACTCCCGGCCCCATATCCGTTGCGAACGGCCGACTGTTCGCATGCCGTTGATAAGGAAACGCATCCAGTGGCGGTCGCGTCGGCAATTTTTCAGTCATTGCTTTTTGATCAAAATCGCAGTTTCAAGCGCCCAAGCCGCTCCACCGTCTCCTTCATTAGCGTGTCTTCCTCCGCTTCGTCCTTCGCGAGATAAGTCACTGAGAAGCGCAAATACGGCCCCGCGTCGTCCCAGGGCACGCAGCAGACCGATTGCTCGTGGATCAGGAACTGCGAGACCTCCTCCGCATTCGCAAACTTCCGTTCGCCGGCGGCGTTCGGGGCCTTCGCGTAAAGGAAATAGGTGCCGCCCGGCATCTTCGTCTTGAAGCCGACCTGGTTCAAAGCAGTGACCAATTTCTGCAAGCGGCGGCGGTATTTCTCGCGCACCGCGTCGGCAATTTCTGGGTGCCGCAGCGCTTCGGCGGCCGCCTGCTGAACGGCCATGAACTGGCCGGAGTCGCTGTTGTCCTTTACGTCGGCAAAGGCCTGCACGATCTTGCGGTGCCCGGCCACAAAGGCCATGCGCCAGCCGATCATGTTGAAGCCCTTCGACATGGAATGGATTTCAACGCCGACTTCCTTCGCACCGTCGATTTGCAAAAAGCTCAGCGGCGGAGCGTCATAGCTGAGCAGCATGTGGGCCGCATCTTGCACGATCACGACCTTATACTCCCGCGCGAAATCAATTACTTTGCGGTAGAAGTCGCGCGTGGCCACCGCCCCGGTCGGGCTATTCGGGTAGTTGAGTACCAGCAGCTTGGCTCGCTTTTTGAGGTCGGAGGGAATGCCGTCGAGGTCCGGAAGGTAACCATTCTCTTCGCGCAGCGGCAACTTGTGCACCTCGCCGCCGTAATAGCGCGTGTGGGTGCCCGCCACAGGATAGCCCGGAACCGTCATCAGCGTGACATCGCCGGGATTGATGAATGCGGCCGGCAGCATCGCCAGCGCCGGCTTCGAGCCGATCGCGTGATTGATTTCCGAATTCGGATCCAGCACCACGCCGAATTGCCGCTTCATGAATGCGGCAGCGGCATCTTTGAATGCCTGGATGCCATTGTCGGCATAGCCGCGGTTTTCGAGCTTATCCACCTCGCGCTTGAGCGTGTCGCGCACCAGCACGTCGGCCATGTCGTCGTTCTCACCGATGCCGAAGTCGAGCAACTTCCGCTCCGGATGCTCGGCCAGCGCTTGGCGCTTGGCCCGCTTGATCTTCTCGAACTTGTAGATTTCGGTTCCCTTGCCGTAGTTGGCGCCGCCCATGCGGTCGGCGAAGAGCGTCTGGAACCAGGGATCGGCGGTTGTCAACGGAGCATCGGCCATGGTGAAACTCTCAAGGTAGATAGAATCAGAATGGAGATGGTTTTATCGTTCCAAAGCGGGGAAACAATGTTCGTGGTGTCCGCATTTATGCGGTCCCGCAAACTCGATAAATCGGGTCACGACAAACTTGAGGAAATCGGCTGAATGCATGCGGCATCTACGTTGCGCGGGCTGTTGACGTGATCGGAAACCGCATCCGCCACCAAAAAGTCCTTCGGGCATGGCGCCAGGCATTCCAGCCACCTGGCATCGCTCACCTTGGCGTCGAGCCACTCGTCGGCCTGCTTGGTTTGCAAGATCAACGGCATACGCTCGTGAATAGGCTTCATGAACTCGTTTGCGCACGTGGTGAGGATGGTGCACGTCTCCAACGGTCCCTTCTCGCTGCCTTCGTAGCGTTCCCAAAGGCCGGCAAAGTAGAACGGCATCTGATCGGGCCGGTGAATCCAAAACGGTTGTTTCGCTTTGCCGGTTTTCTGCCATTCGTAGAATCCGTCGGCAGGAATGAGACAGCGCTGCCGGCGAAACGCGGACCGGAACGATGGCTTCATGGCCACGGTTTCAGCGCGCGCGTTCAACAAGCTGTTGCCGATCTTCTCGTCGGTCGCCCAGGATGGAATCAAACCCCAACGCAGAAAGACGCATTCGCGTTTGCCGTCCGCCCCGTCGCGCACGGCCAGGATCGATTGCGTGGGCGCGATGTTGTATCGCGGCGTCAATTCCGGCACATCGAAAAGGCCAAGCGCTGTCTTCACTTGTGCCGCGGGAGTCTTGAGAGTAAACCGTCCACACATGTTATTTCTTGGGAATGAGTTCCAGACACACCAGCCGTTCCTTGCCGCGCAGGTACAGCAAGCCGTGCGACAGCACCGGGGCTGCCCAGCATGGGTAGTCGAGTAAACCTGATTCATTGAGATCGACGCGCGAGACCTCCTCGTATTTCTCCGGATTGGGTTTCAACAGCAAGAGCAAACCGTCCTCGCACATGCACACGAAATGGCCATCGACCAGCAACAAGGAAGATCGCGTTAGCCCCGGTCGCCGCCATTTGATTTTGCCGGTCTCGAACTCAATGCAGCGCAGTTCAGCTTGCGCAGTATGCCGGCCGGAGCAGCCGTAGACGAAGCCATTTACATGGATAGGAGTGTTCCAGTGCCCTTGCAGGCTCTTCTCGCGGCGGTCCTTGTTTTCATCGGACCAGATCATTTCCGCCGCATTCGGCTTGATCTTCAGGCACACCGAGCCCGGGCCGTAGCATTCGGTGAGCAGCACCTTGTCGCCGACCACGACCGGATCGCTGGCATTGACGCTTTCGAGAACCCGGGCCCGCCACGGGTAGTGGAACTTTTCCGCACCGGTCTTCAGGTCGAAGCCGAGCAAACCGCCGCGCGCGAAATATAGCCCCAGGCGCTGGCCGTTGATCGTCGTGACTACCGGCGTGGAGTAGCTCGATAATTCGTCGCCAATGCGATAGCGAACCTGCCCCGTGCGCTTGTCGAAGACGACGATGGCCGTGCCGTTGCCCTTCAGATCCATGAAATTATTGATGTTTGCGTCGGAGTTTTTTGGACTGCCGCCCACGGCCACGATCAGCGAATCCCCCTCGATGACCGGGCACGATGCCACGCCAAAGAAGTTTTGGACGACGTTGCACTCTTTCCGCGTGTCTAACTTCCAAACTTCTTTGCCGTCTTCGACCTTGAGGCAATGCAGCATTCCCTCCACGCCGAGGATGTACACGGAATCGCCGTCCACGAGCGGGCTACAGCGCGGGCCGTTGTCGTAACCGAAAAAATCTTCGTAGTCAGTAGGATATTCGAATTTCCAAATCTCGTTTCCGGTCTCAGCGTTCCGGCAAGTCAAGCGCGCCAGGTTCAGTTTCTTGTCGGAATCGATGTACGAATCAAACACGAATATCCGGCCACGGCTGATGGCCGGTGGTGCGTAGCCGAGGCCGAGCTTCGTCTGCCACACCAGCTTGAGCCCTTGCTTCGGCCACGGCTTGATGATGCCGGTTTCCGTGGAGACGCTATCGGCCGTGGGACCGAGAAAGCGCGACCAATCGGAACCCGCGTGCCGAGTGCCGAGATCGGGCGGCTCGGCAAAGGTGACGTTGGCCGTAAATAAAAGGCAAGTAGCGAGAAACGTGCGCATCGAAGTCTTCCACGCCTAGGTGCGAGCGGCGGGCTTCATCCCCGCCGCTCGCCATTTTACCAAATTAGAGCTCGACGTCTGCTTCGCGCACGCCAAGAAATTCCGCCAACGAACGCTTCGCCCGCCGCGTTCAGAAGATAACGAGCGCCCGGCGTGGTGTCCCGGCCGCAACAGGAGATTCCTGATGGCTGCTGCACAACTGCGCCGGGTCCGCGCTGCGCGCCCGCTAGTCCAGAATTCGTTCCTTTCCCGGTCCATCCATCGTGACGAACGCCGCCAGTCCCGTCCTCGCCGCGCCCTGCTTCGCCAATTGCTCAGCCGGGCGATGATTATGCTGGCCGTTGTCGCGCTTGTCGCGGTGATGGGTGCGGTGGCATTCGGCACTTATCGTTTCATTCAATACAGTCGCAATCAGTTCCCGTCGAGCGCATCAAATCCTGGCAAGCCGACAACCGCGCAGCCTGAGCTGCGCGTCGCCCGCCAGCCAACGAGCAGCGCACACCCCACCTCAGCCAAGAGCCCGGCCGACTCGTGGAAGGAGTTCGTTTCGGCACATCGCGGTTATCCAAGCTCGTTCCGCCATTTTCGCCCGTTCAAGACCCCGGCGGACTTAAAGGCCGAACTGGCCGCCGTGCCGGAACTTCTGTTGGAAGCGAAACGCGGCGCCGCAACCCAGGAACTCACCACCCATGCCCAGGATTCTCATGGCACCGCCATCCATCCGGCGCCGTTTCCGCAGTTGCTGGCGCGGCGAGACGATTTCGCCGGACTGCCCTTCGGCAGGAACGCGGAATGCTACCTCTGGGACGGGCCGGCGCTGCACCTGGAGTCGCTTTCCAAGGCATTGCATCAATATCTCGACGAAGCCGAGACGCGCCGGAAGCAATATGGCGAAACCTTTGGCGATGAGAATTACATCAGTGCCCAACTGGCTCAAGACGGTGATAGCGTCTGGCGCGTTCCGGAAGCCGTGCCAAGTCTGGTTCAAATCCTTCAGGCCCAAGACATTCCCTTGCGCCGATTGTTAGTGCGGTATCTCGCCGGCATTCGTGGCGAAGGCGCGACCGAAGCGCTGGCCCGCCTCGCGATTTTCGATGTGTCGGCCCTTGT
>DATGHS010000064.1:0-4842 GCA_035307785.1 Gemmataceae bacterium
CTTCCAGCAACAGCTGCCACGTCGAAGGCGTGGCTTGCATGACGTTGATGTTGTATTGCTCCAGAAGCTCGATCAAGCGAAGGCCGTCGCGCGCTTCGTCGCGCGTGGCGATGCATACCTGGCCGCCGTTGACTAATGGCAGGAATAGCTCGAGAAAGGCGATGTCGAACGACAGCGTGGTTACCGCCAGCACGCAATCGCGCGCCGACATTCCTGGCTGCCGGCTCATGGAGGAAAGGAAGTTAACGGCCGCACGATGGGGAATTTCGACTCCCTTGGGCGTTCCCGTCGAGCCCGAAGTATAGATGATGTAGGCCAGATGCTCCGGCGTCAGGCCGGCAACCGGCGGTGCACTCAGCGCCTGGCCCGCGGATTCTACCAGCAGCGTCTTTGCATTCGAGGCCGGCAATCGAGCTTCAAGATCCTTTTGTGTGACAATGACCGGGGGGAGCGCATTGTCCAGCATTTGTTGCAGGCGGTGGGCTGGAAACTCGGGATCCATCGGCACATAGCAGCCGCCTGCTTTCAAGACACCGAGCAACGCGACTACCATGTCGGTCGAGCGCCGAGTGAACACCCCCACGGGAATATCAGGCCCCACGCCGACAGCCTGAAGCTGAGCCGCCAATCCGTTGGCGCGCGCATCCAGGTCGGAATAGGTCAATTGCTCGGCGCCACAGCGAATCGCTATCTGACGCGGCCGCTGGCCGGTCTGGCGGCTCACCCATTCGTGTACCAGCGCCGGTTCGCGGAGCGGCGCGGCCGTCGCATTCCACTTCTCCAGAACCGTTGCGCGCTCCGCGGAGTCCAACAATTGAATTTCCGAAACCCGTTGAAGCGGGTTGCGGGCCGCTTCCTTTAGTATCCGAGCGAATAGTTCGTTGAGCTTGGCAATGGTGGCCGGCTCAAAGAGATCCCGATTGTACTGCCAGCAACCGTAAATGTTGCCGCCGGCTTCTTCCACCACCAGGGTGATCTCGAACTGCGCCTGCCGCAACGTGAGGTCGACGGTTTCCACCGACAGGTCGCCAAAATAGAACTTGTGGCCGCCCTGACCGATCAGGAAGACGGCGATGCCTTGATCGTCCAGACCCGGGATTCGTTCCATGGAGAACGAAACCTGGAATACGGGCGAACGGCTCGGATCACGCGGCACATCCAACTGCTGCACCAGGCGCGGGAATGGATACTGCTGATTTTCAATGGCGCTGGCAGCCGTCTGCGCGTTGCGTTTCAGGAAGTCGACAAACGTTGGATCGTCATCTACATGGCTGCGGAGCGGCACGGGGTTAATGAAATAACCCACCACGGGTTGAAGTTCGCGCTGGTTGCGACCCGCGAGCGGGCAACCCACCAAAATGTCGTCTTGATGGCAATAGCGATGCAGCAAAACCTGGAAGGTCGAAAGGAGCGTGGTGAAGAGCGTAACATTTTGCTCCGCAGCCAAGGCTAGCGCCTTTTGCGACAACTCATCATCCAACATGAAGGTATGCGTGGCGCCCCGGAACGACTGGATAGTTGGGCGTGGATGATCGGTCGGCAAGTCGAGCTGGAGCGGAGCATTCTTGAGCTGCCGCTTCCAATATTCAGCCAATCGTTTGCCGGCCGGGCTGGCCAGGTGCTTACTCTCCCAAGCCACAAAGTCCTGATACGAGATTGGTTGCGGCGCGAGTTTCGGCTTGTCGCCGGCCCGGAACGCAAAATGACTCTCGATAAGATCATTCGTTAAGACAATCACCGACCAGGCATCCGCCACAATATGGTGCAGGCAGAGCAACGCGATGTGGGCATCGTCGCGGGTGCGGAAGAATTCCAACCGCACCACCGGACCGTTGCGGAGGTCAAACGGCCGGTTGGCATGTTCGACCAACAAATCCTTGATTTCGGCGTCCGTCAAATCGCGCACATCATGCTCGTGGAAATCGATCTTCCGCCCTTTCTGCAAGCGCTGCACGGGCACGCCGTCGGCATCTGAGATCGTGACGTCCAGCATTGGATGCCGCTCAAAGAGCGACTGAAACGCCTGATACATATGCTCGATTTTGACCAATGGCCGGAACTTGCAGCTGAAAGTAAGGTTGTAAGCCGAGCTTTCCGGATCGAGTTGGTAGAGGTACCAAAGCGCCTGTTGCCCTTCCGTAAGCGGGAATTCTTCCTGTGGCGGCACCACCTTTTCGAACGGCAGGAGTCCACTGCTCTGTGCCTCAACGGCGCCGCCTTCCTGATCGCCGTGCAGGGCCGGGGCGACTAACCGCAAAATCGTTTGCGCCAGCACTTTGATACTCGGGCCGCCCAGCAGGCTTCCCATCGGGATGCTGGCCCCGACTTCCCGTTCAATGCGGTTGGTCAATTCGACGGCCATGAGGGAATCGAGGCCGAGGCTCGTGAGTGCTGCATCGCGATCGACCTTTTCCTCCGGCACGGCGAAGACGCTGGCCACCTGGGCGGCGATAAAGTCCTCGATCAAGCCCGTACGTGTGTCCGGGCTGGCGCTTTGCAGTCGTGCCAATAACGAGCCGCCGCGTTCGCTGTCGGAAGTTTCCCGGGTGACGGCGGCGAAGGTATGGACACGGGCGAGGTTCGGGCAGGCCTTGGCCAGAGTTCGCCATTCAATCCGCGCCGCCACCAATTGCCCCGGCTCCAGCAACGTCATGCGGCCGAAGACGCGCAATGCATCGTCCATATTGAAGGCCGCGCTGCCGATCTTATCCAAAAAATCGGCGGTCTTGCGATTGCGCTCGACGAACCCGGCGCCGAGCAATGGGCCCCAGTTGAGGGTGAGCGCTGGCAACCCGCGCGCGCGCCGATAATGCGCCAGCGAATCAAGGAAGAAGTTGCCGGCGTTGTAGTTCGATTGCTTCGGCACGCCGACCACGGAAGACATCGACGAGAAGCAAATGAAGTGCTCCAGGTCGAGCCCGGCCGTTGCCGTGTGCAAATTCCACGCGCCGGCCATCTTGGGTTGCAGGGCGGTGTTGAAGCGGGATTCATCGAGACTCGCGATGAACTCGTCATCGAGCGCCATGGCGGCGTGAATCACGCCCTTGAGCGGCGGCAACTCTTTTTGAATGTGCTGCACCAGCCGGGCGACGTCTTCGAGTTTTGTGGCATCGCCGCGTGCATCCAGGACTTTCACGCCGCCCGCGCGCAATTCCTCGATGTCGCGCAGCGCCGCTTCTTCGCGCGGGCCGCTGCGACTCATGAGCGCCACGCTCTTGGCCCCATGACGACACAGCCACTTGGCCACTTCCAGGCCGAATCCGCCGGCACCGCCTGTAATTAGATACGTGGCGTCGGCGCGGAAGCGATGATCGTCTTCCGTGCATGGCCCAATCTGAAGGTCCTGGGCATTGAACGAGAGTACGTTCTTACCCACGTGCTTGCCCTGGGCCATGTAGCGGAACGCGTCCACCACCTTGGTAATGGGAAACACCGTGTGCGGCAGGGGCTCATAATCAGCAGCCGCGAATCGTTCGCCCAGTTCCTGGAACATCCGGGCCACGAAGTTTGGCTTGTAGAGCAGGTGCTGAGCCAGGTCGATCACGAAGTACGAAATGTTGTTCTTGAGTGTCTCGAGGCCGATCTTCGAGTTCTTGTAGATATCGATCTTGCCGATTTCCAGGAACCGGCCAAATGCCGCCAGAACCGACATGCTCTTGGGAATGAAATCGCCGGCCAGCGAGTTCAGGACGGCATCCACGCCGTTGCCCTTGGTAATCTCCATGATCTCGTCGGCAAATTCGAGCGTCCGCGAGTTCATCACATGATGAACGCCCTGATCGAACAGCATTTGCCGCTTCTCGGGTGAACCGGCCGTGGCAAATATTTCCAGCCCCAGGTGCTTGGCGATCTGAATGGCCGCCTGGCCGACGCCGCCCGTGCCTGCGTGAATGAGGATCTTCTCGCCGGCTTGCATTTGGGCCAGATGGTTAATCGCGTAATGCGCGGTGAGGAAAACGGTGGGCAGCGTCGCCGCCTGTTCAAAGCTCATGTGCGGCGGCTTACGGAATACCATCCGGGCATCGGCCGTAACATAGGTGCGGAAGCAGTACGGCACCATTCCTGCCACTTCGTCGCCGGGGCGCCAATGCCGGACATTACTGCCGACGCGTTCGATCACGCCCGCCACGTCGTCACCGAACCAGAGCAAGTCGATGGGGTTGCCGGGGTAGGTGCCCAGCGCTTTCATGACATCGCGGAAATTGATGCCGCCAGCCCGCACACGGATTTCAATCTCATCCGGTCCCGGCGCACGGCGTTGAGTTTCATTGAGCGTCAGATTCGTGAGGATGCCGGGCTTTTTGGTTTGCAGTCGGAATGGAACGACGGAGCCGTCGGCCCGCACTGCCGGGAAGGAACGATCGGGCAATTCATCGGCCCGAACGCGGCCGAAACGAAGGACATGGCGGCGCTCATTCCGGTAAGCAACTTCCAGGTCGTCGTCGCCAACCGTGACCTCGTAATACAAGTCGTCGAATTCCGCAGCACTCGGCTGGGCGTCGAGATCAATCAGGCTGAACCGCGTGGGAAAGTATTCGTTGTTAGCCACCCGCAACAGGCCGGTGATCGGAGAAGACACCAGCCCGGTCATGCGGTCGCCGGTTTGTACTTGGCGCATGTCGCGGGTGAGAATCCAAACGCGGGGCGGCATGGCGCCGGCGAGCGCATGAATCAGCCGTAAGCCGCTCAACACGCCGGTCTGTTGGGCCAATTGCAACTGTCCGAGTTTCAGCGCGTCGGTGTCCGGATGATCGAGGCTCCAGCAGTGAATAACACCTGCCAGTTCCGAGGTGTTCGGCGCTACGGCGGCCAGTAGACGGCGCACATCGTCTTCCGACTCGG
>DATGHS010000065.1:0-25111 GCA_035307785.1 Gemmataceae bacterium
ATCCCTGGAAGCCGCCATCCAGGCCTACCTTGCGGAACACAACCGCGACCCCAAACCGTTTCAGTGGACGGCAACTACCGACTCAATACTCAAAAAAATCGAGAAAGTTTGTAAACGAACTTCTAACTCAGGACACTAGCAGGACCAATATCATGGCAGCCATGCAAAGCAAGTCCTTTGCCCGGTCGGATCAAATGCGGTCGACGGTCCATGCCGGTTTGGACTGGACTCACCATTCTTTCCTAGGAGCATTCATGCAGCGAATCCTTTGTAGTACTGTTCTGCTCGCCGTGCCTTCGCTGACCCTCGCCGACAACGACGACGTTCAAAAAGAGTTCAAAGCATTGCAAGGGAAGTGGAAGACGGTAGGAGTGGAGGCCAACGGAAATTCGGTGCCGAAGGACCAGATTCCGGAGTTCATCATAACGGTTGGCGCCGATGGCAAGTCGTCGGGCAAATTGCCGGAAGAAGAGTTCCGCTTCACCTTAACGATCAATCCGCAAAAGAAGCCGAGGACCATCGAGGCGGCGCACGAGACTGGCAATCAGAAAGGGAAAACGCAGTTCGGCGTTTATAAACTTGAAGGCGACAAATGGACGGTCAACATGACGCCGCCCGGCGCCAAGGAAGCCAACCGCCCCAAGGACTTCACAACCAAAGACAGCGCCAACGTGGTGTTCATCTTCGAGCGCGTGAAGGAAGACAAGAAGCCGTGAATTTGCATATCCGCAATGCGATCGAAGCCGACTTGCCGGCCATCGTCGATATCTACAACCAGTCGATACCGGCCGGTTGGTCCACGGCCGACACGCGGCCGATCACCGTGGCCGACCGCGTCGACTGGTTTCGCAAATTCGATCCGGCCCGGCGGCCCATTTGGGTAGCCGAGGCTGACGGACAAGTAGTCGGCACGGTCTACCTGTCGTCATTCTACCACGACCGCCCGGCTTACCGGGCCACGGCCGAGGTGAGCGTCTACGTGGCCACCGCATTCCATCGTCGCGGCATTGGCCGGCGGCTCAAGCAATGGGCTATCGAGCAATGCCCCCGGCTGGGCATCACTACGCTCCTCAGTATGCACTTCGACCACAATCAAGCCACGCCGCGGATCAATCAAAGTTTGGGATTCCAGCAGATGGCCCACCTCACCGAAATCGCCGAAGTCCGTGGGCAAAAGCGTGGCTTGATGATTTGGGCACTGCGCATTCCGCCAAATGATGCCAGGGCCCATCGGGATGGGCTTGACGGAAAAAATCAAGCGGTGTAGGAATTCGCGCAATCCGCCAATTCTGGTGTCATGGTCTTCGGAAGATGGGAAAGGAATCCCGTCATGGACAAGAGCCGCTATCTTCGATTTCGTTGGGCCGGCGCCTGCCTGATTCTCCTGCTCACCATCAGTTGCAGCCAGATTCCGCTGGAAATGGCGGCCCCGATGCTGACGCCGGCGCCCGAATCGCGCGCTACCGAAGAGGACCTTGCCGCCGGCCGGGAGATCTACATCAGCAAGGAAAAATGCGCCCGCTGCCACAACCCCAAGCCGGTTTATAACTATTCCGCCAAGGATTGGAAGAAGTCCATCCTGCCCGTGATGGGCCAATTGGCGAAGCTCAAGCCGGAAGAGTACGAGGATCTTGCCCTCTATGTAACCGCCGGCTCCACCTCCAGGCCGAAACCGTAACGCACTCCGCGACAAAAAATCACACGCTGTTCCCCGCCAGCCAGCCGGTGCTCCATGCGGCCTGGAAGTTATAACCCCCAATGGGGCCGTCGAGATCAAGCACTTCCCCGGCCAGGAAAAGATTCGGTACCAGCTTGCTCTGCATGTTGCGCGAATCGACTTCATTCAGCGCGATGCCGCCGGCGGTGACTTCTGCTTTCTCGAAGCCAAGCGTGCCGGCCACCGGCAGACGGAGACGCTTGACGACTGCAATAATGCAGGCGCGCTCCTCGCGGCTCAGGGCTGCAGCCTTACGCTCGATTGGCAGGCCGCACAGGCTAAGTACGTGGTCGCATAACCGTCGCGGTAGCAGGCTCGTCAGCACTACTGTCAGTTGCTTCTTTCCCGATTCCTGCGCTTGTCGGCGGAGGAATTCGTCAACATCCGCCTCCTTCAGCGGCGGCAGGAGGTCGATTTCGAGTTGAAGGGAATTCGGCCGTGAGTGCCCGCTGATCGTCCGGCTAATGTCCAGGATGACCGGGCCCGTCAGGCCGAAATGCGCGAATAGCAGCGACCCACGGCGTTGATCGAGGACGGATTCTCCTTCGAGGATTCGCACGCGAACGTCCGGCAGCGTGATTCCGCGAAGATCCGCCACCCAGGGCGCGGTAATGCGCACCGGTACCAGCGCCGGCCGCGGGGGAACAATCGTGTGACCCCACTGAGCGGCGAATGCGTAACCATCGCCGGTAGTACCACTGCCGGGATACGATTTGCCGCCGGTGGTAAGGATGACTTTCTCGGCCGTCAACGTGCGCTTCGGCGTCGCGAGTTCGAAAATGTCGCCATGGGGGGACAATCGCTGAAGCGGCTCATCGAGCGCCAGTGTCGCACCGCTGCGCTGCAAGCGGCGCAGCAAGGCATTGAGCACGTCGAGCGCCTTGTCGGAGACGGGGAAAACCTTGCCGGTCTCTTCGACTTTGGTGGCGACGCCCTCGGCTTCGAAGAAGTCCAAAGTGTCTTGCACGCTGAAGGCCGCGAGCGCGGAATGGAGAAACTTACCCGGTGGGCCATACGCTTCCACGATGCCGCGGTTATTAGTCGCATGGGTGATGTTGCAGCGCGTGCCGCCCGACATGAGGATCTTGACGCCTGGCTTGCGATTTTTTTCGAGGAGCAGCACGCGCTTGCCGCGCTCGGCCGCCCGCATGGCGGCCATCAACCCCGCCGCGCCGGCGCCAACGACCGCGACTTCAAAAGCCTTTAGCCGCGACGCGGAATCTTCGGAGCGGAGCGCGTCGCCGTTTCCGCGCTCCGCTCCGCTTCGCTGCGCCTCGCGGCTAACCGTCATTTCTTCTTCTCATCCAGAACCGGTTCCAGGATCACGGTGACTTTGGTGCCCCGCTCTGGAATGCGCTCGGTCCAGGCCTCATACGACACGTCGCGGTTCACCTTCGGGCTGTCGATTGGCACATCGAGCATGGCATCGGGGAAATTGGCCACGCAGATCACATCGCCGTAGTTGGCCTGGTACGTCACCTTTTTGGGATCGTCGGGATCGGTGAAAAGCTGGCTGCCGGCAAAGACCCAGTCCACGTCGAGCGCCTTTTGGGTCTTGATGTTGCGAATCCAGTCGCGGGCCGACACGGTTACCTTCTCGCCCGGCGCTTTTTCGTATTCGAGCGAAACCTTGATCGTGGTGCCGGTGGGCGGTTGGAATTTCGGCTCATATTTCACCGTGGTGCCGGGCTTGGCCTTGATCGCTTCCAGCGCGGCATGGATTTGCCGTGCGTCGACGTTCGCGTGGAGAATCGATTCATGTTCCTTTGTCTGCGCCCGGCAAAGGAGTTGTTCGAGGATACCTTCCCGCAGGCAAACTTCCGATTCGATCAAGATGCGCTTGCGGCCATCGGGAAACGATTCCAGGAATAGCGTGCCGATCGGGTTCAGCGCCGTTTTCTTCGACTCCGCCGGCTTCGGCGGCGGATTCTCCTTGGGCTTATCCGGCGGCTTGGGCGGCTCCGCCTTGGGCGGCTCGCAGCCAACCAGAAATACAAGAGCCAATAGGAAGGCTCCGGACAGGATTTGCAGTCTCATGCCGCACCTGGGGAAGGTGAGTGTGTACTTTCCTATGTCGATTCCACCCAATCATGATAACCCGTGGCTCTGGTAATTCCTACCGAAAAAGCCTACCGAGGGGACGAATGCACTATTCGGTTGCCGATTCATCTAGGTGCTCGCTTGGGCTCGCTGCCTCATCTTCGTCATCCGCAATTCGGTGCGTTCCGGCAATGTCCACGTATGCGGCGGTCCATACGAGCGCGATATACGGCTGAAGCCAGATCTTACCAATGCCGCACGTGAACAACCCGGCGATGAACTCGAGAAACTTAAGGCGGAAGAAGAGCCAAAAAAGTCCCCAGAAATGGCCGCCGGTGAGATGCCACGAACCGCGCATGGCTTGGATGGCATCAAATTTCCGGTCGCAGACAAGTTCAAAGGCAAAGGCAGTGAGCCGAAAGCCTACATAGATCGCCGCCAAAATTAACAGCAATAAGCCGGCTGCGGACAGGCCGCCAACCAGCAGATAGCGGCGTGTCTCCATAGTGGCAATGAGGCCCACATCGAAGGCGATGGCACAAAAGAAACTCAAACCCACGGTCGGCAACTGGCACACGATTAATTTGCCAATGTAGCGGAAGCCGGAAAAGAACTCGCCGTACTCTTTTCGCCGGCCGGTGACTTGGCCCAAGGAATAAATCGTAAAGCCGGCCTTCAGCGGCGGATCGATCACGATGGCGTAAATCATCCCGGCGAAAAGCCCGCCTGCCAATGCGATGAAGAAGTACGCCACCGAAGATTTGAGGAATTCGCTCTTGCTTTTTTGCCAGTGCCGCCCGCCAATGCGGAACCATTCGGCCGAGTTGACTTGGTACTCCTTCGGCAGTACGTACTCGAGTTCATCATCCAGATCATAGCGCTGGGGTGGCTTCTCGCCCTCTTCGAAAAAACGATCATGTGGCGGCTCATGCGGGGGCCGCACGATGCCAAGCTCGTCGTCGTATTCGCGCTCGGAGTCGGAGCCTGCGGTCATGATTTCTCCTCGGCACGTTTGGAAAGGGCATCAGTTTCCGACGCAGCGCGAAAAGATTCGGTCTCGCCATCCTCCGATCGGTTGCCTTTATTTTGAACCGCTTGGCCGTAAATAATGTCGAGATAGGCTGCCGTCCAAAATAACATTGTGAACGGCGTCAGAAATATCAGGCCAATTCCAAGGAAGTAGCCACCAACGAATTGCATTGCGGCAATCATTAGCTCCAATCCATACAAGGGCCAAAATCGCCCTTCCCAAATTCTCCAACTGACCCGCACTGCTTCGGCAAGGCTGGCGCGCTTGTCCACAATAAGGATTGCAGCAAATCGAGTTAGCCTCCATTTCACTGCCGCCGCTGGCAGAACAATCGGCGCCAGAATCATACATGCCGCCACCTCATGCCACGGATATCGCAACCAAGCCTCGCGGAGGACATGACAGGCCGAATAGCCCAGCGCCCAAATAATGTATTCCCATGACAGCGTGCCAAATCGCAATAGCAACAAGGAACCGTAAGTCTTCCAATCCTGTGCCGGTAGACCGCCCTCCTTGATCTGTTGCAATGAGCGACGCGCGAGTATCAAGAAGATCCATGGCTCGAGTAGTATGTACGCCAAAACGAAGCACACAAACCAGCCGTAGGCGATTAGCGGACCGTAAACGAGAAAAAGCCAAAATGAGCCAATAAAGAAACGCCAATATTGCCTTCGCGCTATTCGCGCCCACACCAGAGGCGTTGCTTTCCAGGTGTGATCGAAACTTTCTTCAAACTCGTCCTCCTGATCATAACGCTCGGGCGGCTCCTCTCCATCCTCAAAGAATCTATCATGGGGTGCGTGGCTGCGAGGGCGGCGCGTCGCGAGATCATCGTTTTCCCTATCCGGGTCGTTGGAAGCCGAAGTGCCCATGGTTTCCCCTTGCGCGGCCAGACACTACAATGGCCGCGTTCATCCTACCACCTCTCGGAGACATCGGAAATGAGCAGCAGCACGCCCCGCAAATACAGATTTACGTTCGGTCCTTGGAACATCAGCCAGGGGGCCGATCCGTTTGGGCCGGTGGTGCGGCCGGAGGTTGCCTTTGCCGAGAAAATTCGCCTGTACAAGAAGCTGGGCTTCGACGGCGTGCAGTTCCACGACGACGACGTGGTGCCGGCCGACTGGGGCGTGGAGCAGACCAAAAAGGGCGTGGCCGAGGTCAGGAAGATGCTCGAAGGCGAAGGGCTCTTCTGCGAATTCATCGCCCCGAGGCTCTGGGAGGACCCACGCACCATTGACGGTGCTTACACCTCTAACTCCGAGGCCGAGCGGCGCTACGCCATCGACCGCTCGAAGCGGGCCGTGGATATTGCCAACATGCTCGGTTGCCGCGACATCGTCCTTTGGCTGGCCCGTGAAGGCACCTACATTCGGGAAGCCAAGGACCCCATCACGGCCGCCCAGCGTATTCTCGACGCAGTCAACGCGCTGCTCGAATACGACAGGAAGATTCGCATCCTGGGCGAAATGAAGCCGAACGAGCCCATGGACCAGGCCTACCTGCCCACGCCGGGCCACTTCCTGGCCCTGTGCTACCGCACCGCGGACCCCAGCCGCAGCGGCGTGCTAATCGAGAGCGCTCATTCCATCCTCGCTGGCCTCGACCCCGGCGACGACATGGCCTACGCCTTGTGGCACAAGAAGCTCTGGAGCGTGCACTTGAACGACCAGAACGGCCTGAAGTACGACCAGGACAAAAGCTTCGGCTCGGTCGATCTGCGCCGGGCGTTCAACACCGTCTGGGTGCTGGAACGCGCTAACTACGACGGCTGCATCGGCCTGGACGTGAAAGCCATGCGCACGACGAAGCCGGAGGATCAGACCAAGCATCTGACGAACAGCAAGGCGATGTTTCTGCGGCTGGTGGATGTGGCGCGAAACATTGATGCGGCGAAAATCGAGTCGCTGCGGGCCGCGCGGGATTACGAGGCGCTGGAGATGTACGTGCTGGAGACGTTGATGGGGACGTGAGGTCACGTAGCCCGCAGCGCCAGCAACGGCATTCGCCTTCGCCCTTGCTGGCGCCGCGACGCAGGATCGAGAAAAAGTGGAAGTTGAGTACTACACCACCTTCGACGATTATGTAGCCTTCAATCGCCACCACCGGCGGCAATCATGGATCGTCTTTTGTGTTCGTCTGATGTTTTACTTTTTCGTGCTGTTTTGGTTTGTCCTATGCCCAATTGGCATGCTTATCGAGGATGCCAGGAAGTACTGGCCTTACGTTGCGTTTTCTTTCGCGATGGCGGCCGCAGCTCTCCCCCTTCACTGGATTCTCAGTCGGCTGGCATCCTCACTGCTTCTCCACATTCTTGCAAAAAAGAAAATCCAAGGATCTCTTGGAAAAACCCGGCTTGTGCTCAACGATGAATGGCTTACAGAGCTAACCGAGGCAGGGAGTTCGGCTTATATGTGGCGCCAGGTGAATCACATCGATGACACGGGCGATTACCTTTTCATCTATGTCACGCGACGGAGCGCGGCAATCATACCCAAGCGCGCATTTGCATCTGTTGGCGAATTCGAACGCCTGAAGACCTACGCAATTCGTTGCTTTGAGCGACAACAGCAGCTCCGAGCCCACGGATGGACATGACGGATTTTGCTGGATCCCGGGTTTTGCCTAGGACCGAGAATCACTGACATCAACGCCGAGGCTATTTCGATCCGCTCGCCGCGGAGCCTGTTGGCTCAACGGCGGTGACATGTAGCAAGGAACAAATCCGTACATCGGCCGGCACTCCTTCATCGGTTTCACCGACACCGACAAAGATGTCCGTTCGAGAAAGCCAAGCCATTTCTGGATGTCGCACTTCGTACGTCTGTCCACTCGACATAACCAGTCGAAATGGCTGAAACGGTCTTTTGGTCAGAAGATCACGAAAAGTTTGAAGAGTCATACTGAGATTATACCTTGATATCTGAAACCTGTCACCGGGCTGCTTGCCCGACTTTGATTTCCAAAAAATTTCCCAGCAGCTTCGGCCCCTCCAGCGTGAGGAAGCTCTCGGGATGGAACTGCACGCCATGCAGCGGCCATGCTTTATGCCGCACGCCCATAATTTCGCCTTCGTCGGTCCACGCGGAGATTACGAAATCCGGATTGTTCCAGGTTTCGCGTTTGATGACCAGGCTGTGGTAGCGCGTGGCCTCAAACGGGTTCTGCAAGCCGCGAAAGACGCCTTGGTTGTCGTGATGGATCGGCGACGTTTTGCCATGCATGATCCGGTAGTTGCGAATCACTTCGCCGCCAAAAACGTGACCGATGCACTGATGACCCAGGCACACGCCCAACAGCGGCGTTGTCGGTGCAAAGCGTTCGAGAATGGCGTTGGAGACCCCAGCCTCATTCGGCGTACACGGACCAGGCGAAATGATGATGTGGCTCGGCGTCAACTCCGCCACTCGCTCCGGCGTTATTTGATCGTTGCGGAAGACCTGCATATCCAAGTGCGGGTCCAGCTCGCCGAGCCGTTGCACGAGGTTGTAGGTGAAGGAGTCGTAGTTGTCGATGAGGAGAATCATTGGAGTCAGGAGTCAGGAGTCAGGAGTCAGATGAGTCCTCTTTGTCGAACGCGGCTTGTCAGACTCCCGATTCCTGGTTCACCCTTGCCGCGCCGGCAGCGGTTGGGCGCTGTTGACGGTGCTGTCGTACTTCGCCTTGGCTTCCGCCGGATCCAGGCGGGTCAGGCAATCGGCCGAGGCGGTTATATCATACCAGGCGCCGTCGGCGAAATCGACCAGCGCTTTGCCGCTCCAGTTCACTGTGACCACACGGCCCACGCGGCCAGCAAAGCGCTTCAACTCGGGCCGCTCGGCGTTGACCTGAACGTACTGATCCGTCCACTCGGATTTCAGGTTTTCGATTTGCTCGGGCGTTGGGGTAATCATGGTAATCCCTGCTAGGCCGCAAGCGGCCTTTGCTACTTGAACGCGTCCCGGTCTTCCGGCAACGCTGTTTCAAAATCCAGTCGTTTGACAAACTTGCACGCATCTTCAGCGCCGGCATCGCGGCTCATGCCGGGGTCCTTCCAGTCTACCGAAAGGGCGCCGTCGTAACCGACGTAATTGAGCGCGCGGATGATGCCTTCCCAATCAATGCCGCCGTGGCCCGGGCTGCGGAAGTCCCAGCCACGGCGAGGATCGCCGCACGGCAAGTATGAATTCAGAATGCCGCTACGGCCGTTCAACGTCAAGGCCGCGTCTTTCACGTGCACGTGGAATATCCGGTCCGAAAAACGATGAAGGAACTCCACCGGATCGACGCCTTGCCAATGCAAATGGCTGGGGTCAAAGAGAAAGCCGAACTCCTCGCGGCCGTGCAGCGCATCCAGGGCCATTTCCGCGCTGTAAATGTCGAAGGCCATCTGGCCCGGATGCACTTCCAGGGCAAAGCGGACACTAGTCTCTCGGCAAACATCGAGGATTGGATTCCACTGCTGGGCGAAAACCTGGAACGCTTCGGCCACCTCGTGGGTGGAAAAGGCCGGCCAGCCACTAATGGCCGCCCATAGCGGCGAACCAGAAAAGCCCGCGACGACGCCGGCCCCGAGTTTCTGGGCCGCGCGGATGGTGGCCATCAGTTCCTCGGCCGCCCGCTGTTGGACTCCCTTAGGCTTGCCGTCGCCCCAAACATAATCGGGCAGCAGCGGTTGATGGCGGGGAGTGATCGGATCGCTCACCGCCTGGCCCACGCGATGATTGCTAATGATGGGAACTTGGAGGTCGTGGCGGGCCAACAGGTCAAGGCGCTCGGAGCAATAGTCGCTATCGTCGGCCGCGCGCTGTACCTCCAGGTGATCGCCCCAGCAGGCCAATTCCAGGCCTGCATAGCCCCAGTCGGCGGCCCGGGCCACTAATTCCGCCAGCGGCAAATCCGTCCAGGGGCCGCTGAACAGCAGCACGGGTCGGGCCATGATTCCTCCAAGAGCACTGATTTCCGGACGAGTGTCGAGCTTGCGCCGCGAGGCTCGCCATTCACATCTCCTTCACTATCGTTCTGCTACTTTAGAGGATTATCAGGCTCCGGACTACTACTCGGGCGGCCGCTCGGGGACGCATCAAATCGGTTTGCCCGGTTTCCCTTTTCGTCCCATAATCATATTGGGAGCAATTCGAGAATAAGACCGCCGGTGCGGAGCGCCAGGCCGCCTTCATGTGAGCCCAGACATGGAAGAGACCCAGAAATCCACGTTGCCTGCCGCAGCCGGCCAGGCTGTCGCGCCAGAATCGGAAGAAGACTGGAGCGGCCGCACGCTGGGCGAATTTGTGATCATTCGGCGGCTGGGCAAGGGCGGCATGGGGCAAGTCTACCTGGCCGAGCAACTGTCTCTGAAACGCAAGGTCGCGCTGAAAATCCTTCGCCCCGAACTCGCCGCCAATCAGACGTCGCTGAAGCGCTTCCGCGCGGAAGCCGAGAACGTGGCCAAGCTCACGCACGCAAACATCGTGCAGATTTACGCCATCGGCGAGCAGGACGGCATGCCGTACATGGCCCTCGAATATGTCGAGGGCCGCAATCTGCGCGATTACATCAGTCGCAAGGGGCCGCCAGAGTTGCCGGTTTGCCTCAGCATCATGCGGCAGATTGCTTCAGCCCTTGCCCGCGCCGCCGAGCAAGGCTTCGTACACCGGGACATTAAGCCCGAGAACATCTTACTCACGCGCAAGGGCGAGGTGAAAGTGGCTGACTTCGGCCTGTCGCGCTGTTTTCAAGAGACGGGTGCCGCGCCCAATCTGACCCAGTCGGGCATCGCCATGGGCACACCCCTGTACATGAGCCCGGAACAAGTGCAAGGTAAGCCCGTCGATCAGCGCACCGACATTTATTCCTTCGGCGTAACCTGCTATCACATGCTGGCAGGCGAGCCGCCTTTTCGCGGCAACACGGCGTTCGACGTGGCGATCAAGCATGTGGCCGATGAGCCTCCACCGCTGGCTTCCTTTCGCCCGGACCTGCCGGCCGATTTGTGCGCTGTCGTCCACAAGATGATGGCGAAGAAGCCCGAAGACCGCTACCAGAATTGCCGCGACATTCTGCGCGATCTGGCCAGGCTACGCGAGAACCCTGGCGGCACGAACGAACCCCTTCCCGTGCCGAGTTCAGCGGTCGTGAAATCCGCTTCGCAGGCTACATTGAATTCAGGTCAAACAGCAACATTCAACCCGGCGACGCCGAAGGGATCGCAGTCCAATCGCTGGGTGCTCTGGACACTAGTTGGAATCATACTCGTCGGGATGCTCGCAGGCGGGATCACGGTGCGATTGCTGAAGAACCGGCTGTTTCCGCCTGCGCCGGACAAACTGCAAGCCACTCCGCCTCCGCCGGTTCAGCCGTTGGTCACGAATGAAGAGCGCCTAGCCCGCGAACTAGCCGATTACAATGCAGATCCCAACGCCCGTGACATGTCTTCGATGGAACGCGGCATGAACGCCCAAATTGATTTAGCCGCATATTATTTTAGGAAGAACCAGATCGATGATGCCGAAAAGCTGTTCCGCAGCTTGATGGAGCGGAATTATCACGACAAGCCGCCGGGCGCCGCGGAGCATCCGTACCGCATTCTGGGGCGATTCGGCTTGGCACTGGTATTGGCGTGGCACGACAAGGCCAAGCAATCGCTCGACCAACTAACTCCTATCGTCGCGCCGTTGCAACTGATTCCCAACGGCTTGCATCTCCAGGGCATTCCGGTGCCGGTAAACAATCCCGAAATGCGCCGGCTTCTTGCCGAAGCGCTGAACCGCGACGCCAAGAATCTGAAGAAGGAAAAATTAGAGCCCCCATATCTGGATGCATTGCGCAAACCGCCGGCCTACCTGGAACCGAAAAAGCCCATCGGCAAGAAAGACAAATAGCAACCGCATGGCTTGGCCCAGCTCACGAAATCTCCGTCACCGGCAACTTTGCCAGTCCCCCGCTCAGGACGAACATGCCCTCGTGCAAGAAACAGACGGTGTCGAAAGGCGGCGACATCTCGGGGCAGAGCGAAGCCGCCAAAGAGTTGATCCCATTCACGAGCGCCGCAATCCCCAGGATGCCCGACTTGCGCACCGCCATGCCTTCCGGCGACTCGTAAATGCGGTCGAACAAGCCATTCAGCAAATCATCCGGATAGCTGTGCGCCCCGGGCTCATCGCGGCGCACATGAGCGAACTCGCAGACATCTAACCTGGCTTTTCCATCGACCCGATACACGACAAAGATGCGCGAATCCGCCGCTTTATTGACCGCCAAGTCCAGCAATTCCGGCACCAGTTTCTCGGTTGGTAGCTTTAACTTCGCGGCGGCATTGAAGACCTTCAGGTAGCTTGTGAATTCACCCACGCCGGCTGCAATCACGTCGTCGCTGATCTGAAACAGCTTGTGGGTGCTCGCCCGGACCTTGGCAAAGCGCTTCTCCGCCACCGGTGTCTTGAAGGCAACAGTGTCGGTGGAGATGACAAACCCTTGTGTGCATTGCACGACGACGATGCTAGACATATGAACCTCACCATAGTGCTTGGACGAATTGTCGTTTTTGGCTGCGGCCGCCGCCACGAATTGCCTTCCGAAGGGCCCCCAGGTCGAAAACGACGGCGCCAACACGTTCAAGTCGGCCGCGTAAGCGCTGCAGCCGGCTGCGCTAACCTGGGCCAATTGTAGCAAGCGGGCAAGGAACCGACGCGAATTATTATCTGACGCCTGATGCCGCTGTTGCACCGCTCGGCCAACCTATACATGCCCGGGGCGTTGGCAGACGCTGTGCCGGCGAAACGGTGGAACGGCTGTTGCGGCAGATCCATAACAGCGCCCGCCTTTACTCGGCTTGACTTGTTCCGCTGTCATGCTATATTCGATTATTCGAATATTGGCAAGCTGCACAAGAAGCGTAGACGGCGAGGAGGAAGGCGATGCCGGACTCAATGCGGCAATTCAAGGCGGGCATCTTTCAGGCTCTGGGCCACCCAACACGGGTCGCCATTGCCGAATACCTGAGTTACGGCGAGATGTCGGTGGGGCAATTGTGCGAAAAGATCGGCATCGAACAGGCCAATGCATCGCAGCACCTTGCCGTCTTGCGGAACAAGCACCTCGTCGAGACGCGCAAGGAGGGTAACCAAATCTTCTACCGGCTCGGCGACCCCATCCTGGGCGAAGTGCTGGCGAAGATGCGGGAGTATTTCTTCGCACACATGGCCGAGGCGATGGAGACGCTGCGGTTGGAGAAGCAGCAGGCGAAGAAGGCCGAGCAGGAGGTTGGGCGATGAAGCGAGGCAAGATGCCGAAGTTGATTGAGTCGTTGCGAGGCTACAACCTCAAGACGTTTGTTTCGGACCTGATCGCCGGGTTGACCGTCGGGCTCGTCGCTTTGCCGCTGGCGATGGCGTTCGCCATCGCATCCGGCGTCCCGCCCCAGGCTGGCCTGTACACTGCGGTCGTTGCCGGCTTCCTCATCTCGGCGCTCGGCGGTTCGAAAACGCAGATCGGTGGGCCGACCGGAGCGTTCGTAGTGATCGTCTTCGGCATCGTCGCCCAGCACGGGTTCAACGGGCTTTTGGTCTGCACGGTCATGGCCGGCGTCATGCTCCTGGTCCTGGGGCTGACCGGCCTTGGAACGGTGGTACGGTTCATTCCCCGGCCCGTGGTCGTGGGGTTCACCAACGGCATCGCGGTCCTTATCGCCAGCACGCAGATCAAGGATTTTTTCGGCCTGCGGATCGAAAATGTGCCAGGCGATTTCGTGGGGCGAATCGAAGCCATCATCGCGCATTTCCACACGATCTCCCTGCCGACGACACTACTGGCGGCCGGGGCGCTCTGCGTGGTGATTGTGTGCATGCGGTTCTTCAAGAAGGTACCCGGCGCCATTGCCGCCCTCCTCATCGGCACTGTCGTGGCGGTGGTTTTTGGCCTGCCGGTCGAAACGATAGGAACGCGGTTTGGCGGCATTCCCAGCGGCTTGCCCAGCATCACTGTTCCGCAAGTTCACCGCGACATGATCCCAGTGCTGCTTTCCCCGGCCCTGACGGTGGCTTTGCTGGGGGCCATCGAGTCGCTGCTGTCGGCTGTGGTTTCTGACCGCATGAGCGGCGACAAGCACAATCCCAACGTCGAACTGGTGGCGCAGGGGGTCGCGAACATTGCCGCCCCGTTCTTTGGCGGCTTTGCCGCAACCGGGGCCATCGCCCGCACCGCCACGAACATCCGCTCGGGGGCCAAGACTCCGGTGGCCGGGATGATCCACGCCGTTACCCTGCTGGCCATCCTGCTATTCGCGGCACCGCTTGCCAGCCACATCCCCCTCGCTGTCTTGTCCGCGATCCTGATGGTCGTCGCTTACAACATGGGCGAGTGGCGCGAAATCCCGAAGCTCATGAAAATGTCGTGGACCACCTCGGCCGTCTGGGCCACGACCTTCGCCCTCACCGTGTTTGCGGACCTCACGGTAGCAGTAGAATTCGGGATCGTTCTCGCTGCTCTGCTATTCATCCGCAAGGTAGCGATGACCACGACCGTCTCCAAGGTAACGAAGCAATACGTTGAAGAGGGCCGTCCGCACGTCTTGCAGGACAAGCACATCCCCGATTACGTCACCGTCGTTCGCATCCAGGGCCCATTCTTGTTCGGGGTATCCGAGAAGTTGTCGAGTATTACCGACCACGTCAAGGAGCTCCCGCCGGTCGTCATTTTGCGGCTGCGAAACATGACGGCCATCGACGCCACCGGCCTGCTCGCGCTGGAAGATCTTGCCGACAAGTTGCACGCCACCGGCCGCAACCTCATCCTGTGTGACGCGCTGCCCCAACCGGCCAAAATGATGCGGCAGGCCGGGTTTGAGCACCACGTGGGGCGGGAGAATATCTTACCGCACTTCAAGGCGGCGCTGGAGCGGGCCAAGTCCGTGTACGAGAAGTACACGCACAACGGCACGGCCGGACCGTCGACCCCGCTGGCTGCGGCTTTGGACGGTCAGCACAGAAAATAGAAACAGGTTTAGTTGACGGCGCGGCGCATCTACCCATTTCGCAATCAGTTCAAACAATCGTGGCCAGCGGACTAAGGAATGCGCTTGCGTTCCACGCCAGTTGCGGTTATCAGCCTGCTGCACAGATATTGCACACAATGCGGAATTGCGTCGCGCAACGACTGGGGGAACGTTGTGTTCGCGCGTGGGGGACGCCATTTCCTGGTTTTCACCAGGGGCCGCCTCGGCCTCCTTTCGCTCTGCGCGCTGCTCGGCTGCTTGTTGGCCGGCTGCGAGCAGCAGATACTGCGTCGGCCCGATTATCCGCCGCCGCCCGGCTGCCCAGCCCCTGCAGCCAACGACAAACCGCAGATCGGCTACAACCCGCCGCCGCGCACCGCCTTCCAAGCTGTTCGTGCTTACTTGTTCTGCCTGCGCCACCCGGAATGCCCGGAGTGCTTCCCGCCGCCGCCAAAGGAGCCGGAGAAGAAGGAAGGCGACGACGAAAAGAAAAGCGGCAACGGCGACAAGAATGACAACGGCAAGGAGAAGAAGAACCCCGACGACAAGCCGCCGGACTTGAAGATCACGGCATTCACCATCCCGGGCGAGCCACCCAACAACGGCACGGACAAGAAAGACGACTACGCCGAAAAGAAAGACGAACCGGAGGAGAAAAAAGACGAAGCCAAGCCGGAAGAGTACAAACCCGAATGGCTAAATGCTCACACGCAGACGACGATGGTGGCCCAGCGGCATTTGCCGTTTCCGGCGCCGTACACGGGGACAAATAGTTTGCAGCCGTTTGAAGGCGGCGCGCGCTCCTTGACCAGCACGCTGTTCCTCGACGCCCGCATGTGGGAGTCGGACCACAGCTCGGTCGAACTGATCTTCAATCCCGAGATTGCCGGCGGCCTCGGCCTGAGCGACACCATGGGCGTGGCCGGCTTCCCCAACGGCGAGATCACGCGCGTTGGCCAGCTTGAGCCGACGCCGTACGTTGCGCGTCTGTTCGGCAAGTTCACCTTCGGCCTCGGCGGGCCGCGCGAGAAAGTGGAAGACGGTCCGAACCAGTTGCCGGGCGAGCGCGACATCGACCGAATCACTGTGTATCTCGGCAAGATGGCCATGACCGATATCTTCGACAACAACGCTTACAGCCACGACCCGCGCTCGCAAATGCTGAACTGGTCGCTCATGTACAATGGCGCCTGGGACTACCCGGCCAACGTGCGCGGCTACGACTACGGCATGGCCATTGAATTCAATCGCAAGGACTGGGCCTTTCGCTGGGGCATCTTTGGCGAACCCGCTGAGGCCAACGGCGCGGCCTTTGATCCGCGTATTCTGAATGCCAACGGCCAAGCCTGGGAACTGGAAGAGCGCTACCTGCTGTTCGACCATCCTGGCAAGATTCGACTCATGGCGTACCTGAATCATGCGCATATGGGCAACTATGAGGATGCGCTTCTGCAAACCGGCACTCCGCCCGACGTGACGGCCACGCGCTCTTACCGCCTCAAATACGGCTTCGTCGGCAACCTCGAACAGGAAATCACCCGCGATCTCGGCTTCTGGATGCGCGGGGGCTGGTCTGACGGACATGCCGAGTCGTGGGCGTTCACCGCGATCGACGACACGATTGCGGCCGGCTTCCTGCTGAAGGGCACGCGCTGGCGCCGCCCCGGTGATGAAGTCGGCCTGGCGTACGTGTTCAACTTTATTTCGGCGCCGCATGCCGCGTACCTTTCCGCCGGCGGGCTCGACTTCATCATCGGCGACGGCGCCTTGAACTACGGCCCGGAAGGCATTCTCGAAGTCTACTACAACCTGGAGATCTTGAAGGGCTTCGAATTCACGTTCGACTTCCAGGAAGTGAGCAATCCGGCCTACAACCGCGACCGCGGCCCGGTGTCGATTGGGGCAATCCGCATGCATGTCGAGTTTTGAGCCATCGATTCCGGCAGCGGCACAATGATAGAATTGTTTGTAGTGACCCGCTTTAGCGGGTCATTCCACACAAAGGACCCCCTAATGATGTTTGACAAATTACTTGGAGTTATGGTAGGAACAAGCGGCGACTGAACCCCAACGGGGTTCCATGTCGCAGCCCAGGGTTGCCGCGCTTCGCGGCTACCCTGGGAACCGGTATCCACCCCTTTCCCTACCCCGAAGGGGTTGCATAGAGGGCCGCTTGTCCAACGCTGGAACCCTTTCAGGGTTCATTTGGATTGAATCTCCTTTCCCAGGGTAGTCCCGGCGCGCCGGGACTACCCTGGGCTGTGTTATGTAACGCCTTCAGCGTAAAAACCAAAAATCGACACGCCAAGTATTTCGTCAAAGTTCATAAGCGCGTCACTACAAACTTGGAACAGCCGAGTCGCACTTGGAACCCGCCATCGAGCGCCTCAAGGCGCTGCTGATCACACGGTTGACGCCGCCGCTGGCCGGCATGCCGCTGGGCCAGTCGCTGCGCTTGCTTTGGGACAACGACTTCGACATTGATCCGGCCAATTATCCGAAGCTCGCGCTGCATTTCGTTTGCAGTTCGCTCACATCTCTGATGAAATGGCGCGAAGAGCGGCTGTACCCCAACGCGGCCAACGCGGAAATCCCGCCGCCGCTGTTCGTCCTCGGCCACTACCGCAGCGGCACGACGCTGCTTCACAACCTGCTTGCCGTCGACCGGCGTTTCGCGTTCCCCACGATGTTCCGCAACTACAACCCGCACACCTTTCGCGTCTTTGAGCCAATCGCCGCGCCCCTGGTCGCCCGGCTGCTGCCGCGGCGGCGCATTATCGACGGCATGGCCTGGGGCGCTGACTGGCCGCAAGAGGATGAGCTTGCCCTGTTGATGATTTGCGGCATGTCGCCGTACCTGGGCTTCATCTTTTCGCGGCAAGCGGAGCGCTATGAGCGCTACCTGAGCTTCCGCGATGCAACGCAGGAAGAGGTCGAGCGCTGGCAGACGGCGGTGCGCTGGTTCATGCAAAGATTGACAGCGATCGACGGTCGGCCGTTGATCCTGAAGTCGCCGCCGCACACGGCCCGTATCCGCCTGTTGCTGGAACTCTTCCCCAAGGCCCGCTTCGTCCACGTCTATCGCGAGCCATATACAGTGTTCCGTTCGAGCCAGAAACTGTTCGAAGGCGTGACACGCATGGTCGGCCTGCAGCGCCCCGCCGTTGAGCGCATCCCCGGCCGCGTGCTACGGCAATACCGCTTGATGTACGACGCCTACTTCGCGGACCGCCCGCTAATCCCGCCGGGCCAGCTGCACGAATTGCGCTTCGAAGACCTGGAGCGCAAACCGCTCCTCGAAATTGAACGAACCTACGCGAGCTTGAACCTGCCGGACTTCGGCGAAGTGCGCCCGGCACTGACCAAATACGTCGAGTCGCTGCAAGGCTACCGCAAGAGCGAGTACCCGCCTTTGGTGGAAGCGCAGCGCCGGCAGATCGTCGAGGAGTGGCGCCGAAACTTCGAGGAATGGGGATATGCGGCGTAATCCGCGTGCAGTGCCTAACATTTGCGTGAACCGGGCGGTCGCGATAATCTATTTCCCGCTCCCTTCTCGTTTTTGTTCCTTTTTCTTGCCTTGGCCGACGCAGCGTATATCGTAACGCAGTCCAATTTCAGGGCGCCAATCATTAACGTTTGCCCGGCAGAATCGCCAAGTGCAATTTGTGCTCGAGGGTTCAAAACCACTTGACACCCAAGAAACGTGAGCCGTTTACGAACAACTTTCAGACGAATTTTCGAATGCCCTTGAATCTGCCCATTCAATCTTAGCGGAGAAGCTCATGGTCGCTGCGAAAGTCCGAGCGCTTTTGGGAACGGCCCTTGTGGCTACGTCGCTGTTATTGGCACAGGCAGCGGTCGGGCACGCCCAACCGGCCGGTGAAGGGGCGGCGGCGAAAGCGGTGGCCAATACGCCGCTCATCCCGCGGAAACTGCTGTTCGGCAATCCCGATAAGGCCGCCGCCAGGATCAGCCCGGACGGCAAGCATCTCAGCTACCTCGCTCCGGTGGACGGCGTGCTCAACGTCTGGGTGGCGCCGATCGACAACTTGCCGGCGGCCAAGGCAATTACCCACGACAAGAAACGCGGCATTCGAACCTATAATTGGGCCTATACGAGCAAACACATTCTTTACATTCAAGACGCAAACGGGGATGAGGACTTCCACGTCTATCGAGCCGACCTCGACGGCAAGGAAGACCGGGATTTGACGCCGCTCAAGAAAGTGCGGGCCGAGATCCTGGGAATCAGCCATAAGTTCCCCAATGAAATCCTGATCGGGTTAAACGACCGTGACCCGCAGCATCACGACGTCCATCGTTTGAACATCGATACCGGCAAACACGAATTGGTGCAAAAGAACGAAGGGTTCAGTGGCTTCACCACCGACGACGACTACCGGGTCCGCTTCGCGCACCGATTCGAGCCGGACGGCGGGAGCCTGATCCTCGCTCCGGATGGCAAGGGTGGCTGGAAAGACTTTATCAAAATTCCGATGGAGGACAGCCTTACCACTAATATGGTTGGCTTCGATAAAAGCGGCGACGTGGCGTATCTGATCGATAGCCGTGGTCGCGACACCGGGGCATTTGCCTCGCTCGATCTGAAGAGCGGCAAGGAGACTGTGATCGCCGCCGACCCGCGCGCCGATGTGGACGGAGCCATGATTCATCCGACAAAACGCACCGTCGAAGGCGTGGCCTTCACGTATGAACGCACCCACTGGAAATTCATGGACGCCGATGTGGAAGCCGATTTCAAGAAACTCGCGCAAGTAGCGGATGGCGACATCATGGTAGTCAGCCGGACGCTTGATGACAAAGCATGGGTAGTCGCGTTTCGCATGGACAGCAGCCCGACGCGCTATTACCACTACGATCGCTCCACGGGCAAGGCGCAATTCCTCTTCACCGATCGCAAGGCGCTCGAAGGGCAGCCGCTCGTCAAGATGCATCCGCAAATCATCAAGTCGCGTGACGGCCTCGACCTGGTCTGCTATGTGACGCTTCCCCCGGGCAGCGACCCCGATGGCAAGGGCCACCCGACCCAGCCCGTGCCAATGGTGCTGGACGTGCATGGCGGCCCCTGGGGCCGCGACGAATGGGGGTTCGATCCGGAACATCAGTTGCTTGCCAACCGCGGTTATGCGGTCCTCAGCGTCAACTACCGTGGCTCGACCGGCTTCGGCAAGAAATTCCTCAACGCCGGCAACCGCGAATGGGCCGGCAAAATGCACGACGACCTGATCGACGCGGTCGATTGGGCCATTCGTGAAAAGATCGCGCAACCGGACAAGGTGGCGATCTTTGGCGGCAGCTACGGCGGCTACGCGACGTTAGTCGGCCTCACCTTCACGCCCGAGAAATTTGCTTGCGGTGTGGATATCGTTGGCCCTTCGAACCTGGTTACACTGCTCAGCACGATTCCTCCCTATTGGGCGCCGGCCATCGAATTGTTCAAAAACCGCGTGGGCGATCATACCACGACGGAGGGCAAGAAATTCCTTGAAGAGCGCTCGCCGCTTACTTACGTGGCCAAGATTCGCCGGCCGTTGCTGATCGGCCAGGGGGCCAACGATCCGCGTGTCAAACAAGCGGAGTCGGACCAAATCGTCAAGGCGATGCAGGAGCACAAAATTCCCGTTACCTACGTGCTCTTCCCCGATGAAGGCCATGGCTTCCGCCGGCCTGAGAACTCACTGGCATTCAACGCGGTGGCCGAGGCGTTTCTTGCCCAGCATCTCAGCGGGCGTTACGAGCCGATTGGCAGCGCATTCGCGGGCTCGACCATCAAAGTGCCAACCGGCGCCGACGACGTGCCAGGATTACCCGCAGCGCTGAAGGAGAAAAAGGACATAGCAAAATAGTGGCCGGCAGTCATGCACCGTCCGGAGCTTGCCCATGCGAACTTTCGCCATCTTTGCCACCCTGCTCTTCGCTGCTGACGCCGTGGCCGGCGACTTTGTGTATGTCTCGGTTGCCGGCGAAAAGCGCATCGCGGTATTCCGGGTTGATCCCGGCAATGGCAAGCTGACTGCAGCCGGCGAGATTGCCACGAGCGCGGAGCCCGGAGCGCTGGCGATCGATCCGCAGCGGCGGTTCCTGTTTGCGGCCTTGCGGTCGAGCGGCGAACTGGCGGCCTTTCGCATCGATCCGGCAACCGGCAAGCTCACGCACATCAACACCGTGCCGGCCGGCGCCGACCCGGCCCACATCAGCACCGACAAGACCGGCAAGTTCTTGCTGACGGCCTATTATGTGGCCGGCAAGGTCACGGTGCACACGATTGCCGACGACGGCTCACTCAGCAAGGAACCGAAGCAAACTTTTCCAACCAAAGAAAAGGCCCACGCAGTGGTTTTCGACCCGAACGGTTGCGCCGTCCTGGTTCCGCATACGGGGCCGAATGTCATTTATGCATTTTATTGGAACCAAGAGGGCGAACTCGTCCGTCCGCCAGTTGGCCGACTTGAGTTTAAGACTCCGGATGGCACAGGGCCACGCCATGTTCTCTTTCATCCCACGCTGCGCATCAACGGCGGTGTGGATGCCGAGGCTGAAGTCGCTTTCGTGGCCAATGAGCAGGGCGGAAGCGTGACCATGTACCACGCCATTCTCAATCCTATCAACTGGCTGCTGCAAGCGAGGCAGACCATCTCGACGCTGCCGGCAGACTTCAAAGGCGAAAACGCATGTGCCGAGATTCGGCTGCATTCGTCAAACCGATACTTGTATGTCTCGAATCGTGGCCATGACAGCATTGCCGGGTTTCGGGTCGATCCAGAGCGCGGCACGCTTACCATCCTGGGCCAAACGCCGACCGAGAAGACGCCGCGCTCATTTGACATCGATCCCTCCGGCAAGTACTTATTCGCCGCCGGCGAATCCTCCGGTCGCTTGGCCGCCTACAAGATCGATGAAACTTCTGGCAAGCTGGACAGAATTGCGACGTACGATGTGGGGAAGACGCCCTGGTGGGTGCTGGCGGTGCGGCTGGCGGAGAAATAGCAATTCGCGACGACTTTAGCTCACTGCTTCCTCAATCCAGCCGCCGCCCAGCACGCGCTCGCCGTCGTAGAACACCACCGCCTGCCCCGGCGTGACAGCGCTCTGCGGCTCGGCGAATTCCACGTCCGCTTCGGCATTCGGCAGCGCGCTCACCACCGCCGCGGCTCCGGCATGGCGGTAGCGAATCTTTGCGCTACAGCGCAAAGGCTCCGTTGGCACTTCACTAGTCAGCCAGTTGACTTTGGATGCGCGCAAACCGCCCGCCAACAATTCTTCCTTGTCGCCCAGCACCACCTCGCGGGTTTCCGGGATGATGTCGAGCACGTAGCGGCGGCTGCCGGCGGCGTAGCCCAGGCCCTTGCGCTGCCCGATCGTGAAGCGCACGTAGCCGTCGTGCTCGGCCAGCACGTTGCCGGCGGTGTCCACGAAGGCGCCCGAGGTTACGAGTTCCGGCCGGCGGCGGCGGATAAGGCCGGCGTGGTCGCCATCGGGCACGAAGCAGATTTCCACGCTGTCGGGCTTGTCGGCCACGGCCAGGCCGAACTCGCGGGCCAGCTTGCGGACCTCTTCCTTCCGCATCTCTGCCAGCGGAAACAACAGGTGCGGCAAAATGCTCTTGCGGATGCCGTGCAGCACGTACGACTGATCCTTTTCCGGATCAACGGCCTTGTGCATTTCGAAATCACCGTCGCGCCGCACGATGCGTGCATAGTGGCCGGTGGCGATATAGTCGGCTTCGAGTTGCTTGCCAAACGACCAGAGCTTGCCGAACTTCAGCCAATTGTTGCAGACGACACAAGGGTTCGGCGTGCGGCCGGCGAGATACTCATCGGCAAAATAATCGATGATACGGTCGAATTCCTTTTCGAAATCGAGGGCGTAGAACGGAATGTCGAGCCGGTCGGCCACACGGCGAGCATCGCCGGCGTCGATGGCGCTGCAGCAGCCCTTCTTGTGATCCTTCACCCCAGGCACTGCCGTCCCTGAGCTTTCGCCATGAACGCCGGTGCGCATGAAGAGGCCGATCACTTCGTAGCCCTGCTGCTTCAGCAGCCAGGCGCTGACGGAGCTATCGACGCCTCCAGACATGGCTAAAACGACGCGGTTCGACACAAACATCTCCGGTAAAGCCGCAAACGGCAGTTCGGTTACATTCTACTGTATGGACAACGCATTCCGAAACGGTGTTCAGATGAAAAACCAACATTCGCGCCGCTTCGCAGATTGGGTACGATGATGGAAATTGGGGAGAGAACCATCGACCTGTTCAACGACGTTTATGATGCTAATCGCCGCAAGGCCCAGCCGCTGGCTGCGCGCATGCGGCCGCGCACGCTGGATGAATTCATCGGCCAGGAACACATTCTCGGTGAAGGCAAGCTGCTGCGGCGCATGCTGCTGGCCGACCGGATTAATTCGCTCATCTTCTTCGGCCCGCCCGGCACCGGCAAGACAGCGCTGGCGCACGTAATCGCACTGCATACCAAAAGCCGGTTTGCCGCCCTCAATGCTGTGGCGGCCGGAGTGAAGGAAGTGCGCGAGATTTTGACCGCCGCTCGCAAAGAACTGGAGACATCCGGGCAACGGACCATTCTCTTCCTCGACGAACTGCATCGCTTCAACAAGGCCCAGCAGGATTTGCTGCTGCCCGACGTGGAAGAAGGAATTGTCATCCTGATCGGCGCCACCACGCAGAACCCCTTTTTCGCGATCAACACGCCGCTCTTGAGCCGCAGCCAGATTTTCACGTTCGAGCCGCTCACGAAAGCGCACGTGCGCACGCTGTTGGATCGCGCCTTGGCAGATCAGGAGCGCGGGCTCGGCAAGCTCAACGTGCAGGCGACGGACGAGGCGCTCGACTTCCTCGCGGAGATGAGCGACGGCGACGCGCGGCGCGCGCTGATGGCACTGGAAATTGGCGTCCTCTCCCTCAAGCCCGAAAGCCCAGGGACGGGAGTCCCTGGGCAAATTGAATTCACCCTCTCGGTCGCGCTGGATTCCATCCAGCGCAAAGTACTCGAATACGACGCCACCGGTGACACGCATTACGATGTCGCCTCTGCGTTCATCAAGTCGATGCGCGGCAGCGATCCGGACGCCGCCGTGTATTGGCTCGCCCGGATGCTCGAATCGGGCGAAGATCCGCGCTTCATCGCCCGCCGCGTTGTGATCTGCGCTTCGGAAGACGTGGGCAATGCCGACCCGCAGGCGCTACTGGTGGCCATGGCCGCCTGGCATGCGGTGGAAATGGTCGGTTTGCCGGAATGTCAGTTGGCGCTTTCCCAGGCGGTAACGTATATTGCTACCGCCCCGAAATCGAACGCCGCGACCGTGGCCATCGTCGCGGCCCGCGACGACGTGAAAAACGGCCGCACGCTGCCGGTGCCGCTGCATCTGCGCGACGCGCATTACCAGGGGGCCAAACAGCTCGGCCACGGGGAAGGCTACCTCTACAGCCACGATTTCGAAGGCGGCCACGTGGAGCAAGCTTATCTCGCCGAGGAGCGGCACTACTACGAGCCGACCGACCGCGGGTATGAGGCGGTCATCCGGCAGAGAATGGAAGAAATCCGGAAGGTTAGAGATCCGAAAAAGGATTAGGCCACAGACGAACACGGACTTCGTAACACGGATGCACACGGATTGGAAAAAGCTTTTGATCAAATCCGTGTTCATCCGTGTTATGAAATCCGTGTGGCGCAGCTCCGTGGGCCCATTCCAAAGGAAGGATTCCCATGCACATCGCCATACTGGACGAGGAATTGCCGTATCCGCTCACTTCGGGCAAGCGCATTCGCACGTTCAACTTGCTGCAACGGCTCGCGGGCCGGCATCGGCTTACGTACCTCTGCCATCGCAATGCCGATATCGCCGAGTCGCGAATCGCGGCCCAGCGCTTTGCCGAGATGGGAATTGAAACGGTGGTCGTGGACCGGTCAGTGCCGGCGAAATCGGGGCCTCGATTCTATGGCCGGCTGGCTGCCAATATGTTCTCGCCATTGCCGTATTCGGTGGCCACGCATGCCAGCTCCGAAATGCGCGCTGCCATTTGCGACTTTGCCAAGAAAAACGACGTCGATCTTTGGCATTGTGAGTGGACGCCGTACGCCGAAATGATGCGCGGGCTCGACGTTGGCCCGTGGGTCGTGATGGCACACAATGTCGAATCGCTCATCTGGCAGCGCTATGCGGAAACGGAAGCGAACCCCGTCAAGCGCTGGTACATTCGCCGGCAATGGCAGAAGTTCGAAGCGTTCGAGCGCTGGGCTTACTCGGCCGCGCGGCGAACCATCGCCGTGAGCCCTGACGATGCCCGGCTCATTCGCGAGCGCTTCGGCGCCTGGCA
>DATGHS010000066.1:0-3787 GCA_035307785.1 Gemmataceae bacterium
TTCCACAAGAATAGCCTGCGGCGGAGGCAAGCTGCGATCCGGCCCCGGCAAAAACTCGACGCCGGCCGCTTGAAGCGATTCAATCCGCTGCTGAACTTGCCGCGCCGCCGCGGCCCGATCCTGATTCGAATCCGACATACATGTCTCCTTTACATTTTCCATTTTACGTACAAATCAGAGCCGCGCACGGAGCGCCGCGCAGTAAGCGGCCGACTGGCTGGCCGTGCCATGCTCTCCGGCAGGGATGCCGGTGGGCATGCTCAGCGGCGTCCTGCCGCAGTGCATGGCACTCGACATTGTCCGCTTACTCAGCTAGCCTTGCTGAGCGGCTCTGAATTTCAATTCTCTATCCACGCCGATATAATTTCGAAGTCTCCCAATCACGAGGAACCTCCATGCCCGCAGCGGCTGACAAATTCACGCTCGCCCTGGTGCAAATGCGCTGCGCCCCCGAAGCCGAAGCCAATATGGCCAAGGCCGAACCCCAGATTCGCGAGGCGGCCAGGCGCGGCGCGCAAATCGTCTGCTTGCCGGAGCTGTTCCTCGGCCCGTACTTCTGCCAGACGACCGATCTGAAATGGTTCGACACCGCCGAGCCAATTCCAGGCCCTGGCACACGCCGGCTAGGGATGCTGGCCCGCGAAATCGGCATTGTGATCGTCGCCTCGCTTTTCGAAAAACGCGCCGCGGGCGTATACTACAACACCGCAGTAGTCCTCGACCGCGATGGGCATCTGGTCGGCGTCTATCGCAAAATGCACATTCCGGATGACCCGCTTTACCACGAAAAGTATTATTTCACGCCCGGCGATCTCGGCTTCCACGCATTTGAAACCGCGGCGGCCACCATTGGCACCCTTGTTTGTTGGGACCAGTGGTTCCCGGAAGCGGCCCGCCTGACCGCCATGCAAGGGGCCGAAGTGCTGGTCTACCCCACCGCCATCGGCTGGCACCCGCGCGAGAAGCAGCAATTCGGCGAACAGCAATACGAAGCCTGGGTCACCAGTCAGCGCGCCCACGCCATTGCCAATGGCGTGTACGTGGCGGCCGTCAACCGTGTGGGTCACGAAGGCCCGGCCAACGGCGGCATCCAATTCTGGGGCGGCAGCTTCGTGAGCGACCCCTTCGGCGTGATCCTGGCCCGCGGCAGCCACGACGAGGAAGAATTGCTGATTGTCGAATGCGACCGGAACCGCATCGAAGACGTCCGCCGCAACTGGCCCTTCTGGCGCGACCGGCGGATCGATGCTTTCGGCGATCTGACGCGACGAATGGGCGGGGAGAAAGCAGCTCCGCCGGCTGGAAGCTGACGAAAGGCGGCAAGCTATGTGACAGGACGATTGCGCCGTTCCATGATAACGTCATTGCTCGCCTATCACCTATTGCTCACCGCTCAGCATTCATTACTCACGAATTCACGGCTTCCACCACGCATCCAATTTCCGCCGCAGCGCTTCCGCTCGCTCCGGCGCATCCAGGATCAAGTCCTTCTTCTCATACGGATCGGCCACGATGTCATAAAGCTCCGCTTTCTTCTTCGCGCCCTCGTCCTTCGGCACAATCAGCTTCCAGCGCTCGTCGATGACCCAGCGGTATTGCAGATTCTTCGCGGGCTCATTCAGATCCACGGCATTGTGCGTGAAGCATTCACCAAAGATCGTCTTCCGCTTCTTGCGAGCCGCTTCATCGAGCAGGTTGAGGCCTTGCATTTCCTTGGTCGGTTGCATTCCCAGTGCCGTTAGAATCGTGGGGGCAATGTCGATGGACATCGCGAAGTCTTCGCATTCCTGCGGCTTCACCTTTGCGGGCCAGCGCAGGAGGATCGGCGTGCGCACGCCGCCCTCGTATGGCTCGCGCTTCGAGCGCACCGAGCCGGTGCCCGTGGGGTTCTGAATCCAGCCGTTGTCGGTCTCAAAGAACACGATGGTGTTGTCGGCCAGCTTCTGATCGTCGAGGTATTTGAGCAATTCGCCGCAGGTTTCGTCGAACCATTCCACCATGCCCCAGTAGCGCGCCTCGAAGAGCGACGACGTCTTATCCTTGTACTTGTTCAGAATTCGCTCGGGCGGATTGTGCGGCTCGTGCGGCATCATCGGGGCGTACCAGAGGAAGAACGGTTTCTTTTCCTTCTGGGAGGTTTGAATGAAGTCGTAAATCGGCTGCATGGTCTTGCGGCCAATGATCAGGCCGTCGTCGCCGTGGCGCAGGCCCGTCGTCATGCCGTGCGTGAAGCCGCCGCGCTGGTACGAGCCCTGCCACCACTTGCCGGTTTGCAGGCTCAGGTAGCCGCGCTCGGCCAGCAGCCGCGGCAGGGTGGGCACGGCTTCCATGTGCCGGTTCATGATCTCGCGGCCATCGCGGAACGCAGCCGACTTCTCGAACTCTGCCTGCTTCATGCCGGTCGGAATCGGCGGGTCGTTGCTGGTGATCCTGTGCTGGTGCGGATAGAGCCCGGTGATGATCGACGCCAGGCTCGGGCAGCAAAGCGGCGACGGCACGTAGCCCCGGCGAAAGACCAGGCTCTGCGATGCCAGCTTGTCGAGGTTCGGAGTCTGAATGTGCGGATGCTGCATGAAGCCGTAATCGGTCCAACCCTGGTCATCGGAGACGATGAGGACGATGTTGGGGGGCGCGTCGTCGGCCGATGCTTTCCGATTTGAGCCACCAACTGCGAAGAGGATCAAAACGGAGATCAGGCATTGGACACCGCGAGGGTTTCGGCGCGTTCGCATATTGGTTCTCTCGCTAACCTTGGCCAGTCGAATTGTTGGCATAGTACAAGATTTCTAGCTCACAGACATGGCAGAATGACGGTTGTTCTTGCTTTACGAAACAACGCGCTGGTAGGATGAGGCCCAATACCGGCGAGCGACGTAGCAATTCCAAAACCGCGGAAGGAGTCTGGCGATGATCCGATGCAGATTCATGGGCGGCGCATGCTTAGTTTTGGCATTTGGTGTATTGATCTGGGGCCATGCGAAGTCGCGAGAGCCGGAATCCGAAGAGCCGAAATTGGCGCCCAAAGCGCCTAACGTCGAGATCCCCAATGTGCCCGTATATTACAGCAACAATAAGCGCATTCGCATCAAGTATCAGTGCAACGAGGTGGGGCGATCCGGAGTTTCTCGAGTCGATCTGTGGTCAACTCGGGATGGCAAGCAATGGCGCGAGGAAGGTTACAATAAATTGGACAGGGGCGATGTCATCTTTCAAGCCCAGGAGGATGGCCGATATGGTCTCACGGTGATTGCCACTAGCGGCGCCAAAATCAATCCCAAATCGCCACAAGCCGGAGATTATCCCCAGCGATGGGTCGAAATCGATACTGTCCCGCCGCAAGTCCAGCTGTTTCAGCCAATTCTTGGGATGGATGCAAAAGGTGGGAAAGTCATGTTCCGCTGGTCGGCGACAGACAAAAATTTTGGCCCTGAGCCGATTTCGCTCTATTACTCCGAATCGCGGGATGGCCCGTGGAAAGTGATTATTGACGCGCACGCAAACAGAGGCGAGTACGTGTGGTACTTCCCCAAGGATGCGCCGCTGCGCGTCTATTTTCAAATTAAGGCCATTGACCGCGCCGGAAATAAAAGTGTTTGTAAAACCGATCAGCCCTTGGTTCTTGACCCAGCGGAGCCCCGCGCAATTGTCACTGGAATCGAGCCAGCATTGGATGAGACGTCCAAACCGCCAGATGATTTCCCGGTTAAATTACCACCACCGCCGGCACAACCACCAAAATGACCCACCTGAATCTCACCATCGATAGCGAAAAAGCCATCGCGCGCCT
>DATGHS010000067.1:0-6316 GCA_035307785.1 Gemmataceae bacterium
GCGACTACTTCAACTCCTGCGATTCGAGCCAGGTAAACCCGGTTTCCTTGCGTCGGGCCGAGAATGTGAGTCACCCACGGGCTGCCGATCTCCGTCACGTACCGCTTCACGACCGCGCTGCTATCGAAGAAAAAGACCATCCTTTAACGGCGCTCCTCCAGAATAGTCTCAGATAACGGCTTTCCTGCCCAGGCAATCGGTTGCCATCGGTGAAAAGCACTGCCATCGCTGACCGGCAATGGCAGCTGATCGAGAATTCCATCGGCAAGTAGCTCTTGCTCAATGCGGTCTTCATCGTCAGAGGGCGACAGGATAGCTTTAGTTGACGCGTTCGGCGTACGGGGCATTGTGATCTCCTTTTTCTTCATTCTATATGCAAGCCGGTCGATCCATGAGACTGAAAACCAAAGGCGACGCGCGACGCTAACACAGGCAATGTGAATAGGACCCCTTGCCCTTGTGACATTTGTCGACGGCAGACATGGGCGGAGGTTGGATAAACGAAGGGGTTGCTCATGAGCCATTATGGCGCATTGCTCGGGCCAAAAGTTCCTGGTGCAACTTGCGCGCGTCTTCCAATGGCAAGGGAGCTACCTTTTGGCGGAAACGTAGCATCAGCTCCTGAAGTACGGCCAGTTCAGCGATCTCTTCTGGATTTAGACCGGCGGCATGCTTTTTCTGGATGAGCGTGATTCGGCGGGCGTTTCGCTCGTCTGTCCACTCTTGCCCAGACGTAGAGCCATTTGCACCAACCGGCGGTGGGACCACGCAGGCCACGGCCCGACCCTCAAGCTCCAAAACAGAGCCGCCATCGACTGTCAAACCCAAAACGAATTGCTTGACGCTTTCATGCTGGTCGTCAAGGCTGACGTGATTCATCGTCGCCTCCGGTGGAGGAAGGCTGGCCGAACAGCATTATACTGTGAAATATTGAGTTGGGGCAGGCAGAAGCGTGGTGCGAAGCAATCGGAATGGTTCCTGGTGCTTCGGGGCCGCACAATTTCGGCCGGACTCGCTCATTGCTGATGCAAGTGCCAAACGCTTTCAAAGCTGACGCGCGTTTGGCCAACGCGCAGTCCACCGTGGCCGTCGTCGCGAAGCGGTACTGGAATGGCCTGAAACGCAGAATTCATGGTCGCAATGTCCTCATAGGAGTGCGTCGTTGGTATTGTAACTGCGCCAGTGCTTTGCGGTGTAGCGGCACGGGCGTAAATCAGCCACGAAGGGAGCTCATGCGACCGAATCGAGAGGGCTTCATTTGCTAACATATATTCATGCAACCTGAGATCTGCCCCGGTTGTCACGAGCGCGACGCGCGCATCGCGGAACTGGAAGCGCGCGTCCAAGAGCTATCGCGCTTCCAGCTTGAAACAGCCTACTTGCGCGACCAGGCGAAGATCGAGCGTGACCTGCGCCCGCTCACCGGCGATGGCCCTGCAATGAAGGCAGTCCGGCTGGCGATTCAGCAAGTCGCCCAGACGGACAGCACGGTCTTAATCCTGGGCGAGACGGGCACCGGCAAGGAATTGGTGGCCCGCGCGATCCATCAACTAAGCCGTCGCAGGAATCGGCTCCTGGTAACCGTCAATTGCGCCGCATTAGCGCAGGGCGTCGTTGCCAGCGAATTGTTCGGACATGAAAAAGGCGCGTTCACCGGCGCGAATAAGGAGCGTGTGGGCCGATTTGCGCTCGCCAATGGAAGCACCATTTTTTTGGATGAAATCGGCGAGTTATCGCCCGACGTGCAAGTCATGCTGCTCCGCGTATTGCAAGAACGAACATTCGACCGGGTTGGCGGCAGCGGCGCCATTCCAGTTGATGTTCGCGTAATTGCTGCAACGCACCGCGATTTGAGTGCCGCGGTAAATGCGGGCCATTTTCGATCTGATTTATTTTTTCGGCTGAACGTGTTTCCGATCCATGTGCCGCCATTGCGCGAACGGCGCGAAGACATCCCGGATTTGGTCCGGCATTTCCTGCACCACTTCGGCCGACTCATGAAAAAGCCAGTTCAGATTGTTAGTCCCACTACATTCGATTTGTTGAAAAGCTACGATTGGCCCGGTAATGTGCGGGAACTCGAAAACATCATTGAGCGTGCCATGATCATTGCCGATTCCGAGTGTCTGAAGATCGACCCGCTATGGCTCCCGCATCAATCCAAGTCAGAGACGGCCAATGGCCTGGCCGCGCTGGAGCGCAATGCAATCCTTGACGCACTGCAACGATGTCACGGAAGAATCTATGGCCCGCGGGGCGCGGCTGCCGCTTTGGGTCTTAAACCGACCACGTTGTACGGCAAGATGCGAAAACACAACATCTCGAAAAACGGTCTCGACGGCTAAATCCAAACCCGCCGATTCTCCGACCATATTTGGTCGTCTCAACTGTATTTGGTCGTTCCCTAAGTTGTCCGCAGCTCATCAGGCAGGGAAGCGATCGCCACACATCGTTAGTCTCAGCAATGACTTACGCCAATTCTCCCAACACATTGGCCGACGGCATGCGCATAGCGAGTGCAAGAAGCAGATTCGTTCGATGCCAGAAACTGAGGAGTCAAACAATGGCGCTCGTCGTCTGCGAACCGTGTCATGACTGCAAGTACACCGACTGTGTTGTCGTCTGCCCTTGCGACTGCTTTTATCAGGATGAAAAGCAACTCTATATCGATCCAGTCGATTGCATCGATTGCGATGCATGCATTCCTGAATGCCCAGTGGAAGCCATCTTTAGCGATACCAACGTGCCCGCGCAATGGACCGCGTTCATCCAAATTAACGCGGAGCGTTCAGCAGCCCTAAAGCAAGGCAGCGGGCACATAACGGAGAAACAGGACGCGCTGCTGGGCCCGGCGTGTTGCGGCAAAAAGTGATGATTGCGGCAAGAGGCCACATCCGCGGTCATTAATCCATTGCAACGCGCGGCACTGCGCATACAGAGATAGCCATGGAGGGAATCATGAGCCATCTTTCGCCGCCAATTTGCCGTAAACGAGAACACAGCGCCGGCATTCTGCAACCAGCCGCCGGCGACCTGGTCCGCGTCGGCTCGCGGCGCTGGTTTCTCCAGGCCGGGCTCGCCGGAGTTGCGGGGGTGTCACTGCCGGGGCTGCTGCGATGCCGGGCCGAGGGGCGAACGAAGCCCGGTGCCGATCGCAAAGCCGTGATTCTCATCTGGCTTTCCGGCGGGCCAAGTCACATCGACACTTGGGATCCAAAGCCCGACGCCCCGGCCGAGATTCGCGGGCCCTTTCAGTCGATACCAACCAAGGTGGCGGGCGTCCGAATCTGCGAACACTTTCCATTGCAGGCGCGCATTATGGATCGCCTGGCACTGGTGCGCGCCGTTGATTGCCGGAGCAGTGCCGACCATTTTCCCGCGCCCATGCAGGCCGGCAACCCGCTGGCCCAGCGCAGCACGATTGATCCGCACATTGGCACGCACCCATCGATGGGCGCCGTGGCCGCCAAGTTCCGCGGGCCGAATGACCCGGCGTTGCCGGCTTTCGTCGGCATGGGCGACCTGAACCTCTTTTTTGCCGACGTCTTGGGGGCCAGCCCAATGAGCGGAGCGTACGAGGCCGCCGATGCGGCCCAACTGGCGGGCCGGTTGACCATGCCCAAAGGCGTTTCGGCGGATCAGCTTAAGGACCGGGCTGGGTTGTGCCGGCAATTCGACCGCTTACGCCGCGATCTCGACACCGGCGACACGATGGCCCGAATGGACCATTACAGTCGGCAGGCCCTGGACATCGTGCTGTCCGGCAAGGCCGAGCGGGCGTTTCGCGTGGAATTGGAGCCGGAGCGAGTGCGCGAGGCGTATGGCCGTCACAGCATCGGCCAACGGGCGCTGCTCGCCCGGCGGCTGGTCGAGGGCGGGGTCACGTTCGTGACTCTCAGCGGCACCTTCGGCGTTTTCGACAACCACGGCGACGACGTCGTCTGGAAGGGAATGCTCAAAGGGCTCAAGCCGCTGCTCCCGCCGCTGGACCAGGCGGTTTCGGCGCTAGTGACTGACTTGGATGCACGTGGCATGCTGGAGGACACGCTGGTGCTGGCGCTGGGCGAATTCGGGCGGTCGCCGGTCTTCTCGCAGCGGGGAACCGGCGGCCGCGAACATTGGTCCAACTGCATGTCGATGCTGGTGGCCGGCGGCGGGATCGCTCATGGCCAGGTAGTGGGCAGCACCGACGCCAAAGGTTACGACGTGAAAGACGCTCGCGTCACACCGGCCGACTTGGGGGCCACGGTGTACCGGCATCTCGGCATTGACCTGAGCGCCCAGTGGATCGATCCACAAGGCCGGCCACAGAATATCGTGGTCGATGGCGGCCGGCCGATTCCGGAGTTGAGCTAGCGCGAATCAGAGGTGCATGCGATGGCAGACGACAACGACGCGGAAGATATTGACCAGCAATGGTATGACCAAAAGTCCGCCTATTTAGAGGCGAGCCTGGGCAAGGAGCACAACATGGTGATGCATGCCCTCATCCCTTACCCGCTCGGCGGCAGCCTTGATCTTTACTACTACCCCAACGGCGTGCCCGGAACCGGCATTGCCACCAAGGAGTTGGCCGAGGGGCCCAATGACGGTCCTTCAAACGATGTTTACCGTTCGTACGAGCTGGTAATGTTCACAAAGCACCGGCTCGATCTCGACAAAGCCTACGACGAAAGGACGGCGTTTGGGCGCGCCCATGCGAACATTCAAGCCATCCTGAACGTGATGGCGCGGTACAGCGAACAGGCGACGCTGAACCCCAATGAGACGTGTGAATTCCCGGAAGATTATGAAGGCATCGGCGGGAAGTGCCTGGTCCTCGACGGCTATGCCTGCCACTCCGATGAGGTGGTCGAGGCATTTGGCCTTTTGGCCGTCATCGAAGTTTTCCGCTCGGAGATGGAGTACGCGCGCGAATATGGCGGCGCCGAGCTCATCGAACGGCTGAAGGCCAAGGGGTACTACCCATATTCGGACCTGGATCGAAAAGCGGTTGCGTAGCCGGGATTCTTGCCAACAATCGGACTGCGTTCTTGGGGGCATGGAAAGCCGGTTAAACAAGTTACTCACTACCTGTGGAGTCGCAGCCCGGAACTCTGCAGGTTTCCTTTCATCGGGCGGGAGGATATCCCATGAAGAGCGTGACGCGGCGAGATGCACTCAAGTTTGCGGCCATCGGGACAATCGTGTCTTATGCCGGAACTGGCCGCGCGCAAGAAAAAAAGAAGCCGTTGCCTGGAGAGAAATCAGATGACCAAGTCAAAGTGAAAAGCGCCGACTTTGAGTCGCTTGGCAAGAAGCTAGAGGCATTCCATTCGAAGCTGACCGAAGGAGAAGCAAATATCTTCGAGTTCTTGATCGAAAACGCGGCTGCGGCAGCTTCGCTGACGCCGCCGCCCAAGTGGTTCACGGTCAGGCCGCATTTCAAGTTCAAGCCGCGTGGCGCTAAGCACTTGGTGTCGGGTGGCGCCGATGGCTTAACGATCTTGATTACGGGCCGAGGCAAAATCATTGTCGTGCCGCCGGAGGGGCCTCTACCTACGGAAGTCCCGACCGATGTACTTGGAGCTGTTCGCATCCAAGGATGACAGTGACGCAACGATGGAAATCGAGGATAAAGGAGCTCCTTTGGAAAAAAACAACCCCGGCAGCCTTCGCTTCCGGGGTTCGCGCACATCACAGCAGATTCAACACCCGCTCGGCCAGGCCCTTGTCACCGAGGACGACGTTGAGCTTGCCGGCGGCGGCGATCTTTTCCAGGACTTCCAACTCACGCAAGCGCATGAGCGTGGGGTTGTCCTGGAGCAGCTTGGCGGTGTTGGCCTGGCTGCGCATGGCGGCCGTTTCTTCGCGGCGGACGATCAGGTTGGCCTCGGCGGCCTTCTTGGCTTCCGTCACCTTGTTGAGCAGGTCCTTCATCTCGCCCGGCAAGATGAGGTCGCGGATGCCCGCGGCAATCACTTCCAGGCCCAGCGAAGGCGCCCGCCGGCGCAGGCCATCTTCCAACTCCCGGGCCACGCCGTCCTTGTCGGTCAGGAAGTTGTCGAGTTCGCGCGCGCCCAACAAGGCCCGCAGCACGAGCTGCGTTTCGCGGTAGAGCGCCTGCCGAGCATCATCGGCTACGCTTACGGCCAGGCGCGCATCGGCCACGCGGTAGGTTACCTTGGCATTGAGCCGCAGCGTCACCTTGTCGGCCGTCATGATCTCCTGGCCGGCCACGTCGAGCAGTTGCTCACGCAGGTCCACCGGCACAAGCTTCACCTCGGCCAGGTTCTTCCAGAAGGCGTAGCGGCCGCTGGGCAGCGTCTCGACATAG
>DATGHS010000068.1:0-4801 GCA_035307785.1 Gemmataceae bacterium
CTCGATTCATAGCTTCCAAAGCGTCGGACAGTTCAAGGCAGAAAGGCACGGCCGCTCCGGGTGCGGGCGCTTCCGGAACGAGTTGCTGGGCCAACCGTTGACATAGACCTGTCAATCCCTGGCTCTTGAGAGCGGAGACCGCGCAAAGATCTTCAACCGGCCAGGCGGCAGGTTGATCGATCTTATTGGCCACTGTCAGGCAAGGGACGCCGATTGCGCTTAGCGCGGCATCCGGCAGTATCGGCAGCGCGGTAACGTCCATCAGCCACAGGCACAAGTCACACGTGGCAATCTGCTCTCGCGCAAGACCAATGCCTTCCCGTTCCAAGCCCGTCGCTCCGCCGTGGATTCCGGCCGTGTCGATCAATTCGATGGGCCAGCCATCGACAGCGAGGAAAGTAGAAACCGCATCGCGCGTGGTTCCCGGCATCGGCGTGACAATGCTGCGTCGAAACCCGGCCAATGCGTTCACCAGACTACTCTTGCCCGCATTAGGCGGCCCAGCCACGACCACCTTCCACGACGCCACCAGGTGGCGGCGCAAGTCGGCAAATTTCAGGATTGAACGAATCGCTTGGGCGGCGGCGCTGGTATCTTCCGCCTGAAGGTATTGTCGAATCTGCTCGAGCGCTCGCCTCATGGCCCCCTGGTGTTGATCGAGGAGAATTGCTGCTGTGCGCAGAGTGGCAGCCCGGACCAGGTATTCGCTCGCCAATGATTCAAGACGCTTTTCTGTGATCCGAAGCAACTCCGGCCATTCGCACCATACCGCGCCGCGCGCCACGAACAATTCGATCAGCCAGTTCACGACCTGCAAGCCACCGTGGCAATGAATTTCAAGCCAGGGTTCCGAAGTAGCTTGCGCAACGGCCACGATCACTTCGTCGGCGAGTTCTTGGCCCAACCGCCCAAAAATCACGATCCCTGCCTCCGGGCACGAATCCGTTAATGGTCGATTCGAAGCCGGCTGCAATAATTCGCGCAACAGTAGCCACGCGCCTGGCCCGCGCAAAGCCAACGTGGCGATGGCCCCGGTTCCGGCCGGTGTAAGGCAACTGATTCGCGGGGAAGGGCTCATGGAATGGCTAAGGCGGCAATGCGAATTCCTTCGAGCGTGAGCGTGGGCCGAAGTTGGTACTCAAACAAGTCGCGGTCCAAAAAATCGAACTGGATCTTGGCCGCATCCCCTCCCGTAAGGAACACCGGCATTTTTTTCTCCAGGCACGGCACGGTCAAGCTGATGGCGCGCACGAGCGCGGAGATTCCACCGGCCACCGCCCAATGCACTCCGGCGGCGATGGCACTGGTAGTGTTCCCCGCGGGCACAAGCGGCACCGCCGCCTGCATATCCACGAGCGGCAACAACGCGGTGTGCTCGTGTAAGGCTTCGGCCATCAGCCGCAAGCCGGGGAAAATCGATCCGCCCGCAAAGGCGCCTTCGTCGTCCAACAAATCCACGGTGACGGCCGAGCCGGCATCAACGACAATCGACGGCGTGCCGGGCATAATGAACGCTTTGGCGCCCAGCACATTCAGCAGCCGATCAAGGCCCACCTGCTCCGGCTTCTCGACTTTCAACGCCAGTGGCAATTCGGAATAGCGCTGCAGAACCCGCACCGCATGACCCCGGCCATGCAGGAAGTCGGCTAACCGCTCCGTTCGCGCCGGCTGCACGCTGGCCAAGACCCAGTTGTGTTTCCCTTCCAGCCGCCATTGCGTCAACTGCGTCTCCCAAGCGTCGGAATCATCGGGCATCGAAACGGAGCGCGAAATGCCCATTTCGTTGCATTGTCCCCACTTGATGCGGGTGTTTCCGATGTCGGCGACGAGAAGCATGAAGGAATCCAAGGGGCTGGAGGCGGGAGTCAGAGGTCAGAGGTCAGACTTGGGTCAGACGCTGATCTCTCGTCTTTGATTTCTGACTTCTGACCTCTGACTCCTGATTTCTGAAGAAGATCCGTCACCCATCGCACCAATTGCGCCAGTCCCTGACCGGTTACGGCGGAAATGGGGAATACTTCACGACACGTTTCTGTTTCGAGGCGAGAAAGCGCCTCGTCGCTGCCGGTCAGCTCCGACTTGCTAAGGCAAATTACCTCCGGCCGGTGTGCCAGTTCGGGGTTGTAGAGTTCCAACTCTCGTCGGATCGTGTAGTAATTGTGAATCGGATCCGAATGATCGGCGGGGAAAGGTTCAATCAAATGGATCAATACCCGTGTTCGCTCGACATGCCGCAGAAACTCATGGCCAAGGCCCACGCCCGTGTGCGCGCCTTCAATGAGCCCCGGCAAATCGGCCAGGACAAAGGCGTGCTCGCCAGCCACATCTACCATCCCCAGATTGGGGTATTTCGTGGTGAACGGGTAATCGGCGATTTCCGGCGTAGCCCGCGACAGGCGGCTCAGCAGCGTAGACTTGCCGGCATTGGGCAGGCCGATAAGCCCAACGTCCGCGATAACTTTCAATTCCAACGTCAGCCAGCGCTCTTCGCCTTCGGTGCCCGGCTGCCATTCGCGCGGCGTGCGGTTGGTGGACGTGGCAAACGCCTTATTGCCCCGGCCGCCGCGGCCGCCCTTGGCCACGACGACGTCGTCGCCGGGATTTATGAGATCCTTGAGCACATGCCCCCGGTCCCGATCGCGCACGATGGTGCCGGGCGGCACTTCGATAAGGAGATCGGCCCCGCGAGCGCCGTGACAATTGGCCGTGCCGCCGGCGCCACCCTTTTCCGCCCGCCAGAATTTCTGATGTACGATCCCGGCCAGGCTATCGGCCCCGGCAATGGCGCGAATGATCACCGAGCCGCCGTCGCCGCCGTCGCCGCCATCGGGCCCGCCGCGCGGGACGTATTTCTCCCGGCGGAAGCTGCACATGCCGCGGCCCCCATGCCCGCCGGCCACAAAGATCGTTGTCCGGTCGATAAACATACTACCTCATCATACGCGCGAACCGGCTCTTCGTATTGGCGTCCCGAACAGAAACTCGGAACGCCGCGGCTCGGTGGAGGCAGAGCCAATTCGTTGCCGTCGCCAAGTCTTAGCGAATTATTTGACGTGAACCAGCAACGAAAGGCGCTCACACGTTTGGCCGTTTGCTTCTGCCGCAAGTCGCTGCTCAATAATGACTTAGAGGATTTGATCGCCGCCTGCCGAGAAACTCGTTGCCACGTTGCCGTCGTTGCCGTGAATTGCGAACCCGCCTGCCAAGTTCGGCAACGATTTGGTCAGGGGCTTGGTGCAGCCCGTTGGAATAGAACAAGAAGCCGGCCGTCCCTGGCCGAGCTTGCAATCCCTGCTCATTCACCTGCCTTCAGCGGAATCTTCTTCGGTTGGGCCTCGGGCTTCTTCGGGATGGTAACCGTAACCACTCCCTTCGCCGTGGTAGCGCTGATGCTACTTTCATCCACGCCGCTCGGCATCGGGATTTCTCGATAGAAGGAGCCTTGGAACCGCTCGACACGATGGAAGTTTTCCTTCTTCTCTTCCTTCTCGGTCTTCTTCTCCCCTTTAACCGTCAGGACACTATCGCGAATCGAGATGTCCACGTCCTTCGGGTCGACACCGGGAAGATCCGCCTTAACGACAAATTCCTTGTCGGTCTCGGAGACGTCCACGCGCGGGCTCCAAGCCAGGGCCGCGCCTTCGCCGTTCGGCGCCAAGTGATGTCGGAATAGCCGTTGGAAGACGTCGTCGAATTCCTTTCGGGCTTCCTCCATCCACGTTGGCTCCCGCATCGACATGAGCTTGGACATGATCGGACCTCCTTTCAGAACGGGGTTCGGCCGGACCGCCTGTGCGGTTTCAGTGCACAGATGGCTGTGCCGCTACCAAAAGAAATTTACGCAAAATAGGTGCCGCGTTCCCCGGAAGCCCCTGCCGGCCTCACGAAAAGAAATCTCTCCGCGATGGAAGCGGCACAAGTGTTGCGATATCTGTTTCTGCGCGATGGGTTTCGTCCCCGCTCCGCACAGTGCAACGCACCGGAGGCAGCCATGAGCCATAGCGAAATCGAAGCGTTTGACAGCACCCTGCAAACGACCAACACGTGGTTAAACGACATTGCCAAGGGCCTCGGTGTTCAGGACAGGCACTCTGCCTACCACGCCTTACGAGTGGTCCTGCACGCCCTGCGGGACCGCTTGAGCGTCGATCAGGCAGCGGCCTTGGGGAGCCAACTCCCCATGTTAGTGCGAGGCATCTTCTTCGAGGGCTGGCAACCGCAGGGAAAGCCCTTGAGAATTCGCCATCGCGATGAATTCCTGCAACCAATCGCTAAGCAATTGACGCAAGGCGGATATGACCCAGAAATGGTTACTCGGACCGTGTTCGACGTGCTGTCACGGCACGTATCGAAAGGAGAAGCCCGGCATCTGAAATGGGCCATGCCCAGTGAAATTCGCTCATTCTTTCCGGATGAATACCACACCTTGTGGTTTTGAGCAGCCGACGTGTACCGAAAACGGTGCGTCCGGAGGCACAGTGTGCCGAAGCCGCACACCGCTCTTCCACTCAAATAGGAGGCGCATTATGAAAACCGCAGCCCATAAATTTCTGACTGCCGCCGCCTTCCTCATGGTCTTGATTACGGCTTTTATCGATCTGTGGTTGGCTCTTTTTACCGGCGTCGTGTTGCTGCTGGCATTCGGCATCTGGGAACGGCTCGAGCTACGCCGGCTGGCTCATCGTTGATGTTGATATTGAGTCAGGGTGCGATTCCAAAGTGCCCTGCCCTTTCACCGTCAGCACGGGGCAAGCCGCTTCGCGCAAGACGCGCTCTGCGACGCTGCCCATCAGAAGCCGGC
>DATGHS010000069.1:0-14396 GCA_035307785.1 Gemmataceae bacterium
TCGCGCTGGGATTCACGCTGGTGCAAAATGAGGAAGAACTGTACCAGAAAGCAGTGGCCAAATCCCCCGATGCCTTTCACGGCGGATATTTCATGACTTGCTGGCTGGAAGGCTATCTCGGCGAAAAATTCGCCCCGGACCCCAATGACAAGCGCTATAAAAACACCACCAGCCGCGATCCCAAATGGTTCGCCGACACGGTTGCCAACGGCCTGAAGTGGTGGGAGAAGAACCGGGAACGATTCAAGGCGCCGAAGCCGTGAACGAGGGGCGGCTTCCTCTTGGTCATCGGCGTCTTCTTGAAGGAAATAGAGCCAGCACAGATCTCAATCCAAGCCAGGCCCCGGCGAGCGGCGCGGCGTAAGCCCGCCGTGGAAGCCTACCTCGCCAAGGGCGACGCCCGCACTCGTCGGCCCGATGGGTCAACGCCTGCCAAAAGTGTTTCAAACGCGCGCTGCCTTTTTTTTTCGGAAATCCTTGGCTTTGCCCCTGCACCACGGATAGACTCAATCGTTAGCGTCTAATCTGCCAACACATCGAACGCTCATCAACAAAGTTCCGTAGGAGAATCCAGATGGCCGGCGAAGCCCAGGCAGATCCATCCTGGCTGCACAAAATTGTGCGCCGCCCAGTGCGGTGGTTTGTGACCGGGGTGCTCGTTATTTTGCCCGTGGTGATCACGGTGGCGGTGATTGCCTGGGTCGCGGGCTTCTTGCAACAACTCGTCGGCCCCGGCACAATGTTCGGCGACCTGCTCACGCGTTTCGGACTCCGATTTGTATCCAACGCCGCTCTGGCATATACATTGGGCGTGGTTTTTGTGCTCGCAATCATCTTCGCCATTGGAGTGACGGCCGAGGCCGGCGCGCGCCGGTTCATGCAGCGCGTGCTCAATGCGGTCTTGCCGCGCATCCCGATTGTCGGAGGCGTCTACCAAACCTCCGAACAGGTCATCAACCTGCTCGGCAAAAAAGATTCATCCGCGCTGAAAAACATGCGGGCGGTCTTCTGTTGCTTCGGCAAGGAGAACGGCGCTGGAATTCTTGCACTGCTGGTGTCGCCGCAGAATTATCGCATTAACGGTCGCGACTATCAGATCATCATCGTGCCCACGTCCCCGGTCCCCATCGGTGGCGGCCTGCTGTTCGTTCCCGCCGAGACCGTCCAACCCACGGACCTGACCGTGGAAGCGCTGATCAGCATCTACGTGTCGATGGGATTTACCGCGGACCAATACTTGGCGAAAGCTTTGCCGAAGGGGGCGTGAGGGGCTGGGATGCAGAAGACGCGAAGCAGAGCCTCGCGGCAGTGCGGTCCCAAGCAGAGCCTGGGACCGAGGGAAACGAGGCCGCTCGGCTTTGCGCCGCCCCCTCACTTCCCATCCCACCCCGGAAACGGCCCGCCCAACTCGGCCAGCTTCTTGACGCTGTCGCGCCATTCGTCGGCTTTGAGTCGGCGGTGGCCGGTGCCTTCTCTGGCCCACAGCGTTCGCGCTCGGATCCAGGCGTGGATGCGGTCAGGCTCGTCGGGAACCGGTTGCGGCGTGGGCCAGAATTCCACGACGCCCGATTCGCGGGCCACGGCGTAGCGCGAGCCGTCGGGCGCGAAGGTCAGCGCGTTCACCGCGCTTTCGTACGATAGGGCGTCGGTAATTTTCTGGCCGGTGGCGACGTCCCAGAGCCGCGTGGTGCGGTCATCGGGGCCGCCGCCGGTGACTATGATGGTGCTGTCCGGGTTGAAAGCCACAGAGTAGACGTCGTGTTGATGGCCGGTGCCGTCCGGCGAGCCTGGTGTGGGCAGTGCCCGGAGCGGATTTTGGTCGGCCAGGTTCCACAGGCGGGCGGTGTTGTCGGCCCCGCCGCTCAACAGCAGCTTGCCGCTGCGGTCGATGGCCAGGGCCAGCACATGGTCGGTCTGATCCATCACCTTCTCGCTGACGGGCAGCGACGTATTGCTGTCCCACAGGCGAATGGTGTTGTCGTTGCTGCCGGTGATCACGAATTTACCGTCGGGCGAAACCGCCACAACGCGCACGGCGTCGCCATGGCGCATCGGCTCGTGCACCAGCTTGCCGGTGCTCAGGTCCACAATCTGGGCGGCGTGGTCGGCGCGGGCGCCAATAACCGCCCACGGCCGTTCGGGGAACAGGGCCACGCAACCAATAGGAACCTTGTAGCGAATCGGCTCGGCGGCCGGTTCGCCGGTCGTGGCATGCCACTGGCGGATCGTTTTGTCTTCGCCCACGGTGACGAGCAACGAGCCATCGCGGGACAGGGCCAGGCCGTTTATCGGACCATCGTGCTTCATGTCTTTGCCCAGGCGGGTGCCGCTGGAGATATTCCAGAGCCGGGCGATGCCGTCTTTGCAGGCCGTGGCCAGGAGCGCGCCGTCGGGCGAGATTGCCATGGCCACAACACCCTTGGGATGCACCAACGGCACGCCGATCGGCCGCGGGGTGGAATCGCGGAAGAGCCGGGCCACGCAATCGCGGCTGCAACTCATGAATTCTTTGGCGTGCGGCTTGCTGTGTTCGCCGTGCATGTCCACGGGGTCGGGGCTGACGGCCACCGAGGGAATCGAGCGCAGGGAAGAGAATCCATCGCCCACCGGAAGGCCGTCATCGACATTCCAGAATCGGGCCGTGGCGTCGCGGCTGCCGACGAAGATTTGCTCGCTGTCGTTCGTGAAGACCGACGCGATGATTCCTTTCTTGTGGCGGATATTATCGCGAATGAGTTGGTGCGTTTTGGCATCGTAGAGACGGCCAACGCCGCCCTTCTCCTTCTCGCCCCAGTCGCCCACGAACAGATATTTCCCGTTTGGCGAATAGGAAACGGTCCAGACGCCGGCGTTCAGCTTGATCGGTTCGCCGATCATCTTCTGAGTCTTCACGTCCCAGAAGCGCAGCACCTTGTCCTCGCAGCCGGTGGCCAACACGTTACCATCGGGACTGAAGGCCAGGCACAGCACTTCCTTGCCGTGCGGCATGGGATGGCCGATCGGCTGCTGCGTGGCGACGTCCCAGAGCCGGGCGTCGCCCATCGGCTTTTGGGGAACAATGTCGGCAAGGCGCAACAGCGAATCGCCGCAGCCGGTGGCCAGGATTTTGCCGTCGGGGCTGAAGGCCAAGGTGCGCACGCGGCCGGGCCGGGGGTGCGGCATCGGCTGGCCGACTTGTTCGCGCGTGGAGACGTTCCAGAGAATGGCGTTGCCGTCATCGTCGCCGGTGGCCAGGTATTCGCCCTTCGGGCTGAACGTGGCCGACCAGATTTTGCTCCCGGGCGAGACCGGCTTGCCGGCGAGCAGACCGGTCTTGCGGTCCCAAAAATAGGCCGTGCCGTCGCGGCCGGCGGTCATCACCATTTCGCCGCCGGGGTGAAACGCGACCGCTTCCATTTCCTTTTCATCGAGAAAGCGCGTGGCCAGGCCGCGTTCCCAACCGGCCATCAGCAACCGCAGGCTCCACCGGAGTGGATCGTCCGGCGGAGCCGCTTCGTATGCCGCCAGCAGCGAGGCGAGACCGAGCCCCGGCTGTTGATTGAGGCAATCGTTCATGCCGGACTGGAGATAGGTTTCGGCCAGAACGTGTTTCACCCGAGTACTGGCCACGCTCAATTGCGCGTTGGCTTCTTGTTCGCGCTGAAGATGAGTCTCGGCGTCGGTTCGTGCTACCGCTTCGCCGGCCAGCGCCTTCACCGCTTTGTTTCGCGCCAGGCTCACTTGCACGAAGGCAAAGATCGCGCCGCAGATCAGCACGAGCAACGTCGCGGCCAGCGCGGCAATGCGCATACGATGTTTGTGGACATGCTTCTTGAAAATGTAACCCAACGTGGGCGGCTGCGCGAGCACCGGCTCGCCGCGCAGGAAACGGCCGAGGTCGTCGGCCAGTTCTTGAGCACTGGCGTAGCGATGATGCGAGTCTTTCCGCAGGCATTTGAGAACGATGGTTTCAAGGTCCTGCGGCACGCGTGGGTTGATCTTGCTCGGCCGCTCGGGAGCTTGCGTCTGGATGCGGTTCATGAGTTCCGGCGATGGCGTCTCTTCCGTGGCATCGAAGAGCGGGCGGAAGGTAAGCAGTTCCCACAGCGTGGCGCCGAGGCTATAAACATCGGCCCGGCGGTCCACGCCGCTGGCCAGCAACTGCTCGGGAGGCGCGTACCGCAATGTGCCGACAAATTGCCGGGTCTTCGTGAGCCGGCCTTCGGCATCGTCGGAAAGCTGCGCCAGGCCGAGATCCGTCAGCACGGCCCGCTGGCCGTCGGTCGTCAACATGATGTTTCCCGGCTTGATGTCGCGGTGGATGATGCCGGCTTCGTGCAGCGCTTGAGCGGCCTCGGCAATCTGTCTGCCGATTTCTGCAATCTGGTAGATGTGACTGTGATCCGCGCGCAAAGCCCCCGTTCCCGGCGATGTCTCTTTTGGATGTGCCCGAAGCGCTTCTTGTAATTGTCCGCGTGGAATCCGGACCGATTTGGTAATGGCTTCTTCGGTGGTCAGCGGTAGTTCCTTTTTGCGCGCCTGCTCGCTGGCCGTGCTGGCCGCTTGCAGCCATTCCGTGTTGCCCACGTCAGTCCGGCCACCCTTCGCGAGCTGCGCGCAGATGCCGGCGAGACTCGCCCCCTCGACCAGCTCCATCGCATAGTACCAATGCTCATGGTCCGATGCCGAGGTAAAAATCTTGACGACGTTGGGATGCTCCACGCGCCCCAGCGCGTGAATCTCCCGCGCGAAGCGCTGTTCGCTCTTGGGATCGCCAAACCGCACCAGTGATTTGAGGGCGACCGGCCGGCCGAGCGACGGTTGCCAGGCGCGGTACACGACCCCCATGCCGCCCTGGTCGATCTTGCTCAAAAGCTCGAACTCGCCCAGCATGCGCACGTCTCTGGAAGGTTCTTCGCTCTCCGCTTCCGCTGCGACATCTTTCGCGACCCACGACGCAATCGTGTCGCTATCCACGCCGGGCCCGAAGATTTTCACGAATAACTCGCGCCGGTCGCCGAGCAGGTCGCGCCGATCCACGTTACCAGTGTGATAGCAGAGAAACTCCGCGTTCTTCTTTCCTTTCTGGGAATTCAGGAACAGAACTTCGGCCTTCTCACCGTCGAACAACATGAGCGGGTGCATCGGTAGCGCGACCGATTGCCCGGCCTTCGCATCGGCGGGACGTTCCAGATAAATCAAGTCCGGCCGCGGCACCTCGGCGGCCGCCTTTTCGGGTAAGACGATGGATTCAATTCTTCGAGCCGCATCGCCGCTGAGTTCCAGCCGTTCGACGAGCCAGGCGCCGTTGGCCTGCTTGCGCACATCGGCGACGAAGATCAGTTTGCGCTTGGCCAGCACGTCGAGCCGGTCGAGCAATTCGCCCAAAGCAGCGATGAACGCCGCGGTCATCTGTTCGTAGAACGAGTTCGGCTTCTGGCCCGAAGCGCCGTGGCCCATTTCCTGATTGCGATACTGCACCAGCCGGTCGAATAATTCGCTGGGCCGAACGGTCGAGCGCGAGCCGCTTTGGTTTTCGAGCACGCCGCGTAGCGCAGCATCAAGTCCGCAGCAGCGCGGCAAATCCTCGCGGGCCCGGGTGAAGATGAGATCGCGGATAGCACGAAAGCCTTCGTCGTTTCGCTCCGCGAGAATCGGCACGAGCCGGCGCACGAATTCCCACCAGTGGCCCAGTGCAGGGCGGGCCAGATTGCGCAAGCGCTCGATCAATTGCGGATCGTTGTCGTTCAACTCCGCGTATTCCACGATGGCGGCCGAGGCGAGCAGCTTGAGCGCTATTTCCCAGCAGTAATAAGCCGCCTGGTGCCGCTCGAGCGCCGACTTGGCGTTCAGCGCCCGCCGGCAAATCTGCGCCAGCGGCAGCGGCAGCCGCTTGATCAAATCCTCGTCTAAATGAAGCGCTTCGTACTTCGGCATGGCGAAATCAGGGTGCGAGTCGTGTGAGAATGCGAGTGGAGTCTATTGGTCATCCTATCCGAAATGCAGCGGGGCTGCAAATTGACCCGCGCGGCTCGAAGACTCGCCTCGCGGCTAGATGCCACTTGTTCGCGCTTGCCGGCTGTCGAAAAATCTGTCTTCGCTTTTCCGCGCCAATTGCCGCGACGAGTGCTGCTCGGGCGCATCATCTCTTGCGCTTGAACAACTTCCGGAAATCGAGCCTGCCGTGCAGCACGCGGACAACCAGGAGTTCCTTTTTTTCGATGCGATACGCGATCAGATAGTTTCCCACGGCCCAAAAAAGATAGCGCTCGTCGTGCACGTCTGAGCGTTTGTGTCCCATTCTCGGTAGTTTGGCAAGCAATTTAATCGCAACGTGAATCTGTTCATCTAATCGTTCCGCCGCGGCCGGGTTGTCTTCGGCAATGTGATCGCAAATTCTCTCGATGTCTTTTTGGGCCGTCCGAGAAATGCGGTACTTCATCGGGCTTATTTCCGCTTTCTTGCACGACGCATCCGCCGCATCGCGAACGCTTCGTCGCCGTCGAGCGTCTCGTATTTTCCAATGCTTTTCTCGCCTTCGGCCAAAAGGGCGTCGAGTTCGCCGGGCTGGAAGTTCCCGAATTGCTCTTGCTGATCCAGCGCCAAGATCGCGGCCGCAACTACCTCCTCCGGGCTGGCAAACCTGCCCGAATTCACGCGCTCAACAATACGTTTTTGAATATCGGGTGCAAGAGAAAGGTTCATTTGCGCATCTCCAACAGCATCTCGGCTTTCCGCATAAGCACTGATTGACAATCAATTCTATCACGAGCCCTTCTCCGCGCACAAGTCGCGCACCAAGGCCGCGTTTTCGCCGACCTGGTCGCCGAATTTCTGGTACATGCCCACGATCATGGCGTCGGTCGGCTTGATGTTTTGCAGCGCGGTCTTGAAGCAGGTCTTGATTTCGTCCTTCGTGCCGACGCGCCGGCCGGCGGCGAGCACCTTGTACACCAGGCATGGCTTCTTGGTGGCGCGAATCGTCTTGAACATGCGCTCCGGATCGGTTGGCAGGTAGATTTCACCGAGCGGTAACGTGGTGCCGAGAATCTTCTTAAACTCCTCCTTCGGCCGCGTGAGATAATACAGACAAGACATGTAGTAATCGATGTCCCAGCCTTTTTCTTCGGCGAAGTCGATCAATTCCGGGTTATGGGCCGATAGGCCGACCAGCACACCGGCATCGCGAATGCGCTTCAGCAAGTCGGTGAGCACGCTGAACTTCTTTTCGCGGAAGAGCCGTTCATTCAGAGCGCCATGGCAGGAGATGCCGATCGGCTTGCGCTTGGCCGCGTCGTCAATGCGGCTCGGGTCTTTGTCCCAGTCGGGCTTGCCGAGGAGAAGCCAGTGCATCTTGCCACCGTCTTTGCGGTAGCGCTCGACGTCTTCGAGCGTGCGCTCGGCATAGCTGTTCTGCCAGGTGTTGACGCCGGCTTCCTCGCAGCGCTTCAGCAGCGCCAGCACATGTTCCGGCGTGTGCCAATCGACCATGTGCTGGCTGAAGAGTTTGTTGAAATGCGAATAGCCGTACACCGGGTTCCCGCCGATGATCAGCCGCGTGACCTCGTGCGGCCCAAGCTTGATGGTAGGCAATAATGGATCGGTTTTGCCGGTGGGCTCGGCCGCCGGCGTGAGCGAAGGCAATGCCGCGCCAATGCAAGCTGCCAGGCCGGTGGCTTGCAGGAAATCGCGGCGCGTGGTGCGCGGCGGGTCGGAATGCGGGTCGGTAGACATGGGAGGACTCCGTAAGTAATGGCGGGGATGATTACTTCATATCAAAAATGCCATCGTGTGATGGGGAATTGCTCGTTTCTACACGCATTTCCGGAATGAATCGGAAATTGAAGGCAGGAAGCCAATTTCAGTTCCACCACAGGTTAGGCTTATGTTTGAAAACTTAGCTTGGTTCGTTCGGGTCCCGAGGAGGTCGAGCGTGGATCGCCAACGATTATTGCGATTGACCGCTTTCACTTTAATGTTTGGTGGTCTGATGCTTTCTTTATGGGGGCAAGGTGCGGAACGCGATAGCTTCCAGGTCGAGGGCCCGCAACCCTCTGCGTTCGATGGAACGGCTCAGAAGCGTTGGTTGCAACTAGAACGATCGTATGTCCTAAAAGAAGCCGGCGTCGTTTTAGTTCTCATGGGCCCCGAGATTTGAGTCTTGGGCAGCCTGGTGCGGCGTCGGCAGGCTCGCGACTCAAGCCAGGAAGGCAACGGGCCGTCATAGAGTTTAAGTTAGCCAATATGACTGGATTCATTCGCCTGGACATTTATTAACGCATTTGTTAATATGCGCTGATGAACTGGGAGATTGTCTACTTCCACGAGGACGTGCAGCAGGCAATTCTGGCATTTCCCACGCGGCTTCAGGCCCGGTACATCCACCTAACTGAGCGGATGCAGATATTTGGACCGGACTTGGGAATGCCCCATACTCGGCCGATGAGCAAAGCTCTGTTTGAATTGTGTCCGAAATCGAAAGAAGGAATCGGGCGCGTGTTTTTCTGCATTCTGCCGGGCCGGAGAATTATGATGCTCCACTCGTTCGTGAAGAAGTCGAGCAAAACGCCAGCCAAAGAGTTGAAGATTGCTCGTCAGCGAATGAAAGAGGTTCAAAGCCAATGATGACCCATAAAACATTTGTGAAGAAGATGCTCCGAAATCCGTCCGTCAAGGCTGAGTACGAAGCGCAGGCCGAGGAATTCGCGCTGCTGGACGAGCTACTGAAAGCGCGGCGGCAAGCCGGGCTGACACAGGCGAAAGTTGCGGCGCGCATGGGCACTAAAGCGCCTGCGGTGGCTCGATTGGAAGCAGGCGGCGGCAGTCGCCGACATTCGCCATCCGTTGAAACATTGCGCAAATATGCTAGGGCAGTCGGCTGCCGGCTGGAAATTCGGCTACGGCCAGGCGACAAGGGCAGTGCTGCTTAGAGTCAGTGCAAGGCGCATTTTGCGTTGTGTTTATTCATCATCACGGCGGTATCGTACTGCCTGCCGATGTGGCGAAGCGCACTCCGGTTCGTGGGATAACTTGCTCGTTGATCTTCGGGCCCGGCGGCAGTAGGCTCCAAGGGTACGACGAGCGGCCGATGCGCAAGCCTTCGGCATATTCAAAAATGACGGAGCGGAAGATAGGATGACGAGCATTCGCAAGCTTATTCAACCTTTCACGCGCATGACGGCTGCGTTCGCACTTCTTGCACTCTTGGCAGCAAACGCAAGTGCATACATCCACTTCCCGCCAATGACGCTGGCCAAAATGACCAGCTATTCCCACCAGATCCGAATTCTGAAGGTTGAGAAGTTCAGCAAAGAGAAGGGCGTGATAATCTTCGCTTGCCCGGAAATCCTGAAGGATGCCGGATCAAAGATCACGTCCTACCGGGTTGTCATTCGAAATGAAACCACCGGAACCAAGCCCATCTGGGACTGGACCAAGGAGGGAAAACAGGCTGTAATGTTTTCCATTGAGAGCAAGGACCGCGAAGTGAAGCAAGCAATAGCGTATGTGTTTATCGACGACTATTGCTTCACGGCCGACCATAATCCCGAAGGAAAGTACTGGCTGATGATCCGCGGCGAGCCAAGCATGTCGGCCTGCTACCACGGACCCGTCGATAAGTTGACGGGCCTCGTGAAGGATCTGCTCGCGGGTAAGGACGTGACCGTCCCCGTAAAGGAGCCCGAAAGCAAAGAGGATCGCGACCAGCGAAACAAAGAAATCAATAAGGCGCTCAAAGAAAACCATCCGCCAAAAGAAAGTCATGCATCGAAGCCCTGAAGCGCCATGCGAACGCACATCGCAACTCGGGATCACGGCGGCAGCGCTTCGCTTGCCGGAGTCGCGAAGCGAATTCCCGTGCGTGGGATCACCTGCTCGTTGATCTCCGGCCCCGGGGGCAGAGTGCGCCAGGGGTAGGGCGAGCGGCCGATGCGCAGCCCTTCGTCGTACAACTTGCGGATTTCCACCGGGTCGAACGATGTGCTGTCGCGGGTCACTTCGAAGTCGCCGGGAATAGCCACCATCTGAAACTTGATGCCCGTAACCAGCGAGCCGGTGAACATGTTGTAAAGATCACCGCGCGCTTCGGCATAAAGCACCGATGTGAGCGAGTTGCTGGCTACCGAGCGGAAGGTATTTCTCACGGGCGCCGGGTCGGCATACAGCTTGCCCGAAACGATGACGTAAAGATTCGAACCGGCCAGCGGCCGGCGGCGCTGAGCAAGCGCTTCGCCCGGCTTCAGGTAGGGAAAGCGCAGAAACATCGAAGCACTGGCCCCGCCGTCCACGTGCATCTCCGTGTACTTGTTACCGTCGATTTCCACGTCAATTGGCACCGGCGCAAAGAAGCCGGGAATGGAGCACGAAGCGAGCAGAACGGTGCGAAAGAGTTTCAAAGATTCCGCGTCACCGCGGCTGGCGATGGCGCCCATGTCCCAGACCACGAGTCGGCAAGAATTCAGCTCCGTGGTGCCGACGTACAGCCGGCGGCCCTCGGCATGTGCCTTGGCCACCGCTTTTAGCAATTCCTTGTCCACCACACTTTCAATCAGCCGCTGCAACGGCTCGGCGGAAGCCAACGAAGCGCTCCAAAGGATCGATCCCGGCAGGCGCAGCCGGTAGATCTTTCCGACGTTGAGATCATCGACAATGCGGGCAATGGTCGGATCGTATTCGGGACCAAGAAATGCGAGCGTGGCAATCAGTGCGCCGGTGCTCACGCCGGTAACGCAATGAAATTTGGGTCGCGTTCCTGCTTCCGACCAGCCGACGAGCACCCCGGCCGTGAAGGCGCCATACATGCCGCCGCCGGAAAGTACGAGTACGTCGTATCGTGGTGCATTCGGGTCTACTGGCTCGTCTCCGGTGAAGTGGGCGATCATGCGCGTAACCGTTTCCGGATCGACTCGCTGGTTCGAGTCGGGCACCGCACTGAGGTCAATCCGCTCGTTGATGCTGGCGGCGAGTTCGGTTGGCACGGGTTTGTGCGACGACGTGAGACAACCGGCCATGAGCGTGAATGCCGCGACGGCCACGAGCTGGCAGCGAATTCGGAAGCTGGGCCAGTTGCTCGTCATCTGGGCGTCCTTACTTTTGGTCATTGCAACGCGGCCGGCGTCATACTCGGAGACGGGCCCGCGAGCAAGAGCAGACATGAGTTTGGCAAAATGGAGAAGGCGCGCAAAAGCGTGAATCCAGGCAATCGGTAAACCAACCGTTTCCGCTTCATTTGGAACCGGGAGCGCGAGCAACCGGATAAGGCACGCGGTTTCTCATCCGACCGCTTGCGCCGGCTCTCAAGCCTATCTTCCCAGATTGCTATGTAGGAGCGGCCTTCTTCGAACTGCCGTTCGGCAGCTCCACCGTAATCCAGTGCCGGCATTTCGGGCATTGGATCACGACGCGCGGAGCGGTCGTTTTGCGCGCCTTGGTGACTTGTCCTGGTGAGTCCCAAATCTGGCTTGGGTCAAAGTCGAAATTGTCGCTGCAATGCGGACAACGAACGGGCTGCATGGCATGCTCCTGGCTATCGCGACCAGTGCCGGCACTCGTGACCGAAATTGGAAAGCCGCCTTGGCTCGCGCGTCATTCTAAGTGCGGAATGGCGAATGGCAAGAAAGCAACTTGTTTTGCTAAGCCTCTAGCCAGACACGGCTTTCGCCTGCTACAATACCAATGCCACGAAGCATTCATTTCGAATTCGCCCCCGGCCGCCATGTCAGCGCCGCTCATTTGCCAGGGATTGCAAGGCAAAATCCACCGTTCACGCAGTGGTGAACTCGCGAGGCGCACATGGAAAAGCTATTGCAACCAGACCAATTATCGCCGGAAATCCGGCAACTGCTCGACGCGATTGCCGAGCAACACCGGCTCATGGTGGAAATGGAGGAAAACCTCCACCGCTTGGAGCACGACCTCGCAGCGGCACGGCACTTCAATGAATCAACGCGGCCAGAGCACGAGGAAACGGAGCTGCACCGAGCTCAGCACAAACATTGACTCCCGGCATCAGGCTCCCATATCTCGGTGATCTGTTCGTAGCGAGCGCTTTAGCCCGTTCAAGCCGGTTCAAACAGACCTCGATTGACAGCACCGTTTCCGGTTGCTATTCCCCGTTTCGCCGCGGCAGGTTTGCGCTCGGGCTATCGAAGGAGCGGGCCCCATGGGGAGTCTTCGTTCGGCCGGATACAAAATCGGTTTTGGATGCTTGTTACTGGCCGGTCTCGGTTGCCTGGCTTCCGGCAGCAAGGGTACTTCCGTGCAAGTCATCGACGGCGAAACGAAACAGCCGATTAGTGCGGCGCAAGTTCGCGTCTGGCATTATCAGCAAGCGAACAGTGCCAACGCCCATTCGACGATCAACACCAACGGCAAGGGTAACGCCGATCTTCAGACTGTTTCCGGCCGGACCGACGATCTGGTCCTGGAAGTTTCGGCTAAGGGTTACGCCACCGAAGAGAAAAGCATTAACCTCGCCGACCACGTGGAAGTGCAAATGTATGCGGAGCCAAATCCGACCGTTGAAATCATCGCACCGAATCTTTTCCGCGGGCTTTTCAATTTCAGAATGCGGATTCAAGACAGTGCGCCCATGAAACCAGGCCAGCGTCTTTTCTCGTTTGAAATGCAGGACGGCGACCTGGTCGAAGCAGTGGTTCCGACCCTGTTTCGGCACATGAATCCGGAATTCCGGGCGAGATTTGCCGACGGCCGACCAATGCCCGAACGCCCGCAAGGCCAGGAGCTCGGGCTTTGGTGGATTAAGACCTCGGGAGAATTTGACATCTTCCTCATCGGCACGCAGGGTGATTATGAAGCCTATTGGCGAGAACACCCCAACGAGCACCCTACCGAAAGAAAGGGCAAGGCGCACGGCGGTAAGGCCGGGCACGGCGGGCAGGGCCGCAATGGAGGCCGCGGCGACGCGCCAAGCGGCGAAAGCATAAGCGGGCCTTAATCAAAGTGATCCTCCACTTGCCTCCCTTCCGACAATCCACTCAGCTCCGGAGCTCGCGGCATCCAGGGGCTGGTCTGCCAGTTATCCACCGGCGGCTTTTCCGGCAGAAACGCGGGCACGGCAAATTGGAAGTAGTTGGCGAGCGCATTCACGACCGGTTCATAGAGTCCGCGCATTTCCGCAACGCTCTTTTCGACACTGGCCCCTTCGCGCAACTTCAATCCTGCTGAACGCAGCGACTCGCGCAGTCTTTGAAAGTCGCTCTCCGAAAGCCGATCCTTTTTCGGCGGTTGCGGCGGCGCATGAAACACCAGCGCCAGGTCCACGGCCGCGTGCCGGGCCATGGCAAACGCCAACCGGGCTTGATAGTTTTCGCATTCTTCCGTGCCGGCAATGAGAATGGCCGAGGTATCGAGGATGGTTGTGAGCGCCGCGACCCACGACTGGTTGTCGTGCTGCGACCGGTAGTAAGCCAGAACCGGAAAGGAAAGATGGCTCTCGAGCACTTCGGCAGCCCAGCGTTCCCAGTCCTGGAGCAACGGCCCAACCGCGTGAGCGGCTCGGGCCACGGCGAGCCGGCGCAGCAACTCACCAGCCGTCGGCGGTGAACCGGCCCGCGCGTCGAGCAGCGAGATGGCGATTTCGCGCTTGGAGAACGCCTGGTACAGCACCGGCAAATAGCTAATCACCACAGCGAGAAAGCCAAATCCCAAACCCGCTTCTGCGATGCTGAGAAGTCGGCCCCAGGGGCCAGTGGGCGTGATATCGCCGTAGCCGAGCGTGAAAAAGGTCGTGCCGCTGAAGTAGAGAAAACCCAATAAATTCTGATCGGATTCGCGCTGAAATGTGATTGCGGTGCCGAGCGACCAGTGCAAGAGCGCGAATCCGAAGACGAGCCCCACTGCCCAGACGCCGATCAACGCAAATAGCGAGAGCGGGCCAAACACGCTCAAGAATCCGTTGCGCCACCGACCTGGCGTAAACCGATTTGCCAGCGCTCGCCAGACTTTCCACGTGGTGCGATAAAAAAAGCGCGCCAGCCGCCAGCCATGCCGCACGCGCCGCGGCAGGATCATGACCTCAAACGCGTCGAGAAGCACGAGGCCGATGATCGCCAGTGCCACAATGGCGCCGAGCCAGCCCATAACCGCGCTCCGGGAGAAAGAAAAACCGCCTGAAGGCAGTACTACAAACAGTCTTGAGTTCGTAGTACCGCCTTCAGGCGGTTTTCGGTACTTCGAGTGGGCTCAACAGGACTCGAACCTGTGACCTCCTGCGTGTCGAGCAGGCGTTCTAGCCAACTGAGCCATTCGGTACAAGCGGAATAGTCACAAGTCCCAACGAAAGGAACTGACGATGACAGCGATGCTTGATCTGGAAACGATTCACCTTACCAGCGGAGCGCATTCCGACCGCCGCTTCGGCGTGTGTGCGATGGAAGCCGCTGCTTGGCTCGCAG
>DATGHS010000070.1:0-15472 GCA_035307785.1 Gemmataceae bacterium
TCAGGAATCAGGAGTCAGGAGTCAGTAGTCAGAAGTCAAAAAGCTGTCGTATATCATAGACGAAGTTTTTGGGGCGGGTATTCTACTTACCAGCAATTGCGAGGAATGATAAGTCGGTGAGTTGCGTTTTATAGTTTTGTAGTTTTGTAGGGCGGGCCGAGCAGGATGCGAGGCCCGCCGCTCGTAACGGCGGGCCTCGCATCCTGCTCAGCCCGCCCTACGAGTGGATTACGAATTCCACCCCGGAGTCTCTCCCATGTCTCGGTTCATGGTTACCCTACCAGCAATCCTGTTGCTGCTTCCCTTCGTCCGCGCCGAAGAGCTTCCCGGCACAAAACCGCTGACGATGGAAGGCGACCTCGCGGCCCAGATGGTGGCGGGCATCGACAAGTACCTGATGCGCGATCTCGATTCGGCCGCGAAGGGCGGGGACGAATACTGGAAGGTGAACACTTCGTCTCGGCAAGCATACCTCGATTCCGTGAAGCCGAACCGTGACCGGCTGGCGAAGATCCTCGGCGTCGTGGATGAGCGCATCAAGCCGGTGAAGATGGACTACATCGGCGAAGGCACGCCATCGGCACTGGTGGCGGAAACGAAGACATACAAAGTCTACGCCGTGCGCTGGAGCGTGTTGCCCGGCATCGACGGCGAAGGCCTGTTGTTGGAGCCGACAGGCGAAGCGAAAGCATCGGTCGTGGCCATTCCCGATGCCGACCAGACGCCGGAAATGCTCGTCGGCTTGTCGCCAGGACTTCCGGTGGAATCGCAATTTCCTCGCCAACTGGCAGTAATCGGTTGCCGGGTGATCGTCCCAGTGCTGATCGACCGCAAAGATACCTGGTCGGGCAATCCGAAGCTGAATCGCCAAACGAATCTTTCGCACCGCGAGTTCATCTGGCGCATGGCCTACGAAATGGGCCGCCATATTCTGGGCTACGAGATTCAAAAGGTGCTCGCGGCCGTCGATTGGTTCACGGCGAACCCCGGCCGTAAGGCCGGCGAGGCCTCAAGTATTGGTATCTTCGGCTACGGGGAAGGTGGACTTGTCGCACTCTATGCTGGAGCATTGGACCCGCGCATCAGGGCTACTGTCGCTGGCGGAATAGGTTATGGGGAATCGGAAGAAGACGCGCAGCACAAGTCAGTGGAGATTCAGCGGGAGCTTTGGCGAGAGCCGATTGATCGTAGCGTTTGGGCGCTGTTGCCCGAATTCCGAGAAGAGCACCTGGAGCATCTGTTTTGTGGACCGCGTGCGTTGACGTTCGAGCTTTCGCAATCGCCTAAGGTCGACGGACCACCCGTCCGCGCCAATCATCAGGAAGCGGCTCCAGGGCGCCTGGTGACGCCGGAAAAACTCATACATAAGGTACGATCTGACAAGATGCGATTCTTGAAGGGCGACGATCCGCGTTGCTTTTTGCAATGGATCGCCCCCGCTGGAGGGCAGTTCGGGTATATAACTACTGTGGCGTATTTCGCCGCGGTTCTGTTGGGCCGCGACGTCGATTGGAATTCTAATTTGGCTGATGCCACGTCCGACCTCCGCAAATCCTTCGACCCCACTCCGCGCCAGAAGCGCCAGTTCGACCAGCTCGTCGCCTACACGCAGCGGCTCTGGCGCACCAGCGAACTTGTCCGCAAGCAATTCTGGGCCAAAACGGAGCTGACCACACGGCAACGGTGGGAGCTTTCCTGCGAGCCGTATCGCGAATACTTCTGGGAGAACATCATCGGCAAGCTGCCGAAGCAGACCGAGCCCATGAATCCGCGCACCCGGCTGGCTTACGACACGCCCAAGTGGAAGGGCTACGAAGTCGTGCTCGATCTTTATCCCGATGTCTTCGCCTACGGCATTCTGTTGCTGCCGAAAGATTTGAAGCCCGGTGAAAAGCGGCCCGTGGTGGTGTGCCAGCACGGCCTCGAGGGCCGGCCGCAGGATGTGGTCAATCCAGACAAGAAGACGCCCTATTACAACTCCTTCGGCGCCCAGCTGGCCGACATGGGTTACATCGTTTACGCGCCGCAGAACCCGTACATCGGCCACGAGAAGTTCCGCGTGCTGTTGCGCAAGGCGCACCCGCTCAAGCTCTCGCTCTATTCATTCATCGTTCGCCAGCACGAGACAGCCACCGATTGGCTGGCGTCGTTGCCCTTCGTCGATGCCGAGCACATTGCGTTCTACGGTCTCTCTTACGGCGGCAAGACCGCGATGCGCATTCCCGCCCTGGTCAAGCGCTATTGCCTGTCGATCTGCGCCGGCGACTTCAACGAGTGGATCGGCAAAAACGTCTCCATCGATTTCCACAACAGTTACATGTGGACCATCGAGTACGACATGTACGAATTCGACCTGGGCAACACCTTCAACTACGCGGAAATGGCCAACCTGATCGCCCCGCGGCCGTTCATGGTCGAACGTGGCCACGACGACGGCGTGGGCATCGACGAGATGATTGCGTATGAGTATGCGAAGGTGCGCTATTTGTATGCGAAGTTGCAAATTCCAGAGAAGACGGCTATCGAATTTCGCCCCGGCGGGCATGAGATCTTCCTGAAGGATACGGCGAAGTTTTTGAAGACGTACACGGGGTGGCCGAAGTAAGAAATGAAAAGGGAGCCACAAAGGACACAAAGAACACAAAGATCTTTTTTGTGCTCTTTGTGTCCTTTGTGGTTCATCCTTTTAAACATACACCCGCTTGTTGTAAATGAACCACTCCAGCAGCAGGAACACGAAGCCTGCGAGGATAGCCCATTTCCACAATTCCCGCGTCTGCCGGCGGGTTTCGCCGGCGATGACGGTGTCGCTGCCGATTTGAATCGCGTCGCGCGGCTGCAAGTTGCTTTCTTCGGAATCGAGCAGATTCACCGCGAAGCTCCGGCCGCCGCCTTTCCATTCCGCCTTGTAAATGCCCAGGCGCTCGGTGTCCTGGTAGTCGAAATCGCTGCGATTGCCGATGCGCTCGAGTTCCGCGGTTTTAGTATTCACACCCGGCGGAGTGACGAACACTTGCTTCACGGCGGCGCTGGGCCGTAATTGCTTCGGGTTGCCGGGTTGCAGCATTTCCTCGCCAGCCGCATCGCTGACGTTGCCGAGGGTATACAGGACATTCCGCCAGAAGATCGGAAAGCTCGGCTGCAGGAACCAGTTCGTGTTGTACGTGCCCTTGTCGTCGATGAGCGGAAACATCTGCACCACATCGGTGTAGGAGCCGCGAGTAAGGGCGAACATCAGAGCCAGGTTGTTGTCGCCTTCGAGCAAGCGCGGCGTGCGTGGCGGCAGGTCGTCGATCTTGTACACCACACCGGCGCCAATCTCGTGCAGTGAGGTGAGGTAACGCAACAGCGGATGATTATTCACCCAGCCCTTCACGAAGGTCTTTTCTACCTTTTTGCTCTTGTCGAGTTTGTAGGGCGGCGGCGGGTAGGCGAAGAAGAACGTATTGGCTCTCGGCATCTCGTCTTCGGAGTCCGGGCCGCAGCCGTCGAAGATCACGAGATCAAAGGCGCCGTTGCGGGTTGGGTCGAGGTACTTGTTGCGCCGCACGTCGGGATTCGCGAAATCGTCGGCACTCATCCAGGTCACGTCGGCAATCTGCTGCGTAGCTTCATCGTCAAAGAATGCATGAAGGATCGGGTTGGACTTGCCGACGATCAGCACCTTGGCCTTGCGCACCACGCCGACCACGAGATAAGCCTTATTGTCGAGCGGAAATATGTCGTTCACGCCGGTGATTTCCCCCACCAGCACGGCTTCCGATTGATCGTCGAGATCGAGCACGTCAAATGTGACCGAGCGCTCGCCGGGCTGATCCGGCTTGGCTGCTTCGCCGCCTGCTTGCGGCGGCGGGCCATACTTCGCCATCGATATCGCCTTGCGGAAGACGCGCGGCGGCCCGCCTTCCACGCGCACCGTGAGTTCGAAGTTCGCATTCACCTCGTGGTCACTGAAATTCACCACGCGGGCAAAGACCTGAATCTGCGACGGATTGGTTTCATCACGCACGGCGTTGAAATCGACGATGGCGACGTTATTCCGCCCGTCGGCATCGCTGCTGCCGGCTGGGTGGAAGTGCAGATCGAGATTGCCAAGCACAAAATCGGGCACGTCGGGGAAGCGGCCATCGGAATAGAGATGTACCTCCGCCTTCACCCCCTCCGGAGCCGCGTAGGTGCGCTCCTTGCCCGGATCGGGATCGCTGGGCTTTACCGCCTCGTTTTCCGCAGACGTTTTCGGATTCGCCAAACTGTCGGCCAGGTTCAGCGCTTCTTCAATGCGCGTGGTGCGGTGCGTCTGCTCGATCTCGCTGACGCGCTGGCGCAGGGCGGCCCGGTTGTTCGTGTACGATTGCCGAATCTCGGCCCGCGAGTTGAAGACGATGAGCATGCCGGTGTCGTTGTCGTCGGCCGCGTCGATCTCCTTAATGGCTTCGGCCTTGGCCCATTCCAGCCGCGACGGGGCAACATCGGTTGCCGCCATGCTAGCGGAGTTATCGATCATCAGAATGTAATGTTTGCCGACGCCTCTCGCCCCGTGCAATTTGGGGGCCAAGATGCCGTACAGGAGGGCCAACAGCACCAGAAGTTGCAGCAGCAAGAGGACGTTGTTCCGCAGCCACTGGAAGAGGCTATTCACGTGCAAATCTTCGATGCTCTTCTTCCAGAGAAACGTGCTCGGCACCTCCATTGCCTTCCGCTTCAGCTTGAGGAAGTACAGCAGGATCAGGAGCAACGGGGCGAGGAACAGGAGCAGAGCGCCCCACCAGGGAATCGGGATGTGGTAACTGAGCCGGAGCGTTTTTTCGAGCCAGAGGTTGACCGAGCTTTCCCGGCCAAAGAGATTCAGGCCGAAGAGCATGACGCTGGGGATGAAGATGATAAACAGCACCACCAGCGCGAACGGAAACCACATTCGCCAGATGTTGGAGCCAGGGCGTCGAACCGGGTCGGGCATCAAAACAACCGCAGGTTTGCTCTGGCGAGCGTCGAGGCGTACGCCCGACGTGTGAGCGGCTTCCGCGTCGGCCTTACGGCTCGACGCTCGCCAAAATTACAGGTTAACATCATCCGCAAGCTTCTTCGGCGCCACGTTGCGCCATGCGATCACCAGGGCATCATATACGCTGGCTTCGCCGGCAGCCTCCAGCTTCACGTTCGTGCAACCGCGTTTGCCCCAGCCGCCCTTCACCGGAACGAAGACCGCCGGTTCGAGCCGCATGAAATCGCGCTGCTGGTCCGGCTTCAGCTTCACCATGCCCCAGCCTTCGGTTGGCCAAATGGTGGCGAAGATCTTGCCCTTCACGCGGAAATCGGGGTGCCCCATGTGCTCGGCTTCAATGGCCTGGGGCATGCTGAGGGCGATGCGGCGGAAGTCGTCAATGGTCATGTTGCGCCCCGGACGGCCCAGGGACTGCCGTCCCTGGGCTTTCGACTATTACCGCAGTAACCCTCGTTGCCGCAGATACGAGAATATCAGCCGCTCAAACGGTACCTGGTTGCTTGTGAACAAGTACGACACGCCGCGGCGGTTGCAGAAATCCGCGAGCCGGGAGCGGAAGGCGTTCAGGTTCTTTTTGTAACGATTTAGCAAGGCCGCGCTCACAGTGACCTCCGCCACGTCGTCGTCTTCGGCATCCACGAGTTTCAGGTCGCCCACGATCTTCGGCTCGATTTCTTCTTGCGACAGAATCTGCAGCACGTAAACATCGAGTTGCCGAGCGATCAAGTAGCGTAGCGCTTCGTCGTAGCCGCCCTTGTCCATGAAGTCGCTGATGAGCACCACGACGCCCTTACCGGAACATTTCAGGCTGAAGGTGCGCAGCGAACGAGCGAGGTCGCTAGGGCCGGCCGGTTCCAGCTTCTCCAGAAACTCCATGAGCCGCCACATGCTGCGGCGGCCACGGGCGGCCGGCATGCTCTGCACGATGCGGTCGTTGAAGGCTTCGACCATCACACGGTCCATGTTCACCAGGCCCACGAAGCCCAGGGCCGCCGCCACTTGTTTGGCGTAATGCAGCTTCGTGGGGCTGCCGAAATTCATCGAGAGGCTGTTGTCGATCAGGATGTAAAAATGCAGGTCTTCTTCTTCGAGAAAGAGGCGAATGAAAAGCCGGTCGAGACGGCCGAAGAGATTCCAATCGAGAAAACGCAGATCGTCGCCGACCACGTAGTTGCGGTAGTCGGCAAATTCGACGCTCTGCCCCTTGCGCCGGCTGAGGCGCTCGCCCTTCATCCGCCCCGTGAAGATCTTGCGCGAGGCGATTTCAAGCTGCTCAAGCCGAGTGAGGAACTGCGGCTCCAAAAGTGGTTGGGGCTTGGCTTCCGGCATATTCGGTCCCGATTGCGCGGCTTCTCGGTACAGGTGTATCTTTCCATCTTTACCAGAAAGCAACGATTCCGGCGAGGGCAGCGCAAGCAAGCAGAAGATTCGCGATCCCAAGAAGACTCGTCCGTTCGCGAATTGGCTGGACGAGCCGGCGAAGAATGGGTATAGCTGGCCGGTCGTGGTGGGCCTGTCGCGAGCGCGCGGCCTACCTCCCCCTCACGTGGAGGCAATAACATGCGAAACCTACTGGCATTTCTGGGCGCGGTAATTGTGACCGTGGCGGTTTTGGGCTGGTACCTGGGCTGGTACAACATCAGCAGCACGCCCACCGGAACGCCCGGCCATTCGAAGTTGGAAGTGGACATCAACTCCGACAAGATCGGCAAAGATGTGAAGAAGGGCGAGCAGAATGTTCAGGATTTCATTGAGAAGAAGGGCGCTGCGAATGCACCGAACTCGACGCCGACCGCTCCGGCCGCGCCAACCGCACCGAAGATAAATGTCCCCACGCCCTTTTCGCCGCCTGCCGAGCCGGATGCGCAGCCGAAGCCCTCGGGCCAATCGCGCGCGGGAGAGGCGATCAAGGATTTGATTTTGGACGAAGTGTTTCCGCCCAAGCAAGATAAATAACGCACTTGGCCGCTTGCGGCTTTGCGCTCAAAGCCAAACTACCGGGATGCCGGCTTGAATCCACGAACGCGAAGCCGCCAACGGCGGTTCATTCCATCAGTTTTAGCAACGTCCGCACCGCCGTCTCCGCGAATTCCGCATCGTTGATATGCAATTCTAGTTCGATCAATTCCACGTGTGGGCTGAGCCAGTGCCGCAGACTCTGGAACAAAGCGGCATCGGCTTCTGGCCACCAGAACGGCTGCCGCTCGCGGTCGATGGCAGAGACGCCTTTCTTCGGAATTAAAATCGCCGTCTTCCCTTTGGCGGCGCTGGCCTTCTCTGCGATCTCTTTTCCGAGCGCGTCGTTCTCTTCCGGTGTGGTGCGCATGAGGGTGACATTCGGGTTGTGCTGATAGAACCGGCGGCCTTTGAATTTCTCGGGCACGGTGTCGGGCGGGCCGAAGTTCACCATGTCCAGCGCGCCCAAAGAAATGACCTGCGGGATGCCACGAATTGCGGCGGCGGTGAGCCGATCTTTGCCGGCGGAGAGGATGCCGCCGACGAGTTCATCCGCCAGCTCCGTTGTAGTAATGTCCAGCACGCCGCGAATCAGACCGTCGGAAATGAACGACTCCATCGTCCGCCCGCCGGTGCCGGTGGCGTGGAAGACGAGCACTTCGAACCCATTCGCTTCCAAGATCTTGCGGCCGGCTTCGACGCACGGCGTGGTAACGCCGAACATCGTCGCTGCGACGAGGGGCTTGTCCTCCGCGTTCGCCTTCGGCTCGCGGCGAAACGAGTGTTGAATCATACCGATCATGGCCGCGGCTGCGTTTGCCAGCACCGTGCGGCTGATGCGATTCAACCCGCTGATGTCGACGACCGAATGCATCATCATGATGTCACGTACGCCGACGTAGGGCTGCACTTGCCCGCTGGCGAGCGTGCTGACCATGAGCTTGGGAATACCGAAGGGTAAGGCCCGCATGGCGGCCGTGCCAATGGAGGTGCCGGCCGAGCCGCCGAGGGCGAGCATGCCGTGGACTTGGCCGCTCGCATGAAGTTCGCGCGCGATCTTTGCTGCTCCGCGCGCTGCCGCCTCGATGGCCTGGCCGCGATCTGCTTGCTTCTGAATTCGCGCTAAGGTCGTTCCAGCAGCTTCGAAGACTTTTTCGTGCGGAATCTCGGCCGCAAATGCGGGCGCCCCCAGCACGCCCGCATCGAGGACGGTCACCGACACGCCCGCTTCGCGCAACAAGTCGCGAACGAATGCGACCTCTGTGCCCTTGGTATCCAGCGTGCCCATGAGTAAGACGGACATGAAAGTAATCTCGAAAAAAGGACACAAAGATCACAAAGAAGGCACAAAGATCACAAAGAAGAATCTACGATTTATCTCTGATTCTTTGTGCTCTTTGTGCCTTCTTTGTGTTCTTTGTGTCCTCTCTTTGGGGCCAACCATGAGCTTCTTTACGCGCGAAGTGATCCTCGACAAGTTGCGGCAGCAAATCGCCGCCGGCAAGCCGATTATCGGCGGCGGCGCCGGCACGGGCATCAGCGCCAAGTGTGCCGAGGCCGGCGGAATTGATCTCATTATCATCTATAATTCCGGCCGCTTTCGCATGGCGGGGCGGGGCAGCATGAGTGGTATGATGCCGTACGGTGACGCCAACCAGATCGTCATGGACATGGCCCGCGAGGTGTTGCCCGTGGTGAAGCATACCCCGGTGCTGGCTGGCGTGTGCGGCACCGATCCCTTTCGGATCATGAAGCTTTTTTTGCGCGAGGTGCAGGCGGTCGGGTTCAGCGGCGTGCAGAACTTTCCCACGGTCGGCCTGATCGACGGTGTGTATCGCCAGAACCTGGAAGAAACCGGCATGGGCTACGGACTGGAAGTGGACATGATTCGCGAAGCGCACGAACTCGGACTGTTGACGTGCCCCTACGTCTTCAACGAAGACGAAGCCCGCGATATGGCCAAAGCCGGGGCCGACGTTCTGATCCCGCATATGGGCCTGACCACGAAGGGCAGCATCGGCGCCAAGACGGCGCTAACACTAGAGGAGTCGGCGAAACGCGTGCAGGCCATGCATGATGCGGCGAAGAAGGTGAAGCCCGACATTCTGGTGCTCTGCCACGGCGGGCCAATATCGGAACCCGAAGATGCACAGTACATCTTGGAGCACACGAAGGGAATCGTCGGCTTCTTTGGTGCATCGAGCATCGAGCGCTTGCCGACCGAGATTGCGATTACCGGCTGCGTGCGGAAGTTTAAGGAGATGAAGATGAAATGAAGGCCCACGGACTTCCGTCCGTGGGCCTTCGAATTCACTCACTTCGCCAGCATTTCCGCCTTTTCTTTTACTTCATTTAGAATGCCGGCGAGGACCTGATCGGGCGGAATATTCTCCGCCTGGGCTTCGAAGTTCAGCAAGATGCGGTGCCGCAGTGACGGCAGATAGACCTTGCGAATGTCCTCGAAGCCCACGTTATAACGGCCTTCGAGAACGGCTCGCACTTTCGCGGCGAGCACCAATGATTGGGCGCCGCGCGGGCTGGCGCCCACGCGAATGTAGCGGTTGGTGTCGGCCGCAGCGAATTCGCCCTGCGGATGCGTGGCCATCACCAGGCGGATGGCGTAATCCTGCACCGGGGCGGAGATCAGTACTTCGCGGATGAACTGCTGCCACTTTTCGATCTCGGCGCCATTCATGATCTTGCCCGGCTTCGGCCATTCATTGCGCGTGGTCCGGTCGAGAATCACGGCCATCTCTTCGCGCGTGGAATAATTCACAATCAGCTTGAAAAAGAAACGGTCGAGCTGGGCTTCGGGCAGCGGGTAGGTGCCTTCCTGTTCGATCGGGTTCTGCGTGGCCAGCACGAAGAACGGCTCCTGCAAGCGATGAATCGTACCGCCGATGGTCACGCTGTGCTCTTGCATCGCTTCGAGCAAGGCCGATTGCGTTTTCGGCGTGGCCCGGTTGATTTCGTCGGCCAGCACAATCTGGGCAAAGAGTGGCCCGGGCTGGAAGCTGAAGACGCGTTTGCCTTCCGCCGATTCGGTGATGATGTTCGTGCCCATAATGTCCGAAGGCATGAGGTCGGGCGTGAATTGAATGCGGTTGAACTTCAGATCTAACACCTGACTGAGCGTTCGCACCAACAAGGTCTTGCCGAGGCCGGGCACGCCTTCAAGGAGGGCGTGACCCCCGACAAATAGGCACGTTAGCACGCCGTCGACAATGTCGTTGTGCCCGACCATGATCTTGCCGATTTCTTCTTTCACACGGCGGTAGGCCTGGCGGAATTGTTCGGCCCGTTCGGGCATGGAGGAGGAAGAGGGGTTCATTTAAAAGTAGGCTCCCATGGATTCCGTAGGGTGGGTGGAGCATGGATGCGCAACCCACCGGTGCAAGCAGGTGGGTTGCGCATCCATGCTCCACCCACCCTACATTTGGTTATTCTTGCTTATCCTTGTCTCGATCGCCCATCGCCTTGCGCTTCGCGCGCAGGAGCCGGGCGGCGTAGTCGTCGCCAGCCGGCTCCGGCGCTTCTGGCCGCGTGGGCGTCGTCGGCCGCACTTCCGGCATGGTGTCGGCGCCTTGCGGAGCAGCAGCGCCTTCGCCGACTTCGGCTTCGAAGCGGCGGCGGGTCTTGCGCTCGTCGATCGCTTCGCCCTTGCGCTGCCGCAGGCGCTCGATGAAGGCCGGCGTGCGCTCCAGTGCCTCGCGGCGGCCGCGCAGCGATTCCCACCAGAAGTGCACTGTGCTGAACGCTTCTTCGGGTTCCACGGCAATGCGCCGGATAGCCACGTCGAGCAAAAGGCCGACGCCAGCGAACAGCACCAGCCAGAACCAGAACGGCTGCAAGCTGCGGGCGTTAGCCGGCGCCGGCCGGAATACGGCATTCGAGGCGATGATTTTCTTTAGCTCGGCTTCCGTCTCGTTCCAGTGCTCGCCGCCGGTCATTTCGGAGAGCTTCTTTAGTAAGGCCGTGTTGCTTTCGAGATCGGCGAATTCCGGCGAATACGGAATCGTCACGCCGGAGCGAACTCCGTCAATGGTCCGGTCGATCTGAAATTCTTTGCCGTTCTTGTCCTTCTCGGTGGCCAGTTGTTTGGCCTGAGCGTTGAGGAAATAGGAGCCGGCTTCCTCGGCTTTAAACTCGGCCTCGTATTGCCCGGCGTTCTTCTGTTTGAATTCGAGCACGATTTCTTTGCCGCCGTTGGCCTGCGGAGTCGGCGGCGTGACACGGCCCTCCAGGCGCAGGTTTGTCATCGGCTTCTTGTTCTCGTCGCGAGCGTCGATGGTGACCTTGATCTTGCCGTCGCGGTATTCGGTCACCATTGCCAGTCGGCCGGTTTCCACGCTGCGCAGCGACCAGCCGATAACTTGCTCCCAGAACTTCAGATAAATGTCGGAGCTGGCCCAGTCGCGGTCCCAGCCCTGAAGTCCGGCTGCCTGAGAGCGGGCATCGCTGGTGAAGGCCGCGGCCTTGCCAAGTCCGTATTGCCAGTAGGCGAGTACCGGGTATTCCTGATCGCCCACACTTGGGCCTTCAATCGGCATCATGGCCAGCGTGGACTGCTTCCGCGTAGTGCGGACAAATCCATAAAGCGGCGGTAACTCGGCGGGCAGTGTGGCGGCCGGGCCGGTTGCTTGCCGCAGCGCCGGCGTGAATTTCTTTTCCGAGATAAACGACTGGCTGACGATGCGCGTTTCTTGAATGTAAATGGCCGGAAGATTCTGGGCCGACTTGGGAGCGTAAGCGCGGCCGCCGGTTAGTTGAGCGACCTCCTTCATCTTCTGTTCTTCGATGGCGCCGTGCGAGGTGATGCAAACGGTCGTGCAGGTGACGCCGTTTGCCTTCAGTTTGGCGAGCAGCGTCTTGTCGGCGGTCCAGTGATCGCCGTCGCTGATAAAGATAATGTGTTTCGTCGCCAGGCCGTGAGCCGGCTTCGTCAATTCGTCGTAAGCCAGTTGAATCGACGGGTTGCAATCGGGCATGTCGTTCGGCGTCATCTTGTCGATCTGCCGTAGGATCGATTCGCGGTTCAGGCCCACGGTTTGGAAGTTCACGTGCCATTTCGTGCCGAAGTCCCAGTACACCACGCCCATCATGTCCACCGGCGAAAGCTTACGCACGGCCAGCTTGGCCACTTCTTTTTGCCAGCGGTTGCCCTCGGCCATTTCGGAGGCGTGGAAGATCAGTACCAGCCCGCCCTTGCCGGCCACTTTCAGCGATTTGATGTCGCAATCCACGGGAAGTGCCTTTTCCACGGCGGTGTCTTGCCAGCCGCCGGCCCCGAAGCTGTCCGGCCCGCCGATCATCACCAGGCCGCAACCCTGGTCGTAGGTATTGGTGCGAATCATTTCCATCTGGTCGTTGGTCAACTGCTCGGCCGGCACGTTGGCCAGCACCACGGAATCGAAGTTGCTCAGGAAGACGCCGAGCTCTGCCTTATTGGCCGGCAGATCCTTGGGCGTAGCGGCCACGATCTGCATCTTCGATTTGCCGGCCCGCGGCAGCTGCGAAATGAGCCATTGCTCCTGCCCGGCCTTGCCATCTTGCTCGATGAAAAGCACGCGGCGCTGGCCGAGCGTGACCACGTGTGTGGAAGCCGAGTTGTTCTGCGGCCGGTCGCCGGGGACACCTTTGGTCCATTGGCCCGCTTCGTTGGCCTGTTCGAGCGGCTGGAAAACGGCTTCGTAAGTGTAGGACCGCTTTTCATTTCCCAAGGTTTGCCGGAAGTTGAAGGAATTCAGGCCTGGCCGCAAAATTACCTTGGGCGTGACCGAGCCGACCTGATCATCGGGCACGCCGGGGCCGGGGTTGATTGGAATCGGCACCGGCGCAGCGTCGGTGCTCTTTTGGCGCAGCTGAAGGATGCCACGAACCAGTCGTGGATTGTACGAGCGGATGAGTACGCGGATCGGCAGCCGCGAACCTTGCTCCGTGAGGGGCGGCGCTTCGACCGATTGAACCAGCACTTCCTCTTCATTGCGATAGCCGGCCGCGAGGGCGACGGTGTCGATCTGAATGTTGTTGAGCTTCGCGAGCCGAGCCTGCTCGTCGGCGTTGCCGAGGTTTTCATTGCCGTCGGAGAGCAACACAATGCGCTTGCTGCTGCCCTCTGGGAACGAGGCCATCGCCAGCTTGATGGCGGCGCCGATGTCAGTGTAATTCGGATCGAGATTGCCGGCCAGTTCGTCGGAGACGCCTTTAATGTCGGCCGTGCTCGGCGGCAGAACGAGCCGCGGCCGGCGGCCAAAGACGATGACGCCGGCTTGATCGAGTTCATGGCCGGTGCCGCGCTCGCGGATAGCGTTGGCGATGAAGCTCTGAATCCGCTTCCAGCGCATGTCGGCGGCTTGCGGATCATCCGGGCGGATCTCGGCAGGAATGCTCAGCGAGCGGTCCACCAGGAACAGCACGGTCAGGCTTTCGCTCGACTTGCGCAGGCGCAATTCAGCCAATGCGAGGACCAGACACAAAACCAGCAAACAGCGCAAGCCAATGGCAATGATGCGGCGAATCGGCCCGAGCGCGGCGAGGCTGCGGCTGCTAATCCAGATAATGAGCAGGCTGATACTCGCCCAAAGCCAGACGGCCGAAAACCAGCCGAGCGATCGATTGACCCAAGCTTCCGGCCGGCGCATGGCTTGCACGTAATAGGCCGTGCCCGCCAGCACGGCAATGAGCAAAAGCCCCCAGAGGTTCCGGCGCAGGAATGATTGTCCGGCGGTTCGCTCCGTTCGCCGAATAGCGCGTGCCGAAGACACGCCGACGATAACGAGCAGCGCCACTGCCCCGCCGATGAAAAACGGCAAGGTTTGCCACGAAGAGATGCCGGTCTCCGAGGTCGCCAGCACGCGGAAAAGGTAATTGAGCCCTTGCGCAACCGGAACGGCGCCGAACCCGCCGAGGCCAAGCGCCAGCAATGCCCCGAGCGCCAAGCCCACGTAGTATGACCAACTGCTGCCGATGAGCGCAACCAAGAAAGTTAGGAACAGGGCCGTGGCCGCGCCGGCCGCGAGCCACATGCCGATTTCTTGCGGCAAGGCCAGCCCGCCCAGCCCGAAGCACACGAGCGCAGCACTGGCGAGCGGCCCGAATAGCCAGGTTTCTCCCGGCTGCCGCCGACGCCACTGCCAATAGCTGAGCGCAGCGCCGGCGAGCAGCGCCAGTGCGGCGAGCCAATAATGTTCCAAGAATAGCCACACTCGTGGCATTACTCTTCGCTGTCTCCAAAAGTAGAACGGAATTAATCCGTTCGTCATTTGAACGGAATAAATTCCGTTCTACGTCGGCGCCCTATTCACGTTAGTAGAGAAGGAACCTAAAACCAAAATCGCTGTACCCGGTGATTCTCGGTATCGATTACGTGAACGCGCCCTTTGCGGTCAACCACCAGAGCCCAGGGGCTGGCGAGCTGGCCAGGCTCCCGGCCTGGGCTGCCCCAGCAGCCAAGCGATTGACCTTCCTTCGTGAACTTTTGCACGCGGTGGTTTTCGTATTCCACGACGTACAGATCGCCTTTTGGCCCGAAAGCCAAGTCATATGGGTACTTCAGTTGCCCCGGCTGGTCCCCCGATTCACCAAACATGCGCACGAAAGCACCATCGCGCGTGAACACTTGAATGCGATGATTTACCGCGTCGGCCACATAGAGCAGGCCATCCGGGCCCAAAGCCAGGGCGCGAATGCGGGCAAACTCGCCCGGCTCATGGCCCGACTTGCCCCAGACTTTTACGAGCTTGCCATCGGCATCGAGCTTGGTGATCCGGTCATTCTGGCCGTTCTCGGAAATGTAGAAATAGCCGTCGTCGTCCTGAACGGCATCGCTCACGTAGCCGAATTGCCCCGGCCCGGAGCCTGCCTCACCGCCGATCTTGCGCAACTCTTTGCCGTCGGCGGTGTAAATACGGATGCAATGGTAATGTGAATCGCACACAATCAAGTTGCCGTCACGGTCAATGCCCAGGCCACTGGGCCGGCCATTGCGGTAATCGGGCGTGGTCCAGGTGGGGCCGATGTACTTGCCGTCCAGATCGAACACCTGAATGCGAGCCGTGTAATCGACGACGAAGAGGCGGTCCTGCCGGTCGATGGCAGCAGCACGCGGGCGCACGAAATCGCCATCACGCACACCGCGCTTGCCCCACACCAGGTCGGGCGCATCGGAAGGACCGCACCCCGCCAGGGCGATGGGCAGAGCGAATAGAACGAGGAGAAGCCGCTGCAAAGACATGTAGGCAAACTACCAGAGCATGAAGAGATTGACAATTACTCCGGTGCTGGTGGATTCGCGGGTTTTTCTTGGCTATTTGACAATGGCCGTATCGGCGGCCCGAAATCCGGGTTGTTCAGCAATCGGCCCATGCCCTTCCAATGGCCCCGCCAGAAAAACGGAATCGCGAGCGACTCCGGCTTGGCACCGTTTGCGGCGCCGATCGGAATTTCATCCATCCAGCAGGTAAGGAAGTTCGCCTTGGCGATGATTTCCGTGTGCACCAGCACACCGTCAGACTG
>DATGHS010000071.1:0-3845 GCA_035307785.1 Gemmataceae bacterium
GAGGATGCAAGCGAACATAGTACCGCTGATTGCAAGTGAACTCATGGCGCCTCAATAAACGATGATGTTCTTTTCCCGCGCCTTGCCGATTCGGCGCTATTACTTCAGCGCATTGGCGGTTGCGCTACGAGCCGTCAGGGCCGTCATCACCCACGCCATGCCAGCGAACACCATGTCGATGCCGACGAACAAGCCGATAACCCAAAGCGCCGATTCCGGCCATTCGCGCCAGATCATCACGCCGAGGATTAGCGAAATGACCCCATTGAACAGTGTCCATACCCAGCCATGAAAGCGCGCGGTCACCGACGCGAAAATGCGATACGCTCCGCCCACAAAAAGACCCGCTGCGATCATGAGAGTGAAGAACTCGGCGGTTTTCTCCGGCCGGTTGATCATCAGCAGCCCGATGACCAGGTAAATAATGCCCACCAGCATGTGCAACCCGAAGCCGCGCCAGCCGCGGGCAAAAAAAGCATTGAGGATCTGCGCGATGCCACCAGCCATCAGCAGGCTCCCCAGCACGACGACGGTGGCCAGTGTGGCCATAAATGTCGCGCTCATCGCCATCATGCCGACAAGGATGAGCGCGACGCCGAGGATCAGCATCAGGAACGAGAGCTTGTGGAGACCTTCGATCTCGGTGCGCAGGAAGCCTGCCGGAGCAGCGTGCTGCGTGTGCGGAGCGGGGTGTTCCGCAACGGGGCTAGCAGTTGTTGATTGCGACATGGGATGTCCTCCAAAGTTGGGTGTAACAGGAACGGTTGATTTGCCCCCAATCGTGTGCAGCTCGGGAACAAGGACAGCGCATACTCGTCTTGTCGCAAGCGAATAGGGCGCTGTCCCGCGTTACCTGGCCGCGCGAAGCCTACTCCTTCGCCTCTGCTGCTTTTTTCATCGCCTCCTTGAGTTTCTTGATGCCGTCCGGTGTGAGTTTCGGCCGGTCGATTGACAGCGTGATCTTGACGATCTTGCCAGCACGACGGACTCGCCGAGCGCTGTCCTCTCGTTACCGGTCAGACTTCACTCCGTTGCCTTCCGGGCCGAGTGCGCCCGCTCGATTTCCTTGAGATCGGTGGTCCCCAGTTTGAGCGGCGCCACCTCGATGACAATCTTCCTAATCTTGCCCGTGAACCTGTTGTCGCCTTCCTTGTAGTCATCGGTTACGGGAGTTTCGCCGTCCATGCCGACGTCGGTGCCTTCATCGGCGGAGAAAATGATGGCTTGGGTGCGCTCGATTCTTCCCTCGGCAACTTGCTTGCCGTTTACGATGAGTTTGCCCATGCCGCCTTTGCCCAAACCGCCGCCGTCGTAGGCGAATTCAAATCGAATGGTGGCTTTGCCGGCAGGAAGTGCCGTGTCGCTTGCAACCTTGAACGTTTGCAAACCCAGGTAGTTGTAGGCGTACATGGGTTTGCCATCCTTCAGATACAGGCTCCAGCCGCCGAAGCGTCCTGCCTGAGCAATGATGACGCCATTCGCGTTCTCTTTGGGGATCTCGACATCGGCGGTCAGGGAATGCGAGCGGTTCTTAATGTTGATGAACACATTTTCGCTCATTCCCACCATGCCTTCGTAGACAGTCAATGAAGTGCGACCTTGCATCAGGTCTGGTCGCCCGACCAGCTCGGCATTGGCGCGTTCGAGCAAGCGGTCGTCCAGCGGCAATACGTGGTTCTTGACCGCTTCCTTCATAAACAGCTCTTGCAGTTCCTTGAGCTTCTCCGGATCCTGGGCGGCCAGATCGTTGGCGGAGCTAAAGTCCTCGTCCACGTGGTAAAGCTCCCACTTGTCCTGCTCCAATGGGTGCCTCGGTTTTTGCTCCCACGCCGCACGGTGGACCGTATTCGCCAACCAGCCATCGTGGTAGATGCCGCGGTTGCCGAAGATCTCGAAGTACTGGGTCTTGTGCCGGTCCTTCGCTTGCGCGTCGGTGAAGGTGTATAGCATGCTCACACCTTGCATCGGAAACTGGGGCGTGCCATTGACAGACTTAGGTTCCGGCAGGGCGGCCGCTTCCAAAATGGTGGGGGCAACGTCAATGACATGGTGCCATTGCGAGCGGATTTCGCCTTTGGCCTTGATGCGGTTAGGCCAGTGCACCACCATGCCGTTGCGCACGCCGCCGTAGCTGCCCGCAACCTGCTTGGTCCAAGTGAATGGCGTGTCGCCGGCCACGGCCCAGCCAGCCGCGTAATGGCTATACGAATTGGGGCCGCCAAGCTCGTCGTAATGCTTGAGGATTTCTTCCACCGTTTCCGGCACGCCGTTGAAATAGGTGCTTTCATTGAACAAGCCGGTTAAAGTGCCTTCGCCGCTGGCGCCGTTGTCGCCCACAATGTAAAAGATGAGCGTGTTTTCCAGTTGGCCCATGTCTTCGATTGCTCTCACCACTCGGCCAACCTCGTAGTCGCAGTACTCACCGAAGCCGGCGAAAATTTCCATTTGGTGGGCAAACAGCTTCTTCTCGTCGCCCGTCAACTTGTCCCAATCTTTGATGGCCTCCGGCTTGGGCGCGAGTTTGGTGTCTTGCGGCACGACCCCTAGCTGTTTTTGCCGGGCCAGCGTTTCCTCGCGCACTTGGTCCCAACCCTGGTCGAACTTGCCCTTGTACTTGGTGATCCACTCCTTGGGCACGTGATGCGGCGCATGCGTCGCGCCCGGAGCGAAATAAACAAAAAATGGTTTGTCGGGCGTGAGCGACTTCTGGAAGTTCGTCCAACGGATTGCTTGATTGGCAAGATCGGTCATCAAATGGTATTTGGGATCGCGCGGCAATTCGACGCGCGTCATGTCTTCGTAGAGCGCCGGAGCCCACTGATTCGTCTCGCCGCCGATGAAGCCGTAAAAGTGATCAAATCCGGAGCGCGTGGGCCACCGGTCCGTTGGCCCGGACGGGCTGACTTCCCAGGCCGCCGTCTCGTGCGATTTGCCGAACGCGGCGGTGCTGTAGCCGTTGAGCCTCAGCATTTCGGCCACTGGCGCCACGTTATTGGGGCGCTTTCCGGTTTGACCGGGGAACGCGGTGGCCGTTTCCGTCACCGAGCCCATGTTGCACACGTGGTGGTTCCGCCCACTGAGGAGCGCCGCGCGCGTTGGCGAGCAAAGAGCCGTCGTGTGGAACTTGTTGTATTTCAGGCCGCCTTGACCCAGTCGATCCAGGGTTGGCATGTGTATGGGCCCGCCGAAGGCGCTGGACTGGCCGAAGCCCATATCGTCGATCAGCACAATTAGTACATTGGGCGCGCCCGCCGGCGCCTTGACCTGAAACTGGGGTGGGGCCGTTGCATTGCGGGCATCGAGTGTCGTAATTGGCTTGAGCTGGGGCTCCGGAATCGGCAACGTCGTGCGGTCCATAACATAGGGCGTCTTCTCTTCGGCCCGCGAACTTGGATCAAACATTCCCGCTGCTGCCACGTAACCAAGCACCGCCCCCAGCGCCGACACGAGCAGGCGCTGGAACTTCAAATTGCGCAACATTAGCTGCTTCCTCCAGAAAAAACCCCGATGTCTACGCCACGAAGTCGCGCTAACGTTTGCTCGTTGTTGCGCGACCGGCGTGGTCACGCAAATCTTCATGCTTCGGCAAGCCAGGCGTTGGCTGCCTCCATATCGGTGGCATCGTAATATCGGATTTTGGCCAGCGTGAACGGCTTGCAGATTTTGGCCATCCACTGTTCCCACTGCTCATCGCCCACGAGAGCGATGCGCTCGATCTTGGTGCAATGCGTGGTGGCAAATTTGATGTCGTCCCAAAGAGCGTGCACGTCCCACCCTTTGAAATCGTGGAACTGCGCCAACAGCCGGATCCTCCCATCCTTGGCTGCCGCGGCATCGATCCATGG
>DATGHS010000072.1:0-3492 GCA_035307785.1 Gemmataceae bacterium
CGAGCCCGTTGTTTTGAATTTCGATGTAGAAGTCTTTGCCGAAGAGCGTGGCAAACCATTCGGCCACCTTCGTCGCTTCGTCGAGCTGATCGCGCAGAATGAATTCCGAAAACTCGCTCGACGCGCAGCCGCTCAGGCAAATCAAGCCCTCGTGGTGAGCTTCGAGCAAATCCTTATCGATGCGCGGCACGTAGTAGTAGCCTTCGGTAAAGGCCAGCGATGCCATCTTCACGAGGTTCTGGAATCCCGTGCGATTCTTGCTTAGTAGCGTGAGATGATAGCCGGCGTCCCCGCGCTTGCGGGCTTCCCGGTCGGTGCGCTTACTGGGAGCGACATATGCCTCGTAACCGATGATGGGGTTGATGCCATTCGCCTTGCATTCGCTGTAAAACTCGATGGCGCCATACAGGTTGCCGTGATCGGTGAGGGCCAGGGCATTCATGCCCTGCTCTTTGGTGTGTTGCACGAGTTCGGGAATGCGGTTCGCGCCGTCGAGCAGGCTGTAGTGGCTATGGCAATGGAGATGAACGAAGTTGCCGGGCATGGTGAATCCTTAACCCCGCAAGCTCGAAGACTCGCTTGCGGGCTTGGTGAGGTGCTTCCAAGCCCGCAAGCGAGTCTTCGAGCTTGCGGGGAGCGAACGAAGTTGATCAATTACTCGAAAAGCGTCTCCGGCTCGGCCACGGCGCGGAGATAGCGAGCCAGCAGCATTTGCACGGCTTGAATCTTTTGCCATTCGGCGTAGGGCAGGCGGATTTCGGTCGCTTCGTCGTTGGCAGTGATTTTTTCCGATGCACTCGTGAGGCCTTGATGCAAATAATCCAGTATTTCCGCGATGCGAGCGGCCTGGGCTGGAGTCATTTTTTGCGGCAACGGCGGCAAATCCCCATCGCGCGCTTGCCATTCCGGCGGATCCTGGGTCATGTCCATGTCGAGCGGAAAGTCCGCAGGAGCCTCCTCCGGCTCGACATCACCCAAGGTTTTATCGATCGGCGCCATGGTCGGTGAATTCGGCACCTTCAGCAACGCCTTCCGCTCGGCAATCTCGGCATGCGAGCCAAACAGCAAAATCGATCGACCCATGCTGATCTGATCGCCTGGCTTCAGCCGGCGAATCTGGATCGGCATGCCGTTCACCCGGGTGCCGTTCGTGCTGTCGAGGTCGGTGAGAATCACGTCGCCGTGGTCGAGTTGAATCTTGCAGTGGAACCGGCTGACGCGCTCGTCGTTGAGCCGAACCATGTTGCCTTCTTCCCGCCCGATGGTGACCGGAATCGGCATCCCCCGGAAAACCCGGCCCTTGTCGATGCCTTCCACCACTTGAAACGTCACGGTGCTCATGCGTAACCTCGGCGGAAAACTTCCCATAAACTTTTATAGCATATCCCGCGGCGGGACGATAGCGATTTCTTGACCCGCGGGGCTCGAAGACTCGCCCCGCGACTTGTTATTCCTTACCACTCACCATTCACTACTCCCCACTCACTCCTTCCGATACTGTTCGTCGCTCACCTTCTCCATCCACTCCACCACTTTGCCGTCGAGTTTTTCCTGAATGGCGATGTGCGTCATGCCCGTGCTTGGCGCGGCCCCGTGCCAATGCTTTTCGCCGGGCGGAAACCAGACCACGTCGCCGGGCCGGATTTCCTCGATGGGGCCGCCCCAGCGCTGGGCCCAGCCACAGCCGGCCGTCACGATTAGGGTTTGGCCCAGCGGATGCGTGTGCCATGCGGTGCGGGCCCCCGGCTCGAAGGTAACGCTGGCACCGGCAACCCGCGCCGGTGCTGGAGCGTCGAGCAGCGGATCGATTCGCACGGTGCCCGTGAACCAATCGGGGGGACCCTTGCCGGAAGGCTGGGAACCGATGCGCTTGATGTCCATGAGTTGGCCTCCTTCAGGTGGCGACCGTTAGTGTAGCGGAACTCGCAAGAGTTCCGCCGAGAGCCTGACGGAATTCTGCCGAATTCTGCTACATGGGTTTGGGAGCCCACACCGATTCTCGTCAACCGTTACATCCCTGTGACAATCTCGCCGTTCGTCCTCATCGTCCTTCTTGCAGAGATGCGAACAGTTGCCGGCAACGGGCCGGCAGCCGTTCGATTCACAAACAACTGACAAGAAAGATGGTGGATCATGAGGAAGTTATTCATACCCGGATTCCTGGGCCTGAGCATGTTGCTGGGCTCTTTCGCGCAAGCGCCGGCTTGCGAAGATTTGCCGAAGGCCGAAGCGAAGATCAAGGCCGACGCCGCTCAGCCCAAGATCAGCTTTCGAAACGATGGAAACGATGTTATCGCTTCCATTCAGGTGACGGCAAACGGCAGCCCGCATGCTTTGTCCACATCGTATGACGTTGGCCCAAACAACGTGGTCACTCTTCGCTATTGCTTGATTCAGAATTCCGACATTCTGGTGCGCTGCATCAAGACCGTCACGATCGAATGGCGGCTCAAGAACTTCGCCGTGCTGCCAAGCCCGCAGCTCAGCTATCGCGTGGACGGCCATTCGCTAGCGCTGAGCACCAAAGAGTTAAAGGCGCTGATTCCGCAATTGCAGGGGCTGAATCCAGAAGAGCGGGGCTTTCACCCGGATGAGGCGTTGCCGCCAGGATGGTATCGGAAAGGAGCGGCGGAATAATTCGGCACACCAGGCGCACAGTCATCGTCAGGCACATTACAATGATCAACGACGTTATTCTCCCTCTCCCCCCGGTTCGGGGCAGAGCCGGGGGGAGGAATAACAACCAGATCGTCTCGACAAATATCGGTTTGACTTGCCTGCGTTGCTCTATGACAATGAACATCCCGACGCCGCAGGAGATTTTCAAGTGAACGTAACCGATTCACATGTCAATTGCCGAACCGGAATAGCAATTTCGCTGTTGTTGTGCGCCACCTGCTCACAAGGAACAACCGCAGCCGAGCCGCCGCCGCGCACAGAAGAGAAAAAGATCGAGGATTTGATTGCAACGATGGTCGATGCCAAGGCAGGGTGGGAAGCGCGTTGTAAGGCCGAGGATGATCTGGCCAAATTGCCGCCGGAAAAAGTGCTGCCCAGGTTGCTCAAGCTGGCGGCCCAGCCCATGCCCAAAGGCGGCATTTACAACAGTGCCGGCCGGGACCACGATAAAAACGCGCCAGTAAGTTGGCAAATCTATTATGCCGTGGGCCGATCCTGGGCGGCCCAAGTCGAGCGTCTCCCAGTCGAAAAAGGCGGCGAGGTTCTTCTTCGGCTTCTCGGCAGCGCGACCAACAAAGCGGAGAAAACTCTCCTCCTGCGCGAGTTGGGCTCGCACTGGAGCGCCAAAGCCGAGGAGGCTCTGGCCAATGTCTTGCGCGATGCGAACGCTCCGGCCGAAATGCAATTGGCCGCAGCTTGGGCGCTTACCAGACACGGCAAGCAAAACTACCAGGATGACGTTCTCAGCGCGGCTTCCCGTGCGAAGCATGATGACAAGGTTCGCCTGTTCGAGGTGCTCGCGAGCCGGGCGAA
>DATGHS010000073.1:0-11177 GCA_035307785.1 Gemmataceae bacterium
CCATGTGCTGATGCAAATCCAGATCCGGCACTTCGTCCGCCAGGGCTCGCTCCAGCACGGCTTTCGCATTCGGCCCGGCCAGGTGCACTTGGCAAAAGCTCTGCGTGCGGTCGGCAATTTCCACCTGTTCCGAGATAATGAAGCGATCCAGATGCTGGATCAGCTTTTCGGCCTGGCCCGGCCCCACGTCGAGCCAGAAGGCATGGCGATTACCGGGCAGCAGCAAATGATAGACCAGCGCATGGGCAACGACTTTGGCGCGGGCGTTGCAAAAAAATGTCTCGCAACCGGCGCCGAGCGGCATGCTTTCAATGTCGTTAGTGCAGAGATTATGCAAAAATGTGGCCGCGTCCTTGCCGGTGACTTCGATCTTGCCTCGGTCTGAGATGTCGAACACCGCCGCCCCGCTGCGTACCTGCTCGTACTCCGCCGCGAGGTCGCCAAATCGGGCGGGCATCGTCCAGCCTGCTTGCTCGGTAAACACCGCTCCCGCTTCCTGCGTGATGTCATGCAGTGGGCTAAGTTGCGGCATGATGGAATTCTCTTTGTTTCTACGCAATCGGAATTCTGGCGAATTCCGCTGCGACAGGTTCGAACTGCCTCGCCGCTATCGATTTCGGTTTCACCGACGCTTTGCGAGCGGTATCGTGCAAATACGGGACCACCGCCAGCGTCATCACCAACCAGCAGACGGCCGCAAAGCCAAGCGCATGCGGCCACTGGAAATGCAGCAGCAGCCAGAGGACGACAAACCAGATCGCAAAGTGCACTACGTTCAGCACGATGGTCGCAAACAACCGGCCGCCGCGGTAGCGGATGATCTCTCCGGGATTGGTTTCGTCGATATATCGGCTGCCGTGCTCTTCCGTGTACCGCACCGGCATATCACCCGCTGACGAAGTGCGAGGCGCAAACTTGCCGTCGCGGATTTCAGCGTTGAAGCGCTTCTCCTCCGTATTCCCCTCTTTGTCTTTTTCCTGAATAATGATCGCCACCATCATGCCCGACATCGAGCGTGCCCAACGGTGGTTATTGGCATCTCGATATTCATCGTTGGCCGGATTACGCTTGAAAAGAATCTTCTCTTCCTCGCCCGTAGGGCTCTGCCGAACCGACCAGAATTGATCGACTTTGTGCGTTTCCATGCTGGTGTATGTGAAGATCGAACCGGTGCTGTTGGGCCAGCGATATTCAATCCAGCCCCATAGCGCCAGGAAAACAGTCATTGCGCCAGCGGCAGCCGGCGCCCGCCAGTACAGGGCTTCCACAGGCGAATCATAGAAATAGCTCTGTGCGAGCATGGTGCCGGTCCAAAAAAGAACCAGCAGCGCGACGCCGATGACGAGAACGGTGAGAATCAATGCGAACATGGAATTTCCTGCGGCGCATCCTTAAGAGAGGCATGGGTCCTATTTCACCGCTGACTTCTGACCGCTGACTCCTGACTCCTTCTTTCCACTCCACCCATCATATCTATTCTGCCCTGTTTGGCGAAGCCGCTTCGGCTTGCTGTAATCGCCGGGGTCGCTATAGTGCCCGGCTGCGCCGGCGGTCTGGATTCTGCCGGCGAAGAACGCCTGTTCGCCGCGCGAGAATATGGGATCGTTTGTTCTTCTCATCGCCGGTGCCTTTGCGGCGGCTCAAAGCGAGCCGGCCGCACCGAACCTGCTGCGCCTGGAGCGGGGACAGGAGTTCGTTTACAGCGGCCCCTACACTCTGACCCTGGAACAGCCTGGGAACCGTACGAGTCGCACGCTCTATCTTCAGCACTGCATCCTGGTTCGCAATGCCGGGCCGCGCGGAGCCGAGGCAACGTTTTTGACGATTCAGCGTACGCCGCCGCAAGCCGGCGTCTCCACGTTGCCCGTAGCGCAGCTCGAGCAAGCGATCATTGAACCTTCCGGCCGTGTAAACTTTTTGTCGGCGGCCAACTCGGTCCCGCGAATACCGCTTGATGGGCCGCCGAATCTCGAAGTCGCCGCATTCGTCGAGCTTCCCAAATCCGGACTGACCGGAGCCAATAACTGGACCACCGTGGCGGAAAACGGCTTACCGCAAAATTGGAAAGTCGACGCCGTCGAAGACTTTAATCACTGCCGGTGCGTGGTCCTCAGCGGCGAGCAGGCGTCGGCCGATTGGAAAAACGGCACGAGCGCCGGCTGGTTCCGACAAGACAAAGTCTGGTTGGACCTGAGCGCCGGCTATGCCATCAAGATTGACCGAGTGATTTGTCGGCGCGAAGAGGGTGGGCTTATTGTCACGGCGAAAAGCAGTTGTGAACTCGAGGCGGGCGTGCCCACGCCTTGCCCCGGTGGCCTGTACAGCGACCGCCTGGAGACAATCAAGCAAACCATACTGATGATGGGCGAATTTCAGCAGCTCCAGCTAGCCCGCGGCGGCCTGAATGCAGCAGCTTACGACGATCTGCTGGTGCGGCTGGACCAGCGACTCAAAGTTCAAGCCGATACGCCCTACCGGGAAGCGCTGGCCACATTGCGGCGCCGGGTCGAAATGGCCCGAAAAGGCGAGCGGCCGCCGGAACCGCTGGTCATCCCTGCATTGAAAATGCCGCTTGCGCCCGCCCCACCCGCACCATTGCCTCCGCCGCCCATAATAACGCGGCCGGAAAAAGCGGTTCCGGACTTCAATTTGACCGAGTTAAGCACCGGCCAGCAAGTGCCCTGGAGCCGGCTGCGCGGCAGGCCCGTGCTCCTGTTTTTCTTCAAACCCAGTTCGGCGACCGTGCCAAATGTGCTGGCGTGCGCCCAGGAAATGTCGGCCCGGCTTGGCGATCAAGCCTATGTCTTGGCTCTGGCCACCGAGGGCGCCCCGGCCACAATCTTGGAGTTGCGGAAACAACAGCGACTGGGTATAGGCGTTTTCACCGGTCAGGACGCCCGCCGCCTGCTTCCTGTCGAAACCACGCCATGCACCATCATCCTCGACAAATCCGGCGCCATCCGATTCAGCGCGCTGGGCTGGGGCGGCGAGTACCCCGCCTGGATTGGCCGCGAAATGGAAAAGGTCCTGCATCCGGCGCCGTGAGCCCCACGCAATCAGCCAGACCAAACGGCAAAAACGCTAAATTCGGTTTGACTCTTACTCAAACCGGCGCGAGGGACCCAGAAGCGTGCTTGCTGGCGGAAAAGGCCCGACGATAGTATGAATACGGGAGCGGCCGTTTGCCTGGCCGGAGGGAACCGGTAATGACCACCGCCTACCCGATTCAGCAGCATAGCCGAGTATGTGCGGCCACCGGCCGGCCGTTACAAGCGGGCGAACGCTATTACAGCGTCTTGTTAATTGAAGCCGGTCAGTTTGCCCGCAGAGATTATTCGGCCGAAGGCTGGCCCGGAACTCCGGTCGAGGCTATCGCCTTCTGGTCGGGCAAGGTGCCGGAAGCCGATCAAAAGCGCCGGCTGGTGGTGGACGACGAACTGCTGATGAACTGCTTCGAGCGCCTGGCCGAAGAGGCGGATGCGGGCAAAGTTCAGTTTCGCTATGTGGTCGCCTTGCTTCTGCTACGCCGCAAGCGGCTTAAATTTGACGACCTGCGGCGCGATGGTGAGCACGAATACCTGCAACTGAAATGCCCAAAGACCGGCCAGATGTTCGAAGTGCTCGACCCGCATCTGAGTGAAGACGACATGACGCGCGTTCAAGACGAGGTCATGAAGATCCTGGGCTGGGAGTAGCCGCTTGCGGCTGCGCCGGGAGAATTCGAGGTTGCCATGCTGCGATACGTCAACGCATGTCTGTGTGTGCTCTTCGTGCTGCTCGCCGGCTGCAATTTCATTGACCAGATCACCGGCAAGAATGCCAAGAAGCAAGCGCCGATTCCCACGCAAACGCCCACAGCAGGAGAATTAGTTTCCTACTTGAACCGGAGCACCTCGCAGATCGAGTCGATTCAGGTTGAAAATCTCGATGTGGAAGTGAAAAAAGGCCTAATTTTGGCGGTGGGACTGAACGGCTCCATGGTGTGCCAGAAGCCGCGCAACTTCCGCATGTGGGCGACCATTCCGGCTTCGGGCAGCCCCGCGGCGGACCTGGGTTCCAACGACCGCGAGTTCTGGTTCTGGATGTCCAGGGCCGATCCGCCGGACCTGTTCTATTGCAGCCACGCCGATGTGGGCCGGGTGCAAATGCCGTTCCCCATCCAGCCCGACTGGGTGCTCGAAGGCCTGGGCCTGGCCACCGTCACACCAAATGAAAACATGCGGGTGAACATGAACGCGAAGCAGGGAACGATCGACCTGATCGAACCCAGCCGCTCACCGCAAGGGCAAAACGTCTTCAAGGTGACCACGTTTAACGCACGGACCGTTAGTGGGTCGGATCCGCAAGTGCTTTCTCGAAGACTGGTTGATGAAAAGGGCCGGGAGATCTGTGCGGCCTACATCACGCACATGCAAGTGGACCCGCGCACCGGCATCCTGATTCCGAAGGAAGTGAAATTCGAATACCCGTCCGACCGAATCACCATGCGGCTCACGCTGTCCACCGTCACGGTCAATGGGCCGGTCACCCCGCAGCAAGCGCAGCAATGGTTCACGCGGCCCAACATGCCAAACGTGCGCTCGATCGATCTCGCCAACTACCGCGAAGCCAGCCCAACGAGCGGCCCAGTGCGGAATGCCGGTGGCATCTTCCGCGGCGCGGGACGCTAAAGTTTCCGAGCCGGAAGCGTAAGCGACGGATCGCGGCGATCCGTCGCTTACGCTTCCGGCTCGTTATTTATCCCTTCAGCATTCCCACCTTTTTCGCATACGGGAACAACCCACCCGCCGCGATGATCGGCGCCACTTCACCCAGCGGCTTCAGTTTCCATTCCTCGCCCGTACTCTGATTTAGCAGCACGCCTGGATCCACGTGAATGATCAAATCGTCGCCCGTGCAAATCCGCTCGCATAACCGGTCCGGCGTTTCAAATGGAATCAAGTAGCCGCCGTTGACCGAATTGCGGAAAAAGATGCGCGCATAAAACTCCGCAACGACCGCCTTCACGCCGGCAGCCGCCAGGGCAACCGGCGCATGCTCGCGCGACGAACCGCAGCCAAAATTCTTGCCGCCGATGATGATCCGATACGGCGACACAAATTCATCGCCGGGATCGTGGAACGGCATATGCCCCTTCGGCAACCCACACTGCGCCGGCGGCACGCTGCTGAGCGCATACTTGCCGAACATCCTGTACTCCGCCGGGATCGACGGGTTGTACGTGAGGTACTGGGCCGGGATAATCTGATCGGTGTCGATGTTATCGCCCAGAACGAACGCTTTGCCTTCGATGATGGATTGCATTTGTACCACTTTCTCGTCGCCGTTTGGGGCCCTGCGGGGTTGTAGTTCCCAATATTCTTATGGGGCCGGTCCATTGTTTGTAGTTCCGCCTTTAGGCGGTCTGGCAGGCGGCACTAGCCGGCGCGCTGACAGTCGGGAAGGTTTTATGTCAGAGCCGCGCACGAAGTAAGCGGTGTGGTGCGCCTCGCCGCTTACTTCGTGCGCGGCTCTGAAATGCGCGCGTTCGACCACAACGCATTTGCTATTGCGAAGAAAGGGCGTCGAATCCATGATAGGCACGAAATCGACTGTTGAGCATTCCAGCTGCCTATTACAGCTTTTCGTCGACGAACCCGGCGGGCGGTTGACGCTGGCGTGGTCATGACCGATTGGTCGGTATTGGAGGAAAGGGAATGAAAGGATTTCACAGTTGGTCGCTTGTATTGGCGTGTTTAACCCTGCTGATTTCGGCCACATCCGCGCCTGCACAAATGAATTCGAAATTCAGGTTCCCCATCAACAAAGGTGTCTGGGCGGCCGCGTATTCTCCTGACGGATCGATGATTGCCGTGAAGGGTAACGTGAAACACAACGATGGCCCGTCACGAGAAGTTCAACTGTTCTCCAGCGAAGACGGCAAGCTCATTGCGACGCTCAACCACGAGTGCCAAGTAGATGCAATCGCGTTCACGCCGGATGGAAAGGCGCTAATCGCCGGTACCATTGGCAACGAATGCGTCTTATGGGACATCAAGGAGAAGAAGAAATTCGCCTCGTTCCAAACGGTGTCGGACGGCGCAAGCATAATGTCTGTTAGCCCTGATGGAAAACGACTGGCGGTTTGTGGGTCCGAAGAGCATGTGGAGATATGGGATCTCTCCACGCTGAAGCGGATTACAACTCTTGGCACACTCGGTGAGCGACTATACTGCCTCGCCTACAGCCCAGACGGCAAGATTCTAACTGCCGGTGGTGACAAAGGCACTGTTTGGTTCTGGGACACCCGCAATTGGAAAAAAGTGGAATCAAAAAAGGAGCATTCCAAGAGCGTGCGCAGTGTCGCCTTCATTGGCCAAAACCGGACGTTGATCAGCATTGGCGACGACCTACAGATGATGACTTGGGTGGGCCGGAAGGACGATGATGGATTCTACGTCAACCGACTGCGAACAGTCGGGGATTCACCATTGGCACTGGCCGTTTCCAACGACCGCCGGACATTAGCGGTCAGCTGTGGCGCAGGCGAGATCCTGTTCTTTGATACTTCAGTTTTGGAGCGGGATATCGCGTACCTAAACCGTGCTCGTGTGGCCTACGCGGTCTACAAAGTTGAAAATACCGGTATAGCGGCGATCTGCTTCCACCCAACGAAGAACGAGCTTTTTACCGGTGGATTCGAGGGCAGAGTGAATGTTTGGTCGGGCGTTCCGATGTATGGAAAGTGACCCCGGTCAGCCAGCGCGGCCGTGCATGGCCCAGCCTAATCGACCTTCCAAGCTAAAATAACGGTGGGCTAGCCCGAAGCGCCCAGCGCGGGCGTTTTCTCGTTCCCTCGCTCGCGCGCTTCGGGCTAACCGGCCACCAATTGAACTGAGACCACCATTCGTTGCGCGCCGGCCCTAGCGGCGAATGTCGCGGGAACCGGCAATGAAGGCTAGTTACCGCAGCTACACGATTGCTTCCGCCACAAGTTCTTCCTCCATAAAGCCTTAGGTCATCGAATGGGCCCGCGCGGTCAATTCGTTGCTTTGTTGCATTCGTTGCACCCAACTGGCGAACCCACCCCAACAGTTCTGCAACGAATTCGGCAGCAGACCTATTTTCTCCGGATCCAAACCTGAGGATAACTCACTTCTTCGTATGCCGCAGCACCTTGCCCGCCAGCACATTCGTATCCGCCCCGTTGGCAATGGCGGCCTGGCCGTTGACCAACAGCCATTTGACTCCCGTTGCATACTGATGCGGCTTGTCGAAGGTCGCGGTGTCGCGGTAGGTCTTCGGGTCGAGGACTACGATATCGGCGAAGTAGTCTTTCTTCAGGTAGCCGCGGTCGGTTAGCCGCAATATGTCGGCGGGCAAGCCGCTGGCGCTGCGGATGGCCTGCTCCACCGGCAGCGACTGCTCGCCAATTGCGAAGCGGCCGATCTTGCGCGGGAAGCAGCCGTAGCTGCGTGGATGTGGCACCGTATTGCTGGGAATCATCGATCCGCCGTCGCTGGCGGTTGCTACCCACGGCTGCTTCATGATGAAGCGCATGTCCTCGTCGCTCATGCTGAAATGCACGATTTGCGCGCTGCCGTTTCGTTCGATCTCTAGCGCAATGTCGAGCGGCGTCTTCCCTTCCATATTCGCGATGGTGACGAGGTCTTTGCCTTGCCATTGTGGCTTCTTGGTGTAGCGGGCGATGCGCAAGTCGGCCCCCTCGCGCATGTGTTTCAGTTCCGCTTCTATCGCTTCGCTTAACTTCTGCAATTGCTCGCGATCATTCAGACGCCGGAGAAAGTCTTCCTGCGACCCTTCGCGGTAGCGAGCCGGAATCAGCGTGGCCCGCAGCGACGTGCTGCTCGCCACGTAGGGATACTGATCGGCCGTGACTACTTGCCCAGCCTTCCGAGCTTTTTCGATCAGCGCCACAATGTCGGCCGACTTGCCCCAGTTTGGCCGCCCCGATGCCTTTAAATGCGAGATATGCACGGGTAAGCCAGCCTCTTTGCCAATGCGCAGCGCTTCTTCAATCGACGCCAGAACGTCCGCCCCTTCGCCGCGAATGTGGCTGGCGTAATGGCCACCATGCTTGGCCGCCACTTTCGCCAGAGCAATGATCTCTTCCGTCTTCGAATAAATGCCGGGGTTGTAGATCAGCCCCGTGGATAGGCCAAAGCAACCATCGCTCATGGCTTTATCGACCAGCTTCTCCATCGCTGCGAGTTCGTTCGCGGTCGGTGCGCGGTTGACATTGCCCATCACTTGAGCGCGCAGATTATTGTGCGGCACCTGATGAATGACATTCGTGCCGATGCCGCCTTTTTCCATCTTCGCGAAATAGCCGGCGGCATCGACCGGCCCGGCCCCGCAGTTACCGGTAATCACGAGCGTTACGCCCTGTTGCTGGTAATTGCGGTTGTACCTGGTGCCCGGCTGGGTAAGCGGATCGTCGGAATGCGTGTGCAGATCGATGAAGCCGGGAGCGATGTAAAGGCCGGTACAGTCGATGACCTTCGGCTTGCCGGCTGCGGTGAACTTGCCCGTGGCGACGATGCGCTCGCCCTTGATGGCCACGTCGGCCACCATGCCGGGCTGCCCGCTGCCGTCGAAAACTGTGCCGCCTTGCAGAATCACATCGGCCTCAAGTGGATCAGCGCCAAGTGACAGCGCCAGCATGAGAATCGGAATCATGGTGCGATCTCTATTAGGGGAATAGAAGCGATTGCTTTCAGGAATATACAGAACCAGGGCGTTTGCCACTGGCATTGTTTGTAGTTCCGCCTTCAGGCGGAACGAAGACATCGCAATTCCGCCTGAAGGCGGAACTACAAGCAGGCGCCGATTGAAGGAAACACCTGCCATGACCATCGTCGAGCGCGTCGTGGAATTGGTGCCGGACAATGGCCGCATCGGCCTGGGTTCCGGCCGTGCGGCCGAAGCGTTTGTGCGTGCCCTTGGCGAGCGCGTGCGCAGCGGCCGGCTGCGCGTGACCGGCGTGCCGACATCGGAGGCCACGGCGAAGTTGGCGAAGCAGGAAGGGATTGCGTTATCGACGCTTGCCGACGCGGGAATTCTCGACGTGACCGTCGATGGCGCTGATGAAGTGGACCCGAATCTCGATCTGATCAAGGGCTATGGCCGGGCCATGGTTCGGGAAAAGATCGTGGCGGCGTCATCGAGCCGGCTCATCATCCTGGTGGGGGAAGAAAAGCTCGTGCCCAAGCTCGGCAACCGGGGCAAGCTTCCGGTGGAAGTGATTCCCTTCGGAGTACCATTGTGTGAACACCGGCTGCGCAATCTGGGCTGCGAGCCGGTCCTTTTCTTGAAGGATGGAAGCCCGTTTACATCCGACAATGGCAACTACATTTTCGATTGCCGGATTGGGCCGATTGCGGATGCCACTAAGCTTGAAGCAGACATTCGCGCCATCCCCGGAGTCGTGGGCACGGGCTTGTTTCTCGGAATGGCGGATATGGTGTTGGTTGGCGATTCCAATGATTTTCGCCTGATGGAGGAGCGCAAACGAAAATGAGTCTGGGGCCACCTCGATTGGTTTCTTTCATTTAAGGCGCTTAAAAGAACAAACCACGGATTACACTGATAACACGGATAAAAAAGTACAAACGCGCTTTATGGCGGAAGGATACACATCATTTCCTGGGGTTTCTTATCCGCGTCATCGGTGTAATCAGTGGTTCATTGTTTTACGAGTTCTTAAGCCGATTCCTGTAAGAAAATCGCCACCGCCATCGACAACATCTTGACGCGACCACGCTCACCGGGAGTTTTCAGGTGGTGGATTGGTCCCAAATCGTGCAACAGCACGGTCCACTGGTGTGGACGACCGTCTATCGGCTGCTGCGCCACGATGCCGACGCGGCCGATTGCTTTCAGCGGACGTTCATGGCCGCGCTCGTGCTGTCGCGCACCGAGACTATCCACAACTGGCCGGGCCTCTTGCGGCAACTGGGAACTGCCCGGGCGCTGGAGCATCTTCGCCAGCGCTTGCGGCAAACTCAGAGGCTGCGGCCATTGATCGAGGAGAGCACAGCAACCTGCCGGCTGCCGCGGCCGGAGCAGGCCGCGGTGGAAAGTGAGTTGAGTGAACATTTGCGCCTGGCCTTGGCACAAATCGATTCGCGCCAGGCGCAGGTCTTCTGTCTTGCGAGCCTGGACGGCCTCAGCTACGCGGAAATCGCCGGCCAGCTTGGGCTTACCGTCAATCACGTGGGCGTGCTGTTAAATCGAGCGCGTCAGGGTTTGCGCGAGCGGCTACGCAGTCATGAGCCAGTCGGCGCACGCCAGTCGGCGGAGGTGAAACCATGATCGAGCCCAATAGCCGTCCACCCGCCGATTTGCTCGAACAGGCCGTCACGGCAATGCGCTCGATTTCGGTGCCACCCGGCCCGACCGACGAGCTTATTACTTCCACCATGCGAGTTTTGCACGACGCCGCTAAGTCGCCGATGCCAAACCGAATATCGCCAAGGAGTAAAATCATGTTTCGCATTGCAGCCGTCTGCTCGGCCGCTGTTGCGGCCATGTTGTTTCTGACTTTGGGGTTTCGAATCGGCGCACCGCACAAGGAACAACCGGTCGTCCAAAAGCCATCCGCCGAAGTGGAAATCGACGGCGCTTCATTCCAAATTCAGGGTCCGTTTACGCATCAGGACCTCACCGTCTTTCTCCTTTGCTCCAGCCATCAGGACACGCAGGATTTCCTCACGCTGGATGAAGGATTGAAGGAGGGCCTCGTGACCATTACGGAGCAAGAGCAAGAACAGGTGCGCGCTTTGTTGATCGAGAACCAGAGCGACCGGCCGCTGTACTTGCAAGAAGGGGAACGGCTCGTCGGCGGCAAGCAGGACCGAACGATTGTCTCGAGCCTGGTGATTCCGCCGAAAAGCGGCAAAACGTCGGTGCCCACATTTTGCGTCGAGCACAGCCGCTGGACCGAAGGCGAAAAAGGCAAGAAATTCGGCTTTAGCGTCAATCCAGCACTGGCGCCCAAGGGTGTCCGCGGTGCGGCAAAGGTGGAAGGGAGTCAGGATCGCGTCTGGGGCTGTGTGGCCGCACAGAAAGTCAGCGCCAGCAAGACGTTGAATTGTCCTAACACAAATTCGAGCGTGAACGAGATGCTCGACGCGCCGCAGGTGCGCTCGATTTCCCAAGAGTATGCTGCCGCGATG
>DATGHS010000074.1:0-8412 GCA_035307785.1 Gemmataceae bacterium
CGACAGTCGCGGACTTCGGAGGGCTTGATAAAAACGAACGCCACACGTCGTCAGCCGACGGAGCGACCGTCCGCGTTGTTTTTATTTAAGTCGGGGAGGCCATAAGACTGTTCGGCCGGCGTCGATCGCGAACAACCGAAAGTCCCAACGCACGGGCCTCTCGCCATCGCCATCCAGACCAAGCCAGTCAGTAAACCGTCGGTCCCGATTCCGGGCCTCGAAGCTCTCCGCAACTGCGACCCTTGCAGCGTCCATTTCCTGAACGCCCGCGGCGGTCATGTATCGGACGTAGGGCAGGTAGTATTTCTCGTGCCCCTTTGGCTTCGGTATGGTAACCGGAGTGCTGCCTCCTCGATGTAGGTTTACCAGTGCTGCCGCGTAGGACCGCCAGATGCCACTGAGCGGAAAGTAACTCGCGGCCACCGGACTCTCCACGGCACGCAGTAACTGTCTCAGCGTTGTGTCCGACGACCCGAGAACGGCCGCGAAATGGACGAGTTCGGGCCGGTTTAAGACAGCGCACCTGGGCTTGCTGGTCTGCTCCAATTCGGTCAAGACCGTTTCGTTTTCGGCGGCCAGTTCATCGAGCTGGCCAGACGCGCCCCGCGAACGCAGACAATCTGCGGCCTCGCCCCCCGACCCGCATTCCCGGAGCGAATCGCAGAAGAGAGTACGTAGCCCCGACTCCAGTTCGTGCGCACGTGGTCTCATGTTTTGAGGCCGAACGCAACAGTTCACCCGCCGGGGCCGCTGCTACGGCGTAGTGTCGCGCGAAAACAGAATACGGCCCGGTCGTGGTGCAACGCCTGGTTCGCCGGCGCACGCCACATTCAGTGACAGGAACCTGTCATTCTTCGTGGCCGGCCCTCGCTACACTGGCGGTCTCGCGTCGGTGGCCAGCTACTCCACTCTCGTGAATCGCCGGCGATCAAACGGGAGAAGCCCACCGCTTGATTCGAGAACAGTATATTCGCCGAGAGGCAAACGCTGTTTGCTGGTCCGCACGTCGAACGGTCCCATTCGGCCCCCTTCAACTATCAGGATGAGCTGGCCCGGTGCCGGGGCTTCCCACCGTATTTGGATTCGCTCACTGGAACTGACGACCTCGGCGCTGCCGTCGGCACGAAACTCGATACGGGTGTCGCCCGAAAGATCGGCCAAGTAGCCGAGATCCTCGCTCCAGACGCCGACGATGTCTGAGCGGGTTGGAAGCATCACGCAACACCAAGCCGGCGAACTGGTGATTATGCCGACCGGGTCAAGTCGCTATGCACCGAGCTCAAGTCGCTATGCACCGGCGCCGGTCAGCATATTACAGCGCCGGTCAGTATATTTCGGTTTCTCTCATCAAACCAGACCGGCCTGATCGCGTCAACAAACTGTTTTCCTTTTTTTCATTTTTCCTGTTGCCAATTACACCCAGTTACTATACGTTTATACACTAATCCAGCACTCTTTCGGGGAGGCGTGCCGTGGTTCCTGTCATCGCTTCCGACCCACCAGCGTCAACGCAGCAACCGCGCCTCTTGGACCAATTGCGCCAACTTGCTCTGCAACGAGGTCACGACGCCGGCACGGTGGCCGCGTACGAAGATTGTTGCCGGCGCTATATCCTCTTTCACGGCAAACGTCATCCGCGCGAACTGGGGCAAGCCGATGTTGCCCGCTTCCTGCATAACATCGCCCAAACGTCGCCCCAGCCGCTGCCCGCTTTGGCGGCGGCCCAGGCAGGGCTGGAATTCCTCTACCGCGAGCTGTTGCAGCAAGACCTTGGCCCCATGCCCGTGGTGCGGCCGCCGCGCTTGCTCGATCAGGTGCGCCAGGTCATGCGGCTGCGGCATTATTCGCCCCGCACCGAATATTGTTACGTGCAATGGATCACGCGTTTCATTCGCTTTCACGGCGTGCGGCATCCCCGTGACCTGCGCGCCCTCGAAGTGCAACAATTTCTGACGCACTTGGCTGTGGCCGGACGTGTCTCGGCCAGCACCCAAAACCAGGCTCTGAATGCTCTGGTCTTTTTGTATCAGCAAGTGCTGGAACTTGATCTAGGCCGTTTCGACGCGATACGCGCCCGCCGGCCCAAGCGGCTACCGGTCGTCCTTTCGCCGGAAGAAGTGCAAGCGGTGCTCGCCCACGTCCAGGGAGCCGAGGGCAACTTTAGGCTCATGGCGGGGCTGCTCTACGGCTGCGGGTTGCGCTTGCTCGAATGCTGCCAGGTGCGCGTGCACGACGTGCTTTGGGAGCGCGATCAATTGGTAGTTCGCGCAGGCAAGGGCAACAAGGACCGAATCGTGATGTTGCCAAAATCGATTCGAGGGGACTTGGAAGCCCGGCGCGAACGGCGGCGCGCTCTGCACGATCGCGACCTGGCGCGCGGCGTAGCGCGCGTCGATCTGCCGTACGCTCTGGCGCGCAAATACCCGGCCGCGGAGCGGGATTTCGGCTGGCAATTTCTGTTTGCTTCGCGGCAGCTATCGCAATGCCCCCGCACAGGCCGAACCGGGCGGCATCACATTTATCCGGCTTCGGTGCAGCGGGCAGTGGTGTTGGCCGGCGCCGCCGCCGGGCTCGACAGGCGTATTCACTGCCACACGTTCCGTCACAGCTTTGCCACGCACCTCGTCGAGCGCGGCATCGACATTCGCTCGGTGCAATTGCTGCTGGGGCACGAAAGTCTGGAAACGACGATGATTTACACCCATGTCGCGCGGAAAGGTGTTTCCGGCATCACCAGCCCGCTGGACCTGCTGGCCGACGCCCAACCCGAACCGATTCGTGCAGCCATCGACAGCACGCTGCGCCTGCACGAGCGAACGGCGGTTTGAGCCTTCCCCGCGCGCTGCGGCCGATAGTCGTAATCCATTTCATTTGACTTCGCCAAACCGGATCGTATCCTTCGGCGGCTTGAATTGCACCCGTCGCCGCCCTTGGATTCATTAGGTGCTACAGAATGCTACACATTTGCAACAGAATGCTACACCCCTGAAAAAATCTCCACCTCGTTCAAAAACTCCGTTTGGGGACGCCTTGGTCGCGAAACCCTGCTTCGCGAAACGGAGTTTCGCACAAGCCCGGTTCCCAAACAGGAGTTTGGGAACCAGAAAATGATCGGGAGCTTTCATGCGTACCAATCATAACGCCAGCAACCGCACCGCTCACGATACCGCCTCAAGCACCGCTCAAGGTACCGGCCCGGGGTCCGCCCCACGTACCGCCCCAGGTACCGCCCCGAGCCCCGTTCAACGCACAATTAGCTCAAGCTGTGCAAAGGCGCGATGCGCACGCTCGAAACAGCTGTTTGGCAAAGGACTTACGTCTACCCGAATTAGCGCGCACGCGCGCACCTTGAGCGGATTTGAGCTAATCGCTTGGAGACTTTACTGGGCAATACAGGCCGAACGCGCGGAATTCGGAAATCGGGCAAATCGAGCAATCGCCAGGTCGTCGGTCCGGTGCATTTCAAGGCTGTTCCATGCCGCCGAACTCGACCTTGACCCTCTTTCATTTGCCGCTATAGTCCGCCCCCGACGTGTGGTTTTACGCCGATGGTGCGAGCGAAGCCCAACGCGGTATTTGGAATATTTCCTGTTTGATGTGGGGAGGATTGAGATGAACCGTCTGACCAAATTGGCATTGCTGGCGATGCTGGGCCTGGGCATCGCCGGCTTTGCGCGCTTTGTGTTAGCCCAGTCGCCGGGGCAACAGCCGCCGGCCAGCAGCCCGTATACGCTGCCTCCGGGCAGCCCGCCTCCGGTCTCCTTGCCGGGCGGCCCGTCGTTGCCGTCAGCCCCGCTGCCGAACGGCCCGTCGTTGCCGTCGGCCCCGCTGCCTACTGTTCCGCTGCCGAACGCTCCGCTGCCGGCCACGCCGTCGGTGGGCGCGCCGGCGCCCGAAGGCCTCAAGCCGCTCGACGTTTCGCCGGTGCTGCCGACTTTGCCGAAGCAGAACGCCCCGGCCTCGATCCACAATGAACTTTCCAAGCCCGTGATGCCGAAGGTCGATCTGCCCAAGACCGACTTGCCAAAAGTTGATGGTCCGTCTGCACCGATCAAGAACGAGTTTCCGCCGACCCCGGCCGCGCAGGTCGACGTGGGCTCCGCGCGCATCGAGCGCGATGGCCATCCTCAGAATGAAGACAACCCCACGGGCCGTCAGGAACCGGCCGTCAGCGTCGAGTGGATCGGCCCGCCGGCCGCCAAGGTCAATCAGCCGGCCGACTATTCCCTGGTCGTCCGCAACGTCTGCAATCTGGGCGTTTCCCAGGTCATCGTGCGGGTCCGCGTGGCCGAAGGCGTCACCGTCGTGGCCACGGAGCCGAAGGCGTTGCAGGAAGGCAACGTGCTCATGTGGGAAGTCGGCAACCTGTTGCCGAAGCAAGAACGCAACCTCATGCTCAAGCTCACCTGCGCCAGCAAGGGCGACATCAATTGCCAGGCATGGGTGACGTTCACCGGCGCCACCGCCATGACCATCCGCGTTCGCGAACCGAAGCTGATGATCAAGGCCACGGCTCCGGAAAAGGTCTTGGTCAACGATGCATGCACGTTCCTGCTTACGGTCAGCAATCCGGGCGATCATCCGGCCGACCAGGTCAAGATTCACGCCAATTTGAGCGAAGGCCTCGAACACGCTCGCGGCCGCGGTATCGATTACGACATCGGCAGCCTGGCCGCCGGCGAAACCCGCTCGGTGCAGGTCATCTGCGCCGCCAAGTCGGGCGGCGAACAGGTTTGCGATGCGACGGCCGAGGCCGAAGGCGGCCTGAAGGCAGCCGATAAGGCCGCGGTCAACGTGATCATGCCGCGGATCGATCTCGAAGTGGCCGGCCCCAAGCTGCGGTATCTCGACCGCAAGGCCACCTACACGATCAAGGTTGCCAATCCGGGCGACGCTCCGGCCGCCAACGTGGCCGTGAATGTGCTAGTTCCGGCCGGCTTCAAGTTCATGACGGCCGACAACGGCGGCCGGCACGACTTCTCCACCCGCACCGTGCAGTGGTTCCTGGGCGAAGTCGGCCCCGGCCAAAGCCGTGAGGTGAAGATGGAAGTCATGGCGATCAACGTCGGCGAACACCACTTCAAGGCGCAGGCCCAGGCTTCGCGCGGCCTGAAGCAGGATGTGGAAGTCGTCACGAAGGTGGAAGGTCTGGCGGCCATGTTGCTCGAAATGGTCGATCTCGAAGACCCGATTGAAGTGGGCGCCGAAACGGTGTACGAGATTCGCATCACCAACACCGGTTCGAAGACCGAGACCGACGTAAAGCTCGTCTGCATCGTACCCGACAAGATGCAGTTCAAGGGCGCCACGGGCCCGGCTCGCTATGTCCAGAACGGTTCGGAAATCGTCTTCGATCCGATTCCGAAGCTGGCCCCGCGTGCCGATGCCATCTTCCGCGTTACCTGCAAGGGCGTGACCCCGGGTGTGGCCATCTTCAAAGGCCGCATCAGCAGCACGCTGCTGCAAGAGCCGGTGACAAAGGAAGAAGCGACCCGCATCTACTCGGATTGATGTACGGAGTCGAAGGGTTTGAACGGAAGCGAACCCCATTGCCGGCACGGACGCCGTCAGTGGGGTTTCGCAATTATGCGGGGCAAGATTCCGATCTCGCCAGGACTTGGGAGCGAAACATGAAAGGCCGAGCTTATCTGACAGTCATCGCAGTTTTGGCTCTTACCTTGGCGAGCGAAGTGTCGGCTGTGATCGCGCAAACGCCCATGACACCTGTGGCACCACTTCTCGAACTCGAGGTGGTACATCCGAAATCGCTTCCGCGCTCTGAATCCACGTACACGGTTCGGGTTACAAATGGCGGCAAAACGCCGGCGAGGAACGTAACTGTCGATGCGAGGATTCCGATCAATTACGGGTTCTTGCAAGCCGGCGAGGATGGACAATTCGACGAAAAGACGCGAACCGTTCATTGGCAGATTAGCGAAATTGATGCTGGCCAATCACGCGACGTTATTTTGCGGGTTCGCTTCCTGCAACCTTTCGAAAACCAATTCAAGATCGTAGTCCGTGAAAACGGACGAAGTCATGCGGAGATAGTCTTTCCAGGCGGCTGGCAAGGTCTGTGGTACCCTCTTATCGAGGTCAGTGCGTCGGAAAGGGAGCTTCATATTGGCGACATCTGTGAATTTGAGATTCGAATTACGAATCTTATGACAGTCCCAGATCGCACCTTAAAGCTGAAATGCATTATCCCGGACGTTTTGGAATTCGTATCGGCCAACAGGCCAACCTCATTTGTCCGGAAAGGGCGCGAAATCAACTTTGAGCCAATAACGGAATTGAGGCCTCGTGATGACACCTATTTGCGAGTGAAATGTAAGGCTAAAGAACCGGGAAAGGCAATCTTCAGGGTTCGGATGAGCAGCATGATGGTCGAAGATGAGACTGCACGCGATGAAACTACGAGTATTTCTAAGGACTGATTCCACCTTTCACGACGAAACCGCAAGCGCCTTGCTGGAAAACGCCAACGCCCCGAATGGATTTGGGTCCATTCGGGGCGTTGGCTTTGATTCCTTCAGGAAATCCATTTCCGGCTACGGCTTACTGGCCTTTCTCGACCAGGTTGACCTTCGCGGCATGGTAGAGAGCGCCTCCCAGAGGAAGGCTCGTCCTATTCGCGAGGACTTCGCCCTGGATGCTGACCAAGTCGCCATCTTCATAGTTGGCCATGTCGATGTCGCGGGCCAAGACCACAGAGCCGCCGTAACGATCTTCCTGAGAAATCGGGGCATAACGAACTACCCAGACGCCCCCGTCGGTATGCACGAAAAACAGCTGCCCCGTGAGCTTGCTGTAATCGGGGGAAGCCGAAGCCTTCCCTTGGTACCGACGGGCCAGATCAAAAGGGTTTTTGGGGCCCTCCAGCTCGATGCCGATCTTCGCCGGGGTGATGATCGTGCCGTTCGAGCCGATGGTTGGCATCTTCTGCGGGGTGGTAGCCGGCGGGGTGGCCGGGGCCGGAGCCGGCATGGCGCCGCCGCAGCACGGAGCCGAGCAGGCGTCGCAGCCGCCGCAGCAGCCGCTTTCCTTGTGGTGACGGTGGAACATGCCGGTGAAGCGAGCCCAGTAGCCCTTCTTGTGCTCTTCGCCACAGCAGCTGGTTTCACAGCAGGGCGGCGGGCACACAGGCTTGCAGCACGGAGCCGGAGCGGCGCAGCACGGAGCGGGGCATGGCGGCGGGCAAGCTGGCTTGCAGCAGACCGGAGCCGGGCAGCACGGCGCCGGGCATGGCGGCGGGCAAGCTGGCTTGCAGCAGACCGGAGCCGGGCAGCATGGCGCCGGGCACGGCGGCGGGCACACGGGCTTGCAGCAAACCGGAGCCGGGCAGCACGGAGCCGGAGCCGGGCAGCACGATTCGGCGCCGCAGCCTTCTTTGTGATGGCGACCGAACAAGCGACCGAACAGACCAACGCGGTGCTTTTCGCCGCCGCAAGGAGCTTCACAGCAGCTGCCGCAAGCGCCGCAGCCGCCACAACACGAACCAGTGGAAACGACGGCCGGGGCCGCCGGGGCAGCCGGAGCGGGGGCTGGATCAGCGCCCGCCATCCAGGCTGTCGTTAGCAAGAGAAACGCAGCATTCACGGTCAAACCTCCATATGGGGATTGTGTCGGCGCGGGTCCATGGCTGAGGAGCCGGTTGCTTTCTCCAAGAAAACATCCAGCCCGTGCCTTCCCACACGCTTCGGACATATCCTCCCAGTCTTCCGTCTCCCAGAAGCTTGGGTCCGAAGTCCTGCTACCTTATTTCGGCTGCCTCTCTTTCGGCCTTTAGCAACTTCCCCCCAAATCCGCCATTCCACAAGTTTATCCAGATACCGGATTTTCGCGGCGAAGCGGATCTAACGAAAGTAGTTTAAACGAGCGGGGTGGATCGGCTCGATACGGATTAGCCCCAGTTCCATGCCAACCTTTTCACCATGTCCATAAGCGAGTTGCGACGAGATGGTTCGAGAAGTTAAATGGCCAAAAATGCAGTTGTTACCGGAACATTCTCTCTCGCGAAAGAGTATTTTTCTTACTAATGCGGTTGACTTTCGCTGCTGGTTGCCCTAGCCTAATGCGTAGTCTGCATCAACCCGCCGGATAGAATCGATTAGAACGAAAGCGCCGCCCTCCCTCCCAAGGCGTTTCAATAAACTACGACAATCTGCCAAGACGGTGTTTCCATCCTCCCTCTTTCGGAGAACGCGAGCATGAGCGACGCTATTCGTGGAACCTGGCACGATGATCCGGCGCATTTCCGCAAGCCGTCGCGGCGCTGGTTCCTGCAGGTGGGTGTAGTGGGCGCCCTTGGCCTATCGTTGAGCGACTATTTCCGACTGACTGCTCGCGCTGATAATGAAGAGCGCGATGGTCCCAGCAAGGAAGGGCCGGCGAAATCGGTCATTCATATTT
>DATGHS010000075.1:0-23178 GCA_035307785.1 Gemmataceae bacterium
CCACCGCGGGGTCCATCCGGCTGTTCGACGTGCGGACCGGGGAGGTGCGGCGGGAATTCCGCGGGGGGGAACAACTGCGGGGGCTGGCCATTTCGCCCGACGGCCGGACGCTGGCAGCGGCAATCCGCAAGGAAATCAAGCTCTGGGACGTGGGCACGGGCGAGTTGAAGCGGACGCTTCGCGGACACGAGAACTGGGTGCTATCGATTGCCTTCTCCGCCGATGGGAAAGCCCTAGTGAGCGGTGGCAGTGACGGTACGAGGCTTTGGGCGTTGGCGGGGGACAAGTAATTCGTACGTCGGCCCGACCGCTGACCCGTAAAGGGGCCTCGGAAGCCAAGGCGCGTCCTTTTTTCGCGGACGATTCTCGATCACGCTGATCGTCGAAGAGAAGGACTGGTCGCCGGCGGAACCGTGAGATTAATTCTGTCGTTCGGTCGTGGACGGTGTCATGCCTCGCGCCGCCACATTTTCGCCACGCCGCAGACGACGTTGTCCGCTTTTCCGAATAGGTACGGTTTTAGCCAGCAATTTCGTGCGGCTATTTGATTCTTTCGAATTCGCTCTTATTTCCATCGCTTTTGGTAATCACCAATTTGTCGCCATCGAGCGAAATCTTTTCGGTGTTCTTGTCGTCACCGCCCGCCTTCTTGACAACGACTGTAATCTTTTCTCCTTCAATTGAATACGTCGATTCCACCTTTCTGCTTTCGCCGTCTTTTGCAAAAGTGATGATCAAATTGCCATCCTTTTTGAATTCAAAAATTGAATCAACAGGCGGAACCTTGCCGTCAATCATGACCAATTTCCATTTGCCTACCAGCTTGGCCTTGTCGATGGTTTTCTCGCCGGCCAGAGCCAATGCCACAACGCCGCTCATCACTACGAGAGCGAATACAAGGATGCTAATCTGTCTCATGGCAACCTCGGGTGAAAGTAAAGATTCTGAGAGGGCAACCGCGTTGAGATTGTATTGGGAATTTGGCTGCTCGGGCCGTTCGACGTTCCGGGCGAATGCGGTTTCCTTGGAAAACGAAATCGGAACAGTACTGGGACTTCCAAGATTCTTCTCCGGCCATTCTGCACCCCGCAAGCTGCTGGCTATTTCTCCCGCCATCACGATTCCCAATTCTCGACGGCGAGGCTGGGATTTCCGAAACCGGTTCGCCGAACGAACGTGCGTAAGTTGGCAGCATGAGTAAAAAAGGTGTCGGGAAACGTTCTTATTTGACAACGTTTCCCGACGCCTTTTTCTACAGCTTCACCACCCTTAAATCTTTACGCTTCTATGACCCCGGCAAGAAGCACGTTAGAGTAGCTGACTGTCACACCATTGTTGCCGAACAGGCCGTTGCCGGATATGACCCCGTTCGCATTCGTATACTGCGGTGCGTTGACGGCGTCATCGACCACCAAAGTTGAGGCGCCGTTGACCACAATGTTGGCATCGATGTATTGGGTCGTGTAACCGTTATCCAGTGTTCCTCCGATCACGACGTTGGTCGTTGAGTTGCCCTGGATGTCCACCTCCGCATTATTTGTCCATATGTCCACGTTTGCGTTACTGCCGTAGCACGTGACGTTCACGCTGCCGTACACTGCGCCGGGGCCGCCGTAGGTGGTACCAACGAGAACGGTTTGGCCACTATTCTGGCCAAAGACGTAGGTTGCCACGCCAGCCTCGGTTCCTTGAATGCGTAGCACGTCGCCTGCGCCTTCCATCTCGACTTGGAAGGAGTTCAACCCGGTTGCTGACGCGGGGTCTAGGAAGGTGCTGGCATTCGGCGCGTTAACCGACAGTATGACGTTAGGCTTCTGGGAGAATACAAGGGATGTGCCTGCCCCAATGCCCAGTTCTTGGAGGCACGCAGTACCGGGGATATTGAAGGAGCCGAAGCCGTTCTGGCTCAGTTGCGCCCCGCTGGAGGACTCTTGTACGGTGAGATTTCCGGTGATCGGGATCTCATCGACCACCGTGGGTGTGCCGTGGAGGGTGAACGTCAGGTTATCCAGACTGATGGTGGCGGGCTTCAGCAGAACCACGTTAGCTATCTTTGTTTCGCTCCCCGCGACGAACGTCTCGTCGCCGGCGACAGTACGGGTGCCTTGCAGGCACAGCTTGCTGATGCCGCCAGACAGGTTGATGTTTGTCCCCGGACCGAACGGCATGCCGTTGCTGTCATCGACGATCACCTGGTTATTGCTCGAGCCCTGGATGTTAATGGTGTTGAGTCCAAGCTTGTAGAACTTTTCGCCATTTACCACGTTGCCGTTGTCCAACACTTCCATCAAACTGTTCGCGTTCTGCAGACACTGAATCTTAATCGTGTCGCCCGCTGCGATGTTGCTGATGTTTAAGGTCGAACCGTTCAGTATGAGGGTGGTCGGCACCAGGCGGCCCTCCAGGGCCTCGAGCTGCAGACTGGCACGGCGCTGCGGCCGGCGCGTGCTACGGGCCGGACCAAAGAATTTCGTCAAGAAGCGTTTCATGACTCGTGGTTCCTTATGATGCGGCCATAAAAGCATGGCCAGTGTAGTTGCGAGTTGCCGGGGTTGAACCCATTGTTCATCCCCCGCTAATGTGCCTAGCGCAAACGCTGGGGAAATGTGACATCAAACTGGCAAGATTTTTGGCGATGGCCCCGCACTTTGGCATTCGGGTTTGGCATTCGGTATTCGCGATCCGTCATTCTTTTTCGGCTATTCGGCACCCCGCAAGCTGTCAGCCATTTCTCCCGCCATCACGTTTCTCAATTCTCAACGGCGAGGCCGGGACTTCCAAAACCGGATCGAAGGGCAGTATCGGGCCATCCGACATTCTTCGCGAATTCCGGAGATTGCTTACTCAATTGCCCGTTAAACTCCCCCAACTGCGCTTTCCTAATTTCCGATTTGCATTCTCCAAACCGGATCGTATCCTTTGGCGGCTTGGGGTCCGCGCGGCGGGAAGGCGGGGATTCGAGAGATGCTACACAATGCTACAAAACCGCAATAAAATGCTACACCCGCACAAATTCTGTATCGGCGGCAGCCGTGGCGGCGCGCGCTATTCACCTTGGAACCATCAACGAATGAACCCACCAACGAACCAAGCAACCCAACCACCAATCAACTCATGAAACCACCAACCAGCACTCAAAATGTATCAATGTGTGCGAAGGCGCGTTGCGCACGCCGTAAGGGACGGCAATTCAATGACTTAGGGCAGCAGCCACCGTCGCGCACTTTGTCAATTGGTTACAAAATGATACTGTCGCAGCTGCAATTCGCCGGCTGGATGGGCGGGCAATGCAAACCGTTCGACCCAACTTCCAGAGAGACGGCGGTTGCCGGCGATTCCGACGAGTCCCCGATCATGCCGACTCTCGACCCCTCAAAACAGGCTCGACGAAAAGCCGCCGTCAACCGGGATGGCAGCGCCGGTTACGTAATCGCTGGCCGGACTCGCCAGCCACAGCGCCGTACCGGCAATGTCTTCCGGCTTGGCCCAGCGGCCGGCCGGGATGCGGGCCAACACGCGTTCGTACAGTCCTGGAACCTGGGCCCGGGCCCCATCCGTCAATTCCGTCTCAAACCAGCCAGGCAACAATGCGTTAACCTGGATGTTGTCGATGGCCCACGCCAGAGCCAGGCTCTTGCTCAGTTGAACGATGCCTCCCTTGCTGGTGGCGTATGCGGAACCGAAACTCGCCCCGAAGTAGGAAGTCATGCTGCCGATATTGATGATCTTGCCGCCGCCATTCTGCTTCAGGTGCGGATAAACGGCTTTCGACATCAGGAACGCGCTGGTGAGATTTACATCCATGACCTTGTGCCATTCCTCCGGGGCCAGGTCCTGCGGGAGCTTGCGAATGTTGATGCCGGCATTGTTGAAGAGAATGTCGATGCGGCCGAGCCCATTTTTGGCTTCGCTCACAACCGCGGCTACCTGATCGGGGGAGGAAACGTCCGCCGTCAGGACCAACGGTGCGATGCCTGTCTCTTCGTTCAACGTCTTGGCCGCAGCGTGCGACTTCTCGGAGTTGCGTGCGATGATAGCGACCCGGGCGCCGGCGTGCGCCAGGCCGCGGGCAATCCCCAGGCCGATGCCGCCGTTGCCGCCGGTCACCAGGGCTGCTTTCCCCGTCAGGTTGAAAGGATTGGCCACGCTGCACCTCCGGCGGATGGAAGGGTGTATTTGAGCGGTGAGCCCCGGCTCAGTATACGCCACAGCTCAGAATTGGACCGGCACTTGCTGACTTCCGGTAATCGGTGGGCCGGCGCATCCGTGCTGGGCCCACCCCACAAGATTTGTGTGGCTACCGTGAGTTGCTACTTTTCCCCCACCTCCGGCATCGGCTTTCGCGGTTCTGCCTTCGCGCTTGGCAACAGCAGCGGCGGCACGCCGAGCTTCTGGGCCAATGCGTTGTACTGCGTTGCGTCGCTGTTTAGCAGCGTGGTCCATTGCTTGTCGCGTTTGTCCAAATCGGCGCTGAGTTCGGCATTCAGCTCCTTCATGCCCTGCGTGGGCAGGCCGTCGCCTTCTTTGGTCATTTCAAATAACAGGGCGAATTGCGAATACAGCTTGGCCCCGCCTTTTTGGGCCAGGATGTCGTATGTCACCTTGGCTTTGGGGTTGTGGAGTGCGCCTTCCAGATCATCGAGCTTCTTGCTGAGCTTCTTGCCGGCCTCGACAAGCGGCCTGGCGTTTTCGTCTTTCGCCAGCAGCGCGGCGCGCTCCTGCACCTGCTTGCGCACTTTGCGAAGATCGAGCACAATTTTCGTGAGCCGGGTGATCTCTTCGCGCACCTGGAGCGAAAACTTGAGTTGCTCGTCGAGGACATTTTCGCTGATCGTAAGGCGGGGATCCGGCTTTACCGTGAGGGATTCCGTTTTGGTTTGGCCATCGACGGTGAATTTAAGCGTGTATTTGCCCGGCAACGCCAGGGGGCCATCGACGGGATTGCCGGCGTCGGTTCGGGCATTGGGAATCACATCGGCCCCTTGCCACGTGAGGTCCCATACCACGCGGTTCAGGCCTTTTTCCGCCGGCAGGTTCAGCTTCTTGGGCTTCGGCGGCGCCTCTTCGGCCATCGTCTCATCTTCCTTCTCTTCCTTGTTCTTGCTTTCGAAAATCGTCACGCGCTTGCCGGCGGAATCAAGGACTTCCAGCGTCGCGTTCTTAGCCGGCTCTTTCGGCAACTGGTAGTAGATGATCGCGCCGCGCGGCGGATTGTCGCCGCCGCTGCGATCGTTCGGAACAGTGATATGGAAATGACCACGCCAACGGTACGTCGGCCTCGGCGCAAAGAGACCGCTCGTTTTTGCCTGTCGCACCGGAGTCAGATCGTCGAGAATCCAAATCGAACGGCCCATGGTGCAGACCACCAGATCGTCATTCTTCACCACCAGATCGTGTACCGCCGCGGTGGGCATCTCCAGCTTCAGAGGCTCCCACTTCTGGCCGCCGTTGCGCGAGAAGTACACGCCCTTTTCGCTGCCGGCATACAGCAGGTTCTTCTGCTTGGGGTCTTCGCGGACCACGTGCAGGTATTCATCCTTTGGCAATGTGTCGTGGATGCTCTTCCAGGTTTTGCCAAAGTCGATCGTCTTCCAGATGTGCGGCGAAAAGTCGCTCATGCGATGGTTGTCCACCACTACGTACGCGGTGCCAGCATCGTACGGCGACGCTTCGATGCACTGGACCGTGCCCCAGTCGGGCACGTCGGCAATGTTCGGCGTTACGTTGGTCCAGGTCTTACCGTTGTTACGCGAAACATGCACCAGCCCATCGTCGCTGCCGGCCCAGATTATGCCCTTGGTCACCGGCGATTCGGCAATGGCGAAGATGGTGTCGTATGTCTCCACGCCCGTGTTATCGCCGGTGATCGGCCCGCCCGACCATTTCTGCTTGTTCTTGTCGTTGCGGGTGAGGTCGGGGGAAATCTTCTCCCAGGTCACGCCGGCGTCGTGGGTGCGGAAAAGCACGTTGGCCCCGTGGTACACGGTCTTGGCATCGTGCGGCGAAATCATGATCGGCGCGGTCCACTGGAAGCGGTACTTCAGATCCGCGGCTCCGTGGCCAGACGGATTGAAGGGATAGATGCTGACGTTACGGCTCTGGCGAGTACGGTGGTCGTAGCGCGTAATGGTGCCGCCGTATTCGCCGGCATACACGATATTCGGGTCGGACCAATCGAAGACCGCATACCCGGCCTCGCCGCCGCCAACGTTGTACCAGTCGCTCAAGAAAATCTTTTGGCTCAAGCTGTCGCTTGGCCCGGCGGCGCTGCCGATGTCCTGCACGCAGCCGGCCACGTGGTACGGCTCGCGGTTATCCACGGCCACATGATAAAACTGCGCGATCGGCAACGGCGGAGCGTACCAGGATTCGCCGCCATTGGTGCTAATGTCCACACCGCCGTCGTTAGAAGCGATGACGCGCTTCGGATTCTTGGGATCGATCCAGACGTCGTGCATGTCGCCATGGTGATAACCGGGCACGCGTTGGAAGGATTTGCCGCCGTCGATGCTTTTGAGCAGCGGCACTTGCGGCACCCAGATCACGTCGGCATTCGTCGGGTCGATGGTGAAGGTGGTGTAGTACCAGGCCCGCTGGCGAAGAATGCGCTCGGAATTGACGCGGCTCCAGCTTTCGCCGCCGTCATTGGAGCGGAACAGGCCGCCCTCGTCGGCTTCTATCAGCGCATACACCCTCCGGCTATCGGAAGCCGCCACGCCGACGCCGACCTTGCCCCAAATACCGTTCGGCAGGCCGTTCTTCAAAAACTTGTCCGCCGGTTTCAATCCTTCCTTCGCGGACTTCGCATCTTTCAGCGAATCCCAGGTGTCGCCGCCGTCGTGCGAGACGTACAGGCCGCTGCCAGGACCGCCGCTGGTGAGTTCCCAGGGCCGGCGGCGCGTTTGCCAGGTGCCCGCAAAGAGAATGCGCGGATTGCTCGGGTCAAAGCACACATCGCTGGCGCCGGTGTTTTCATCCACGAACAACACTTTTTCCCAGTTCTTACCGCCGTCTTTGGTGCGGTAGACGCCGCGCTCGACATTCGGACCAAACGGGTTGCCAAGCACTGCCGCGAACGCGATGTCCGGGTTCGTGGGGTGGACGATCATGGTGCCGATCTGGCCGATACTGGTCCAGACCTGCTTCCAGCTTTTGCCGGCGTCGGTGGATTTGTAGATGCCGTTGCCGGGGCTGACGTTGCCGCGAATGTTGGCCTCGCCGCTGCCGGCGTAGATGACGTTCGGATCGCTGGCGGAGACGGCAATCGAGCCCATGCCGGCAATGGGCTGATCGTCGAAGATCGGCTTCCAGGTGAAGCCGCCGTCGGTCGACTTCCAAACGCCGCCGGCGGCCGTGGCCGCGTAGTAGGTGTTCAGGTCGCCCGGTACGCCGCACGACCGGCTCACCCGGCCGCCAATGGCCGGGCCGATCATCCGATATTTCAGCCCCTTCAGTTCCGGCGGAATCTCCGGCTTATCGTCGGCAATCGCAATGGTGGGGAGAAGGAGAGAGAGAAAAGCGAACAATGATCGTAAATGCATGTGTGCTCAGGGGATGGACAGCCAGTTCACCTCTCCTAATGAGCCAGGCAGTCGGGGCGTTAAAGTTTGCCTATCCGGTGTAATTTAATGTAGCTCGCGGACCGGCAGAGAGCCAGCGGGGGGCGAGTGGTAACGGCGTTTCGTTTCCGTTTCACGAGAAAACAGACACCCCCCATGAAACGAAACGCGATTTCGTGAAATGAAACCGATTTTTGAATGATAAGCGGGGAATGGGATCGTACGCTTGCCATGCGCCATACGAACCAGGTTCGCCCAATTCATCCTCAATGTAACCGCTCGCTCACATTCCTTCGGTTGCCTGCGGGCCGGTGTAGATGCTGGCCAATCGATGTGGATTTTTCTCGCACTGGCAGTACAGCCATTCCAACACGGCCAGGTACATGTTGAGATTGATCTCGGCCTCGTACAAAGTCGGCGGCGGGCCCGGCAAAACGTGATCCACGCGGTTGGCGCAGACACGAATGGTATCCAAATACTCTGCCATCCGCCGGGGCATCACATCCAGCCCTTTAAGCTTCGGATATTCGGGGATGCTCGTGCTTGCCCGGATGATGCACTGGTGCAGATTGTCGCTGGGCCGTGTTTCGCCGCACCACGCAAACAGGATGTCCAGCATTTTCAACGAAAGCTGCGACAACGAGAGAATCACCAAATTGGCATTTTTGGAATCGCGCAGGGTATGCAGTGCGGTTTGCAGATCGGTGCGGATCGACGCGTCGATTTCCGGAACCAGCGACCCGATGCGGGCATCGAGTTCGCGCTGCCGGTTCAGGAATAGAGCCAGCGCCAGCGCCAAGCTGAGGCTGGCTGCCAAGACAATCCACGTGAGTAAGAGCAAGGCGCGCGCGACCGCGATGGACGAACTCGAGAACACGCGTTCTTCTTTGCTTTCATTGCGGTGCAGAAGTTCGAGGTCGGTAAGCGAAGGATTGCGGCCCTTGTCGCGCAGGGCGCGGGCTGTGTAGGCCCAACCGCCCACGTCGCGGTGGAAGCGGTCATCCAGCTCATGGATGAACCGCGCGGACAGGAAGAAATACGCCACCAGGGCAACGCCGGCCACGATCAGTGAAAGGGGGAGATATTGCTTTAACCGCCGTGGAGATGTGAAAAATGGCCGGGCGAGCAGATACGTCGCCAAGGGTACCGGGACGGTCATGAAAACGACCACAACCCAGTGCTCCGGCCACGGCGGCGCTAAGCAGATCCAGAGGTCGAGCAGCGGCAACAGCGTAGCGAGGGTAAGGGCGATGGCTGGAGTGGCCACGAATCGAGCAAGCCGGCCCAGTTGAGCGGGCCAATTGAACGAAGATAGCTGCGCCATGTCGTCCTCGAACGGCATTGCCGGCGGCGGTCAATTATTGCCGGGCACAACTACCTTGATTGGGTCAAACGGGTTCTTGGGCTTCACGATCGTTATCTTTCTGGTTTCCACCTTGCCATCCGGTAAGTAAGCTCGGAATTGATAATCGCCAACATTCATTTGCCGTTTCTTGCCCGCCGCGAACCAGGATTCTTTCTTGTCAATGATCCGTGCTTCCACTGCGTCTTCATAGTCCGCCAGGTTGAGGTAGAAGATCTCTCCACCGGCCGGGTTGGTTTCAAACTCGACCGTGGCGGCGGCAGCCGCCGCGTACAGCGGAATTGCTTTCTTGAGGCCCCAAAATGTCGCCAGTTTCGTGAGTGCTTCCGCGAACTTAGTGCGCGCTTCCCGATCCAGATTCCGTAGCTCCTTCAACAGATCTTCGGGCTTGCCCTGATGCTTGGCGATTAACGCGAGTTCCTGACCTACAATGGATTCCACTTCTTTCAAGTACGGCGCAAGGCATTCGAACTCCTTATCGTCGAGCACGCGCTCGACGGCTTCCGCTTTGCCGTCTTCTGCAAGCACATAATGCTTCTGCCGGGTAATTTCCACCGAGAATTGCAGGTCGCTTGGATACATCAGCGCCGTTCTCGTTCCGGACTCAGGGATGGTGCGCTTGATGCCGCCGAGCATAAAGCTCAAGCTTTCCTGGCTTTTGCGCAGGAAGAGCACTCCGGTTGGCGCGGATTTGTCGTCAACCGCCTTTCTAACTATCTGTGTAAGTTTCTCTTGCGTGAATTCCGCTCGCACCGGTCTGGAGAGAAGCAACACCGAAATCAGCGCCAGAACGAGGTTCGCTGAGAGAATGGCAACGGATGTTAACGTGCGACGATTGGGGTAGAACATGGATGGCCTCCCGCGCTGTCAGTTCTTGCCGGGCACAATTACCTTGATTGCTTCGTTGGGATTTCTCGGCTTCGCAATGGTCATCTTTCTGGTTTCGGTTTTGCCGTTCGGCAGGTAGGCGCGAAACTGGTAGTCGCCAACATTCATTTCTCGCGATTTGCCGGCGGCAAACCAGCATTCTTTCTTATCGATTTTGCCATCCTCCACGACCTGGTCGTAATCGGCCAGGTTAAGGTAGAAAACTTCTCCGCCGGGCGGATTGGTTTCAAACTCGACAGGGTACGCGGCCGCGCCTTCCACCAGCGGCTGCGCTTCCTGGAGCCGCCAGTGTTTGGCCAGTTTGGCGAGAGCGTCGGCGAATTTCTCGTCGGCCTTGCCATCGAGCTCGCCGAGCTTGTCCAAAAGCTCCTCCGGCGTGCCCTTGTGCTTGGCAATCAATGCGAGCTGCTCCTTGACAATCGACTCGATCTCTTTGAGGTAGGGCTCGAGCACCTTAAACTCCTCGGCAGTCAAGGTTCGAGTCAGCAGCTGACCTTCCCGTCGGCCGGGCGTCAAGTACTTTTTCGCCCGGAGCAGTTCCACCCGGAACTGCAAGTCGGTGGGATACATCAGCGGCTTGCGCTCTTCGAACTCGGCGCCGGTTCGCTTCACGCCCCAGTACTTGTACTTCAAGGCCCCTTCGGATGCCTCGAAATAGGGAAGCTGAAATGGCACAGTCTTGTTATCGACCGCCTTCTTGACGATCTCGGTGAGCTTTTCCTGCGTGAATTGTGCCGGCAGCCGTCGCGGAAAAGCCAGGATCGCTGCAAGAGCAGTCAACGTGCAGATTACACTGCAAACGGCCTGTAACCTGCCTGGGTAAGCAACGCGGTGAGACATGATTAGCCTCCTTCGTCGGGCAATCGCGACCATAGGCAACGCCAAAGTACGGAAGCCGATTCGGGCCTCATGCCGTTCGCGACAAGCGAGCCAAAGCAAAAGCAAGCGAAAGAAACTATTCTGCTGAACTTCCCAAGCAAAATGGTAGTCGCGAATCGCCCGATTGCAAGAAGAAAATGACGCGCCGGCGCCTGCCGTAGTTCTGGCGAATGTCCCGGAAGGCGCGCAGCAGCCAAACCGCCGGCAGCGATGATCTCACGCTGTCTTCTGGAAGAATTGGAAGCACAACCCAGACGGCACAATCATGTGAAATTCGCGCCGGCCCCACGCTTTCATTTCCAGACGACCGACCTTAGCAGGGAGATGCCGATATTCCGCATAAAGCGCCTCGAGATCATCCACGCCGATGCTCACGCTACAATTCTCGGCCCATTCGCGATTCGAGTTTTCGACCAGGTTGAACACCACGTTGCCGCGCTGCACGCCGGCCCCGCTACCGCCTTGCCAGATAACCGTGAATCCCAGTTGCTCCGTGTAAAAGCGCAAGGCTTCGGCCAGGTCTGGCCCAGCAGGAAGAAGAGGCGACACCGAGAGGAAATTTGCTGGAGCCATTGGGATAGTGCCTTGTCCACTTAATTGCTCATGGGCTACGCCGTCGCGCCCGATTGCGGCTCCGTCGGAGCGGGCGTTGCCGGCTTCCGGTACGTCCTTCCGGTGTCGACTTGCTCAAATCCCAGATTCCGTAACAAGCCAATTCCGGCTTCATTGGACTCCATGCACTGCGTCTCCACGCGCTTGAAGTACTGCTCTTGCAGATAGCGCATGCTATTGGCGAGCAAGTAGCGGGCCAGGCCCTGGCGGCGCGTGTCGGGGCGGACATTCAAATCGAGAATGCCGGCCGCCTGTTCGCCGGGCTTGGTGCCTTGCATCTCGAAGACAAATGCCCGCGCGGCCGGCATGGAGCTCAGCTTGTCCATCAGCCGAAACTCCACCGGCTCGAATTGGCCCAGCACACATTCCTGCCACCAGGACGGTATTTCCGCCTGCGGCAACAGTTGCACATCGTAGCGGCGGCGCAGGGTGAGAAAGCGCGGATCGACAATCGGTTCGGCCTTCGCCAAATTGCGCTCGAAAACCAGGCAGCTTTCGTTTGGCAGGTAGCCATTGTGGAGGAAAAACGGCTCGGCCGCCGAGTCGCTAGTGAGGAAGCCGGCTGATCCGCCGCCGCCATAGAGGCCGAAATAAAAGGGATTGCGCGGTTTCAGCCCCCCAGCCACGAATTCCTTCGCCCCCATGCTTTGCAGGTAGGCTTCGCAGCGGCGCAGCAATTCGGTGCCAATCTTTTGCCGGCGATAAAGCGAGCGCACTGCGATCTGGCAAATAATTCCAATTTCGGCGCTAACGTCGTTCTCAGCCTGATTGGGCCCGAAGCCGGCGTGGGCATAGCCAATGATATGGCCCGATTCTTCGGCAATGAACAACCCGCCTGGATCGAAATACGGCTTGGAGAAGACACAGATTTCCAGAAGCGCGGTATTACGCAGCGGGTACGCCCCGCGGTTCGTGAAGCATTCGTTCCAGAGTTCCACCAGGGCCGGTGGATCGCTGTTGCGGAACGTGCGGTAATGAATCACAAGGCCATGCCTTTCCACCCGCCGCGGGGCGCTGCTGCGGGGCTCTCGGTTCCGAGTGTCTTCTTGCGTATTATAAATCACGACCGCGTTGTCGCAAGCGCACGAACAAGATAACCCTAACCCTGTTCCGTAAAGGTAAAGGGACCCGCCTTCTCCCCCTTCCGTTTCGGGAAGGGCTCGGGGGGGTTAGGTCATCGGAGACTAGATATGGTCAGGATACTACTTGTTATTCTCACGATCCTTTCCTTCGCCCTTGTCGCTCACGCTGCCGACTGGCCGCAATTCCTGGGCCCGAACCGCAACGGCACTTCGCCCGAGACGGGCTTGCTGCGCGAATGGCCGAAGGATGGCCCGCCCAAGCTGTGGGAGCACGCGGCCGGATCGGGCTGGGCCGGACCGGTGGCGGCGAGCGGCAAGGTGATATTGTTCCACCGCGTGGGCGATGAAGAAATCGTCGAGTGCCTCAATGCAGCCGATGGCAAACAAAAATGGCGTTTCGCCTCGTCCACTGCCTACGTGGATCGCTTCGGCTTCGATGACGGACCGCGGGCCACGCCGTGCATCGCTGGGAATAATCTCTACACGCTGGGCGCGGAAGGGCGAATGATTTGCCTTGATTTCGACAGCGGCAAAAAGGTCTGGGAGAAAGATCTAGCCGGCGAATACAAACCGAGGCCCAACTTTTTTGGCGTCGGCACTTCGCCGCTTGTCGAGGGCGATCGCATCTTCGTAAACGTTGGGGCTAAGGGCGCCGGCATCGTCGCCTTGGACCGCAAGACCGGCAAGGAGTTATGGAAGGCCACAGACGATGAAGCCAGCTATTCGTCGCCTACGCTGGCCACAATCGGCGGCAAGAAACAACTGGTGTTCTTCACCCGCGAAGGGCTGAAAGTTCTCGATCCGGAAAATGGAAGCGTGAAACATCAACTCCCCTGGCGCTCACGGAATCCGAATTCCGTGAACGCCGCCGCGCCGGTCGTCAGCGACGATCACATTTTCCTCTCGGCCTGTTATGAAACCGGCGCGATTCTGCTACAAGTTTCTGACGGCGGCCTGAAGGACATCTGGACGAACGACGAATCGCTCTCGAACCATTACAACACGAGCATTCTGTACAAGGGCAACCTCTTCGGCATCCACGGCCGGCAAGAATATGGCACCGCCCTGCGCTGCGTGGAATGGAAGACCGGCAAGGTATTGTGGTCGAAGGAGCATTTCGGCTGCGCGAGCCTGATTCTGGCTGACGATCTGTTGATCGCGACCGTGGAAACGGGCGAGATCGTGCTAATCGAACCGAATCTGAAGGAATATGTCGAAAAAGGCCGCTTCCAGGCGCTCGACAAACAAGTGCGCGCAACGAGCGCCTTAGCCGATGGCGTGCTTTTTGTGCGCGACGGCAAGAAACTAGCCGCGTGCAAGGTGAAGAAGTGATTGCTCTCACGAGCCGGAAGCGTAAGCGACGGAAGGAGCGAGCCGCGTCGCTAACGCTTCCGGCTCGCTCGCCGTGTCGCGTCTTGATCCAGCCCATTGAGCGTCGCGGAAGTATCATCGCCGAATTCGAATTCGCTGTGTGCAGCATCCTCCGGATGCTCGCGCAGGTCGCGCTTCAAGCTCGCCCGGCGGCGCTTGTTGCCGGCTTTCTTGATGGTGCGCTTCAGTTTGCGCAGTTCTCGTTTTTCGCGATCCATTTTGCTCTCAGAGATCGAACAGTAGGCAACGAGGGAAAGAAAACGGTTCGGATCGCGCTTGCCGCCTTCGTTTCCTTCGTTTGCTTCTGTTCAATTCTTTTTAGCGCAACAACCACTCGACAACCTTATCCGGCCGCGCTTTCTCGCGCTCCCGCAGCAGGTTGTCCTTCGCATTCGCGGCATCGTAGGCGGCATTGTTGATATGCCCAGAGCCGGTGCCGGCGCAGTTGTACAGGAACAGCGGCCGCGGGGCACAGAGCGCGGCAAACGCCCCCAGCCCGCCGTATTTTGCAGCGCCCGGCAACAACATCGGGTCATCGGTCTTGTCAATGCGCTCGAAACGAAACTGGTTCATGTCGGCCGCAGTGCGCTCGACGGCATCGCCGCAGATGGCGGAAGCAAGGACCGTGGCCGGGCCCATGCCGTCCCAGCCAACAAGATAGACCTTTTCCGCGGCAAATGATCTCTTCGCAACTGCCACGCAAGTGACAATGTCGCGCACCTGCTCAGCCAGCGGACTGCGATTGTAGCCATAGGTGTAGCCGGCGAAGCGCTTATCTACCGCGTGCATCGGCCCCGATTGCTCGCCAATGTAAAGCGGATCCGGAGCCATTACAACCATTTCTTTGTCTACCATCGTTTGCGCGGAAGGCACCAGCTTTTCGCCATCGAAAAGACTCGCTTTACCCTTGGGATGAATCCAGACCACGATCTTGCGAGACGGCTTCTTCCCCGCCACGGACACGGACGGCATCATGTCGCTGTCGCCCTTGCGGCCAAAGACCGATTTGTCGATGGTATAGTCGCCCAGCATGGCCTGATCGGGAGCCGCTCGCCGCTCTAGCTGTAGCTTGGTGGGCATCTCACCTACCATCACCCGCAGTGCCGTGCCCACAACTTTCTTGAACTCCGCCAGGCTCGCGGCATCTTTCGGCAACAGCGCGGCCATCTGCTTGTCGGAGGCCTCGGTCATTACTTGCCGCAACTTCTCGGCCGGCAGCGCGTCCTTCGGCACGGGATGTTCGGCATCGAAGACCGTTAGCTCCTTGGGCTGAGCCGGCACGATTTCCTTTTCGGTCACCGGTTCGGGCCAGTCGAGTTTGAAGTGCTTGTTGAAGAAGTTGTACATCACCTCGCGGCTTACCTGGTTGTAGTTGTGGCCGAACTGCGGGAAGCATTTCGCCATGACCTTATCTTCGGCCCCGTAGAGCTTGTAAAGCGCCTTCAACTCCGGCAGGCCCTTGGTTTCGATATCGACCGTCCAGTCCTTGGCGGCCGACATGCCGAGCGGCTTTGGAGCGAAGAGGCCGGCGATTTCGACGTTGCCGGTGCCCACGCGGAGGTATGTGCAATTCTCGCAAATGCAGCCGCCTTGCATGGCCGTGGAAACCATGACAGCCGGGAACGCGGCACTAAGCCGGTCGTCGATCGCGGCCAGGATGAACGTCTGCGTGCCGCCGCCGCTCGCGCCGGTCATGCCGATGCGCTTGGGATCGACATCCGGCAGGCTCAAGACGAAGTCGAGCGCGCGCACGCTGTTCCAGGTTTGCAGGCCCATGAAGCTCTGTTGCCGCAGTTCCGCCAGGGCGTCGGTGAAGCCGACGGTGTGCTTGATCGCCTGGCTATCGGAATGGCCCACCATGTCGTAGAAGAAAGCGACACAGCCCATGCGAGCTAGTGTGGCACAGAGCGCGTGCAGGAAGAAGTGGGCGTTCGGCTCGAACTTCTCGGCACCGGACTTCAATTCCTGCTTGGCGTACTTGTCGCCCATGTCGGTCAGGCGCGCGTTGGTCCAGTGGCCGTGAGCGCACAGCACCGCGGGCACTGGGCCCTTCGTGTTCTTGGGCCGGTACAGGTTCCCGCATACATAATGTCCCGGCATGCTGGCGAAATAGACCTTTTCAATGGTGTAATCGTCGCGTTCGATCTTGCCGTGGATGACGGCGTTCAGCGGGGTCTTTTCCGGCATGGGCCAGAGGCCTGTGGCCACCAGCACCTGTTCCCGCAGCGCCTTCCGTCGCGCTTCCCATACTTCCTTGCTGGCCGGCGGCTTGAAGGGGAAGTAGCCGTCGAGCGTGATCGGCGGGCCCAAGCGCGAGTCTTTCGACTTTTCGCCTTCGGGACGAACGCGGCTGGGATCTTCGGCAAGTGCGATGGCGGGCAAGAGCAGCAGGCAAAGTGAGAGGATGCGGCGCATGGTGGGACCTCGCAGGAGGGGAATATCGCTGAAGTCGCAGGATATACAGGAGGAAGCGAACGGTCAATTGCGTGGGCAGCGGAACACGTGGGATAAGATTCCAATCTGGTCCGAAAAGAGGATTTGGAATCCCGAACGCGATGCCAACATTTCAGCGGCACTTCATCACGAGAACAATGACGAGTAGTAATAGCCCCAGCCACAACAGAAAATCACGCCATCCGCCAAGAGAATATCGCCACGCCATAAAGTAGATTCCAGCCGACGTGGCACCGAATACCACGGCCCCGAAACGAATCGGAACAAGATTGGAATCTTGTCCCACGTCGTGTCACCGCTCATTTAGCGACCATTGCACCAGAAATGCCAGTTGCTCAAGCTGCACTGTCAGGTCCACCGTCACCAGGCTCACACCGGGCGGCATCTTCAGCACCGCCGGCGCGAAATTCAGCAGGCCGCGGATGCCGGCTTCGGCCAGGCGGTCGGCCACAGTCTGGGCCGCCTCGGCCGGAACGGTGAGAATACCTAACTCCGCGCCGCTCGATTGTACCACGTCGGCAATGTGATTGAGCGGATAGATGATCAGGCCGTCGATGGTCTGGCCGATCTTGGCGGCATCGCTGTCGCAAAGAGCAACCACACGAAATCCTTGCTGCTGAAAACCGCGATAGCGCAGTAAGGCGCGGGCGAGATTGCCGACGCCCACCAGTACGGCCTTCCACTCGCGGTCGATGCCCAGGGCACGCCGAATGGCAGCAGTAAGGTCGGCAGCTGAGTAACCGATGCCGGGTTGGCCCAGGTTGCCGAGGTTGGCCAGATCCTTGCGGACCTGGGCATCGCTCACCCCAAGGCTTTCGCCAAGCTGGCTGCTGGATACTTTGGAATGTCCCTCGCGCAGCAAGCTGTCCAGACAGCGAAGGTAGAGGCTGAGCCGGCCGGCGCTGGCGCGCGAGAGCTTTGGTTCGGGGTGCCCGTTTTCGCGCGATGCCTGCGCGGGATGATGATTGCCTTTCGGCAGCACGTACGTTCTCACTCCTGTGGGAATCTCGGCCTGGAGAGCCGGCAGACTGTCCCTTTCGCCAGTGTAAAGGGCGCAAGAATATCGGTCAAGTTGAGGTAATTGCCGGCGTTGGCAGCGCTCAAAGAAACCAAGGATGGTAGCATTTTTCTTATCCGAGCTTTCCGTGTAATCAGTGGTTGCCTGTTTAGGTCCCGATGAGAAATGGATGAGGGGCGCAAGTCGATTTTCCGGTGGCGTTGTTGGTCCGGAAGATCAAAAATAACCCCGAAAAACTAGGGAGAAAGATATGTTCCGCCGAATTCTACTTGCGAGTGTGCTGGGAATCGGGCTTGTGGGCGCTTTGGCAATTCCGACTGTGGCCGACGCCCGCCCGCCGGAAGCGTACCGGCATGACGAGCATGACCGTGACTGGAAAGAACATCGCCGACACGACTTTGAAGTGCTCTACCGCGATGCCAATTGTCCCTGGAAGGTGTCGGGTGAATACCACAACCGTGCCGAGGCTAATTGCGCCGCCGAGCAGTTGCGCTGCCACGGCTTCCAGGTAGAAATCCGGCCGTGTGTGTGATGCGCGCCGGCCACTGCTACCCCGGCCTGGCGACCGCCGCCAGGCCGGGGTTTTTTCGTTCATGAGTAGGGTTTGCCTCGCATGTTGCTCGGCCACGGCAAGTGGATTTACGCAAACTTCATGCACCCACAGGCTCGAAGACTCGCCTGCGGGCTTGGAAACATTACTGCTTCGTCTGCTTCGCCAGCCATTTCTGAATCTCTTCCCTGAACTGCGGTTTCACGATAGAGGTGAAGTGATTGCCGCCCTTGATTTCAATGACCGACCACTCGGGCCGCACGGCTTTGAGAGGATCGACATACAGTTTTTGAACCAGCCCGTCCTCGTCGCCTACCAGCACGATCATCGGAACCTTGATAGCTTTGATTTCATTTTCGGTCAGGGCCAACTTGGCCAGACTGCGGCCGCAAACGGCAGCGGCTTTGGCATTGGAGTCGTTTTTGCCGATTTGCCCAAAGCCCCACTGGCCCAATCCGCCGGCCTTCAGCCAGCCCATGCCGCCGAGGGTGCCCGAGAAAACGCGATCCGGATGCTTGACGATGAAGTTTCCCGCAATGATGCCACCCATCGAGTAACCGACGATGTGGGCCTTCTTCACTTTGAGATAATCCATCAAGCGAACCACGTCTTCGACCAGCTCTGGGCCGTATTCTCCCTCTTTTGTGGGCTTGTCCGACTGCCCGTGGCCGCGCACATCGAGTTCGATCACTTGATAGTCTTTAGCCAGCGCTGCTGTGATCCCCGGCAAGTCCCAGTTGATGCCGGCGCTGGAAAGCCAGCCGTGAATGAGGACTACCGGCTCGCCGTTGCCCTGCACCGAATACCAGATCTTAACGCCGTTGGAATCAAAAGTGCCACTGGCGGGCTTTTTCTCGCCGGCGGGAGCGGTACGGAAGAACAAAAAAAGGGTCAGCATGGCAAACAAAGCAATGGATCCGGGTAACTGCTTCATCGTTGGCTCCCTTATTCCGCACGGGATCTCGCGGCTAATCGTTTGATCTACCTTGGCGCAGTGAAGCCGGTTTCGGAAAAAGCTAGCGAGCCGCCGGGCTTGTCCCGGCGGGACGTCCGGCGGGGACAAGCCCCGCCGCTTGCATTGATGCGAATGACCACAACTTCATTGGCAAGCGCCCGCCGGGCGGAGTATAGTGAAAAGACGGCGACAGTTACTCTTCTGAGGTTGCCCCATGTATTTCGTGGGCCGGTATGGACCGTGGCTCATCGTCTGCACCTTGGCCGTCTTGGCCGTGCCGCCCGCCGTTGCCGACAACGGCCCGGCGCAGGGATGGAAGTTCGAAAAACTACACCTGAAATCGGGCGTCTGCTTTCAAGGCCTGCTCGTAGAGGAAACTGCGAGCGGCGTCCGCTTTCAGAATGTGCGGCAGGCGCCGGGCCGGCCTACAGTCATTATCGAGACCACTTTTCCACGTAACGAAGTCGCTCGGGTTGATCGCCTGGCGGATGCCGATCGGGAACGCTTGCAAGCGCGCATCCGCGATTTGGAGCAATCTTCGGGCGCCGGAGAAAAGGAACGCTTGCCCGGGCTTGAACTCGAATCGGTCGCCTGGGGCAAAGATCCGAAGGGCGGGCTGCGCTATACTTCCGACTACTTCATGCTCACGTCCAATGCACCGGAGGAAGTGGTCCGGCGCGCCGCGTATCGGCTGGAGCAGATTTACCTGGCCTACACGCGCTTTCTGCCGCCGCGGCATCCCGGCGGCGAGCCGACGCGCGTCGAATTGCTGATCGACGCCGAAGAATATCAGCGTCTATTGCTGGCGCAGAAGCAGCCGTTCTTGAACCCGGCATTTTTCGACGGCTCGGCCAATCGCATTGTTTGTTTCAGCGATCTCCAGCGCCTGGGCGAAGAACTGGCCCAGGTGCAGAAGGCACACGATAAATTGCGCCAGGAGTTGAACAAGCAGGAGTCGGAATTCCGGAAACTGTACAAGAGCAAAGAACTCGAGCGCATGCTGGAACCGATCAAGCAGACACGCGCCCGCATTGCCGGCGCCGACAGCACGAACCGAGCCCTGTTCGACCGCGTGACCCGTCAATTGTTCGCCACTTTGTACCATGAGGCCTTTCACGCGTATCTGAATAGCTTCGTTTATCCGCAGCAATCCGGCGAGTTGCCGCGCTGGCTCAACGAGGGCTTGGCGCAGATTTTCGAGACGGCGGTGGTGGAAGCGGGCGAACTTCGAGTTGGCCATGCCGACTACGATCGACTGAAGCGCGCGAAAGACGCCCTGCGCAAGGGCGAACTCGTGCCGCTCCCACAACTATTGAACAGCGGGCCGAAGCAATTCATGCTCGTGCACGTGGGCGAACGGCAGATTTCCGACCAACACTACCTCACCTCCTGGGCGGTGGCGTTTTACCTGACCTTCGATCGCCGGCTCTTCGGCAGCGAGGCGATGGATCTTTACGTCCGCAGGCTGGCCGACAAGGCTGACGCCCGCGAGGCTTTCGAAGCGCTTATGGGTCAAAAACTGCCACAATTCGAGAAAGACTTCGCTCGCTACCTGCAAGACTTGCAGCCCGACGGCAGCGTGGCGAAGCTGAGCAAGCCGTGACCTAACGTTGAGCGGGGGACCCCCGAAGGGTCCCCCGCTCAACGTTCCTACCGACCTCAAATTACCTTCCCCATCCGCGTAAAATGAGAGTGTGAAAAGGCGGTTTTCCCAGCGAGTTTTGCCATGAGTTTTGACAAACAATTTGACGTGGACGGAGCGAATGCGGTGCTGATTACGATGCTCCCCGGGCCGAACCGGAAGCGCGTGCAAGGGCTTTATCAATACCGCTTGATCTACCGGCATCCGGAACCGGAGGCGGAAGGCTGCCTCGTGCTGTGGCAAGTTACCGGCGGCCGACAGGTCTATCAGATCGCCCTTCAGCGCGACGAACGCAAGCGGCTGCACTGGCACTGCACCTGCGCCGATGCCGTTTACCGTGGTGAAAAGACGATGAACCACGTTTGCAAGCACGTGAAGGGGCTGCTGGCATTTGCACCATCGATGAAAGCCGCGTAGCCTGCAACGCCGCTAGCGGCTTGGCTTAGACTTTCTTCATCGCAACCTGGATGTACTGCTCGCGCCGCCTATGAATTTGACGGGTGAAGAGCGTTATGTGGCCATCGTTGGGGTCGAAGCGCGCACGCAGGAAGGTCGGGTTTCCCTCGCGGCGATCCTTGTTCATCAAGTCCTCGATCGAATCGAATATCCCGGAGATGTCATAGTTTGCACGGCGAAGGCGTTCGTCTTCCAGCCGGCGCTGTCCCTGGGCGTCGAGCAACGGCTCCGGTTCTTTGCCGTTGACCAGGAAGCCGGTCACCTTGCCGTCGCGGACCTCGACTTGGAACTGATCGACGAGGGTTCCCCGGCGACCATCATCGGATACATACTCGCGCGAAAAGACAATGTGCAGATCATAGTTTATCGGCCGCTTCTGGGCCCACAGCGCACGTGCAGCGTTCAGTTTTTCCAGGGTCAACGGCTCGCCCACGTTGTAAGCGTAGTTGATGCCCATCGCGAGCAGGCCAAGGATGCCCAGAACCACAAAGACCCAGAGCCAGCGACGATTTCTTTTTATTTCAGACATGAATCAAATTGGGAATTTGGAAGTCGGAACACGGAATTCGGAATGAAAGGCAGCTAATTCCGCATTCCGAATTCCGCATTCCGAATTCATTTTCTAAACGTGTGTCCTTTCGGCACAATGGCCACGCCGCCTTCAGTGACCGCAAGGCCGTTGGCTCGGTCGGTTTCGGCATTGAAGCCGATTTCCATCTTCTCGGGAATCACCACATCCTTGTCGATGATCGCGCGGCGGATGCGGCAATAGCGGCCCACGTTAACATTGTCGAAGAGGATCGATTCCTCCACGTGAGCATAGCTGTTGATGCGCACTTGCGGCGCTAGGATGCTCCGCCACACGCGGCCGCCCGAGACCACGCAGCCATTGCAGACAATGCTATCGTGCGCTTCGCCGCGGCGAACGTAGCCGATGGGGCCTTCGCTGTAGAACACGAATTTGGGAGGCGGCAACTGCGGCTGCAGCGTGCGGATCGGCCAGTCTTCGTCGTACAGGTTCAACACGGGAGCAACGGAGACAAGATCCATGTTCGCCTGGAAATAGGCGTCGAGCGTGCCGACATCGCGCCAGTAGGGGTTTTCTTTCTTGTTGCGGTCGCGAAAGCGATGCGCCACCACCAGATATTCTTCCGGCTTCGCCAACATGCCGGGAATGATATTCTTGCCGAAATCGTGATTGCTGTTTGGGTTGCCGGCATCTTGAATCAGCAATTCGTACAGAAGTTCCGCCGTGAACACGTAAATGCCCATTGATGCCAGAAAGTGATTCGGGTCCGTGGGCATCGGGTCAGCCTTATCCGGCTTCTCGATGAATCCGGTCACGCGGCTATCGCGGTCGGTGGCCACCACGCCGAAGTGCTTGCTTTCCGACAACGGCACCGGAATGCAGCCAATTGTCAGGTCCGCCTGATTGTCGATGTGCTGCTGAATCATGTCGGCGTAATTCATCTTGTAGATGTGGTCGCCGGCCAGAATCAAAATGTACTTTGGCTTCTCCGACTCGATGCTGTAAATGTTCTGGTAAATAGCGTCAGCGGTGCCCGCATACCACTGCTCGTGCAGGCGCTGCTGCGGATGGACCACGTCGATAAACTCGTGCAGCTCCGGGCTCAGGAAAGTCCAACCCTGGCGAATGTGCCGGTCGAGGCTCTGCGCCTTGAACTGCGTGAGCACCAGGACTTTCCGCAAGTCGCTGTTCAGGCAATTCGAAAGTGTGAAGTCGATAATGCGGTAGAGCCCGCCGAACGGCACCGCCGGCTTGGCTCGATCCCGCGTGAGCGGCTCCAACCGTGTGCCCTTGCCGCCGGCGAGGATGAGAGTCAGTACGTCTTTCACAAACTGCTCCTCCGCTGAGTGCTCCTGCTGTCAGGGTGACAGATGGGGAGAGGAATTGCAACCGGCAGGGGAAAATAAATCGGCGTAGAGTTCCAGCCACTGTTTCACGATTCGGGTCGGGCCGAAGCGGGTAGCCCAGGTGCGACCGAATCGCGCCAGCGTGCTTCGTAGCACCGGGTCATCAAGGATACGGCGACTTGCCTGGGCGAAATCGGAGGCAGTTTCGGAGGCGACCAAAATGCCAGCCTCGTTGTTACCCAGCAATTCTACGAACTCCGGCAAGCGCGGGGCGACGACTGGGCAGCCCGCCGCCAGCGCTTCGAGCGCGAAATTGTGTCCGCCGCGCCGGCCGCAGATCCAGGCCAGCTCGGCCAGGCCGACGAACTGCGGAACGTCGTCTCGATTACCGAGGAACTTCACGCGATTGTCCCGCGGGCCACGCGAACGGCTAAAAGCCTCGACCACCCGTCGCTCGGGCCCATCGCCGGCGAT
>DATGHS010000076.1:0-13692 GCA_035307785.1 Gemmataceae bacterium
CGCTTCCGGCAATCCGCTGGCGCCGAAGTTGCCGCACTTCCCGGCCCGGGCCAAGCATGTCATCCACATTTACCTCAACGGCGGACCGTCGCAGGTGGATACTTTCGACCCCAAGCCGTTGTTGAAGAAGTTCGAAGGCAAGACGCTGCCCACCGGCAACCTCACCACCGAACGGCACACCGGGTCAGCGTTGCCGTCGCCGTTTCAGTTCCGCAAGTTCGGCCAGAGCGGCATCGAGATGAGCGAAATCTTTTCGAAGACCGCCGCACACATCGATGATATTTGTGTCATTCGCTCCCTGCATGCGAATACGCCGAACCACGAGCAGTCAATGCGGCTCATGAACTGCGGCGACGAGCGGCTGGCACGCCCCAGTTTCGGCGCCTGGCTTACGTATGGTTTGGGTTCCGAGAATCAGAACCTGCCGGGCTTCATCGTTATGTGCCCCGGCTTGCCGGTGGCCGATGTTTCGAACTGGCGCTCCGCCTTTCTGCCCGGAATTTATCAGGGAACTTACATCAACACGCAGAAGACAAAGGTCGAAGAACTGATCGAGAATATTCAGAACCCGAATGTTTCGCATACGGCCCAACGGCGGCAACTCGATCTGCTCGGCGAACTCAATCGCCAGCACTTGCAGCGCCGGCCGGACGATGCGGCGCTGGAAGCGCGCATCGAATCATTCGAGCTGGCCTTCCGCATGCAACTGGCCGCCACCGATGCTTTCGACGTGAGCAAGGAGCCACAGCGGATTCTCGATAAGTACGGCCCCGGCGTGCAGGCACAGCAAATGCTCATCGCTCGCCGGCTGGTCGAGCGCGGCGTGCGCTTCGTGCAGCTTTACCACGGCGACGTGCAGCCGTGGGACAGCCACGATCAGGTGGAAAAGAACCATCGCCGGCTCGCCGGCGAATGCGATCAGGGCATAGCCGCGCTGCTCACCGACCTCAAGCGCCTCGGCCTGTTCGAAGAAACGCTGGTGTTGTGCGGCGGCGAGTTTGGCCGCACGCCGGCCGTGGAGGTCGGTCAACCCGGCACGCAAGGACCGGGCCTGGGCCGCGATCACAACCACTGGGGTTTCAGCGTCTGGCTGGCCGGCTGCGGCGTGAAAGGCGGCACCGTTTACGGCGCGACCGACGAATTCGGCTACAAGGCCGTAGAGAATCCGGTGCACGTGCATGACCTGCATGCGACAATGCTGCATTTGTTGGGATTCGATCACGAGAAGTTGACGTATCGCTATGCGGGAAGGGATTTTCGATTAACCGACGTGGCGGGGAAGGTGGTGAAGGAGATTTTGGCGTGATCGAGTAAGCTTCTTGCGGCTTCGCGCACGCCAGCTAAGCCGCAAGCGAATTATGCTTGTTCCTGATATGTTAAGATCATGAGCGCTGGAAACACCTCACATTTGCCACTAGCCCATACTCGCCGCGAGTTCCTGCTTCAGGCCGGCAGTGGTTTCGGCGCCATCGCGCTGAACTGGCTGCTCGCGCGAGCGGCCCGCGCCGATGTCCGCTCTGTTTCCGCCAATCCGCTTGCCGCGAAGCCGCCGCACTTCGCGGCTCGTGCCAAATCCGTCATCTTTATGTTCATGGTCGGGGGGCCGAGCGCCATCGACTTGTTCGACCCGAAGCCGGCACTGGAGAAATATGCCGGCAAGCCATTGCCGAAAGAGCGCGGCAACTTTGTCAGCCAGTTCACGAAGGGCGACACGCCGCTCATGCCGAGCACGCGCAAGTTCCGCAAGCACGGCCAAAGCGGGCTCGATGTTTCCGACCTGATGCCGCATCTGGCGACCTGCGTCGATGACATCTGTTTCCTGCGCTCCTGTTGGTGCACCAGCATCGTTCACGCCCCGGCCATGTACGAACTTCACAGCGGCCGGTTTCAGATGGGCCATCCAAGCCTGGGTTCGTGGGTGACTTATGGCCTTGGCAGCGTGAGTGAGAATTTGCCGGCTTACTGCGTGATGCCGCAGCCGGAAGGAGTGCCAGAAGGTGGTGCGCCCTGCTGGGGTTCCGCTTATCTTCCTGCGGTTTACCAGGGCACGTTGCTGCGGCGCGGGCCGAATCCGATCCTGAACCTCAAGCCGCCGGCCGATGTCGGACTGGAGCGGCAGCGGAATACATTCGATTTCCTCAAAAAGCTGAACGAAGCGGACCTCGACCCGAGCGACACCGAGCTTTCCGCCCGAATCAGCACTTACGAACTCGCGTTCCGCATGCAGCAACATGGGCCGGAGGCCGTCGATCTGAGCCGCGAAGACGAGAAGACGAAGCGGATGTATGGCCTCGACAATCCGAAGACTGCCGACTTCGGCACACGCTTGCTGCTGGCCCGGCGGCTGGTGGAGCGCGGCGTGCGCTTTGTCCAGGTCTACTCCGGCGGCGGGCCGCTGGTCACGCAATGGGACGCGCACGACGACATCAACGGCAATCATGAAAAAATGTGCGGCCACGTGGACCAGCCCATCGCCGCTTTGCTGAAGGACCTGAAGCGCCGCGGCCTGCTCGATGAAACGCTCGTTATTTGGGCCAGCGAGTTTGGCCGCACGCCGTTTTCGCAGGGCGGCAAGGGCCGCGATCATAATCCGTATGGCTACACCATGTGGCTGGCCGGCGGAGGCGTAAAGGGCGGCCAGGCCATCGGCGCGACCGACGAGTTCGGCATGAAGGCCGTGGAAGAACGCATCGGCGTCAATGATTTTCACGCCACGATCCTGCACCTGCTCGGCCTCGAGCATACGCGCCTGACCTTCCGCCACAACAGCCGCGACGAGCGGCTCACCGATGTCGGCGGCGCGGTCGTGGCGAAAGCAATTGGTTAGCCGTGAGGCGGAGTCTTCGGAGCCGAGCGTTCGCTGCCGCGCTCGGCTCCGAAGACTCCGCCTCGCGGCTAAACGAAGTTGAAAGATAGAATGGCAACCATTGGCTTGATACTGACTCGATCGCCGTCGATCGCACGCTTGATGCGATGGGCCGCGATCATCGTGGGCGCAGCGATTGTCATCTTCGCCCATGGCTGCCATGCCGGCGATGCCGATCACGAATTATTCGCACCGAGTTCTTCGGCTGCCATTTGCGCCGGCAGCAACTGACGAACAACTTCCGGCCGCAAGCGGTTCACGCCGCACGGTTGTTCGAGTTCGATGCGGTCAAAAGTCATGTCTCGCAGTCGGCCACGGTGCGTGTCTCCGCCCGCATCCACAGCGATTACCTCATGCCCAAGTAAGCCAAAGTGCCATTTCCAGCGCGATTCCAGCGCCGGCGTTTCGCCGTGAAGCAAATCATCGTATTCCGCATCGAGCCGCTCGATCAACGCGCGCGCGATCTCAGAAGTCTTCAGACTTTGGCCGGTCACCGAGGCGAGCGAACCTGCCTGGGGCAGACCGGCTCGTTCGAAATTCTCCGCCGATTGAGTCACATTTAGACCGATGCCAAGCACGGTGCTTCGGGCCTGTTCGACGAGGATTCCGGCGATTTTGCGGCCCTTGAGAAGGACATCGTTCGGCCACTTGATGCGAGATTGCCGGCCAGTTGCACCGAACACGACCTCCGCTACGCTCACGGCTGCCCAGGCGCACAGCAGGGCCGGCCGCAGCAATTCGGGCAGCGGGTACAACACGATCGACATCAGCACGCTGCTCCCCGGAGGCGCAACCCAGTGGCGGCCATATTGGCCGCGGCCAGCCGTCTGTTCGTCGGCAATGATTACAAGGCCATGATGCGCCGGATCACAAGGAAGCGCTGCCGCGAGCGCATTGGTGCTTTCGATACTCGCATAATGCCCAATGCGTCGGCCGATGTGCTTGCGCCCTGGATCATTTCTTTCCTGCATGTTTGCTGCTTCCACATCACCCATCAATGTCACAGTACAATAATTCGTGCCCGTGCAACCTCGCCGAGAATCGCGCATGACCGCTGTTGTTGACTCGCCGGCGCCGGCCAAACCGACCCCGCCTTACCGCGCCGCCTGGTATTTGATTCTGGGCCTCGTTGGTCTCGATTATTTCAGCACGCTGGCGTATCAGCCGTCCATTGCCTTCGAAGCGGCCGGGGTGCTGGCTCCGTTGGCCACCGCCTTTATCGTTTTACTCACGCTTCTGGGCGCCTTGCCGGTCTATGCCTACATTGCCGGACACTCGCCGCCGGGACAAGGCTCGATGGCCATTATCGAGCACGTCGTCCACGGCTGGAAGGGAAAATTCCTGATTCTGGTCCTACTCGGCTTCGCCGCTACCAATTTCGTCTTTACGCGCACTCTCTCGACTGCCGATGCCACCGTGCACATCGTCCACAATCCCAGCTGGCAACCGACCATCGATTCGATGGCCGAAGCCGGAAAGGAAGCTCAAGCCGCTTACCACAATTCGTTCTGGCAAAGCATCTGGAATTTTTGGGACCGGCAACTGGTCATCACACTGCTCTTGCTCGTGTTGTATTGCTTGTTCATCCCGATTTTCTGGTCTGGCTTCACGAAGCGCTTCGTGCAAGTGGCGGCCGTGCTCGTCGGCATATATCTCGTTCTGACTCTGATCGTACTGTTGAGCAGCTTGTTTTTTCTGGCTCGTCACGGCGACCGATTCGACCTTTGGCTGGCGAATATCCATTCCGGCCACTGGGAATTCGAGGCGCCGTCGTGGGCCGACGTCGATGCCTGGTCGATTGTCAAAGTATGTCTTTGGCTGTTGCCGAAGATGGCGCTGGGCTTGAGCGGTTTCGAGATGTGCATGGTGGTGATGCCGATTGTGCGCGGAAACACCAACGACGAACCAAATCAACCAGCCGGGCAAATCCGAAACACCCGGAAGCTCATGTTGACCTCGGCGCTAGTTATGAGCGGGCTACTGCTGGGCTCGGCATTGGTCACTACGCTGCTGATGGCGCCGGAAACTCTTCGGGCGGGCGGCGCTGCCCACGAGCGTGCCCTGGCCGCGATTGCCCATGGTGAAACGCTGACCAGCGAAGTGTCCGGACGCGACCTGAATCCGCTTTTCGGCTCCGTATTCGGCACAATTTACGATGTGTCCACCATCCTGATGCTGTGCCTGGCTGGGGCCAGCGTATCACTTGGCATGCGCTCGCTTTTGCCGCAGTTTCTGCTGCGCTTCGGCATGGAACTTCAATGGGCAAATGCCACAGGCTTTATCTTCCTGATCTTCAACGCCATCAACTTAGTCATCACGCTGCTATTTAAGGCCAGCGTCGATGCCCAGCGCAGCGCCTATGCGATCAGCGTCCTCTCTTTGATGGCGTGTGGCGGCTTCGCTACCACCATGCACCTGTTCCGCAGCCGCGTGTGGTGGAGAATGCTACTAGCGGTGCCTTTCGCCGTTATCTTTATTGTGTTCCTGGGTATGGCGCTGGGATTGGTGTGGCATCATCCGGCCAGCGTGGTCATTTCCGGTCTCTTCATCGTCACGGTGATTGTTAGCTCGCTGTTGTCGCGCTGGTGGCGCAGCAAAGAATTTCGCTTTGAAGGCTTTGAATTCGACAATGAAGAATCGCGCCTGCGCTGGGACACACTGCGATTCTTGCATTATTCGATATTGGTTCCGCACCGACCGGAGGGACACCATACGCTGGCGGAAAAGGAAGCACGGATTCGCCAACGGCACCGCCTCGGCAACGACGTGCCGATCGTTTTTCTCGAAACCACGGCCGATGAACCCAGCGAATTCCTTCAGAAGCCGCTGGTTTCCATTGAACAGCACGACGGCAGCTATGTAATCCGTGTCAAGCGCTGCGCTTCGGTAGCGCACGTGATTGCTGCGATCGGCATCGAATTCTCGAAAGTCGGCGAGCCGCCGGAAATTCATTTCGGCTGGTCCGATGAATCAGCACTGCGGGCGATGCTTGAATTCCTCCTCTTCGGCGAAGGCAACATCCCCTGGCTGGTCCACGACTTGCTTAAACGGCACGAATCCGATGCGACCAAGCGGCCACGAGTGATTGTGGGCTGAGGGTGCCACGCCGCAAGCGGCCTCAGACCAGACTCTCCAGCAGATACTTGAGCTTTCGCACTTCCGGCTCCATCGGGTACGGGCCGTCCGGAATGTCGCGGATGTCGACGCTAAGCAGGCGGTCGTAGTGATAGCGCTCCAGGACGCTAATGATGCGGCCGTAATCGATTTGGCCCTGCCCGACGCGGACTTGGAATTCGTTCGGCGTTGCGCCGGTGTCGCGCAGACGCACGTGCCGGACGTAAGGGTAAACGTCGTCGAAACTGCGGCCACGAGCCGGGCCGACCAGGTAATGACTCGGATCGAGAGCGACTCCTAGGCCCGGTACCTTTTCGCAGAGTTCCACGGTGGTTTCGGGTGTCTCCGCCAGTGTGCCGACTTCGGTGTCGATCGCGAGAATCACTCCGTCGCCGCGCGCGATCTTCACCTTTTCGGTTAATTCGTGCACTGCGCTGCCCATATCCATGCTGGCCGGCGGCGCGCTGACGCTGACGACCGGCACGGTGGTCAATCGAGCCAGGCGGCAAACGGCCCGCAATTGTCGTAAGTGCTCGTCCGCATTGCCGTGAATATGGACGTGGAACGCAGCCACGGCCAGCGAGCAAACGCCGCGCAGGTAGCTCGCGGTGCGATTGACGTCGCTGGCCACATGCGAAGGCTTTAGGTGTGTGCCCTCTTCGTGAATGGCCAAATCAACCTTGGCGAAGCGCAATTCATCGATCTTGCGCAGTGCTTGTTCCAATGGATATTTGCCAAAGCAAAGTGTCGAACAGGCGACAAACACGTTCTCCCCCTTCCGTGCTTGATGCCCCGCAGCATCACGGCACTCGTGCGCAGAGTTTGTCCCCCGACAGCCACTGCGCATGCCGACAGTTTTCGCAGAGGGGTGGGGAAATACCATCTCCGCCTGTAGAACGCAAGAGAGAATTCGTGAAAAAAATGAGGTTCTCCGCGGCGCGCTCCGCTCCGAAGACTCCGCGTCGCGGCTAAACGGCGCGGGCGCAGCGCTCGTGTTTACCAAAGTCTTTTCGCCGTCGCCAGCATGGCGGCCGCTTCCTGCCGCGTGGTGTCACTGCGGGCGGCGCCGCGCAGCATACTGGCCAATTCCTCCACACGCTCGGCTTCGGCGCTCAGCAGCGAAATGGTGGTGGTGGTCCGCTTGCCGCGCGTTTGCTTGCGGATGGTCCACTGATGGCGTGCATAGCTGGCAACTTGCGGAAGATGCGTGACGCAGATGACCTGGTGCGTTTTGCCCAGTGCAGCCAGCTTTTCGCCGAGCACGTCGCCGAGCCGGCCGCCCACGTTGGCGTCGATTTCATCGAACACCAGCGTGCCGGCTGGATCGTGCGCGGCCAGCACGCTCTTGAGCGCCAGCATGGTGCGCGACAATTCGCCGCCCGAAGCGACTTTACGCAATGGCCGGGGAGGCTCGCCGCGATTGGCCGTAAGCATGAATTCGAGTTGGTCGATGCCGAAGCCAGGAATTTCGCTGATCGCCGGATCATCTCCAAGCGGAATCGGCTCCAGGGCAGCCTCCAAGCTGGCCTCCGGCATGCCGAGATCGGCCAGCTGCGCCTGCGCACCGGCGGCAAGCTTTTTTGCCACCTTCGAACGCTGCTTCGACAAGTCCGCGGCGATTTCGCGAAGCCGAGTGAACGCTTCGGCCAATTCCACGTCGATGCGCTCCAAGTCGTCTTCCTCACGGCGCAATTGCGCTTCCTGCCGGCCGAGCGTGGAGTGGTAGGCGATCAATTCGTCAACACTCCGACTATACTTTTTTTCGAGACGGTGGATCAGTTGCAACCGGCGCTCGACCTCATCTTGCCGGTTCGGGTCGGCTTCGAATTGCTCGCCCAGCCGGCGAAAGGTTTCAGCCAGATCACGGACCTCCGGCGCCAGTTGCTCGAGCCGCTGATTCAATTCCGCCAGCTTGGGATCCAGCCCCGCCCAGCGCTGGGCTTCGCGGCCCAGTTTGCCGAGCTGCTCGACCACGGAGCCTTCGTCGTCGTACAGTCGGTTAGCGCCCTCGGAGGTGAATGCCTGCAACGCCTGTGCATGCAGTAGCCGTTCTCGCTCGCGCGTCAGCTCGGCCGACTCGCCAGCTTTCAGATCGGCCTGGTCGAGTTCCTCGCGCTCAAATTGCAGCAACGCCAACTCGCGCTGGCGCTGTTGCCGTTGGTCCGCAAGCTCTGCCCGCCGCCGCCGCCGCACCCGAACTTGTTCCACGTCGTGCACGTAGCGTGTGCGGAGATCGGTCAGACCGCCGAAGGAATCGAGCAATTGCAGTTGATAGGCGGGTTGCAGCAACGAATGACTTTCGCGCTGACCGTGAATATCGACGAGCAATTCGCCGAGGCTGCGAAGTGTGGCCACAGCGACTGGCCGGTCATTCACATAAGCGATGCTCCGGCCGGCTCGATTGAGTTTGCGGGAAAGCACCAGATCCTGATCGGTCAACATATCGCCGACAATTTGCTCGATGGCCGTGCGCAATTGCGGCCGCGCGACATCAAACAATCCCGTGACGCGCATTTCGTCGGCCCCGGTGCGAATCAAGTCAGCGGAACCGCGCTCGCCGAGCAAGAGCCCCAAGCCACCGAGGAGGAGTGACTTGCCAGCCCCCGTTTCGCCCGTCCAGGCGCAGAATCCGGGCTGCAACTCCACCCGCGCATCTTCTATGAGGGCCAGGTTCTGTACCGAAAGCTCCCGCAGCATGCCGTGGATTATAGCAGGGCACCAAGGAAATGAGGAAAGCCCAGGGACGGTAATAGTCCCTGGGCTTAGCGTTTCATTTTTTTACTTTTTCAAACTCGTGTTTCTTGCCGTCCTTATTCTCGATCACCAGTTTGTTGTCGGTCAAGGTCGTGATCGTGAGTATGTCCTTCTCTTCGTTTTCACCCTTTTTGAGGACCGCGGTAATCTTGTTCCCATCCAAGGTGTAACTTCCTTCCAACTTCTGCTGTTGGCCATCCATCTCGAACTGCACGATGAGCTTGCCGTCTTTGGTGAATTCAGCTGTCGCGTCTTTGGGGGCCGGTTCATCCGACTTCACGAGCTTCCAAACTGCGGTCAGCTTAGTCTTGTCGACCTTATCGTCGGCCCGGGCCAGACCGCTGAGCAATCCCGCCAATATCACCGCCACCGCCAGGCAACCGAATGACTTCATGGTTTCCTCGATGTTAGAGAAATGGGCGGCCCAAGAAGGTCTTCAGGCCGTGCCGGGATTGTACAGAGCATCCCCGGCAGCGACGATGGAAACGGTCAAGGGATTTACTTTCCAGACTCGAGCAGGTCCACCGCCGATTTCGCAGCATTGCGGACGCTTTCCTCCGGATCGAGCTTCAGCTTCCGAAGCATGGGCAATTCTGGTTCTGCGTCCTTGCCGAATTTGGCCAGCGCCCCGATGGCGGCAATGCGCACCGGCCGGATGTCATTCTTGGGGTGTGAAATCATCTTTGGGTTTGGCGATTGGGCGGTGCACGCGGTCCGCAGCGTGGGAATGAATTGCTTGCGGAGTTTCGGATTGGTTTCGCCCAACTCGCCAAGCGTTTGCAAGGCCAGCGCCCGATTCTTGTGCTTGACGTTGAGGTTCGAGGCGCCGGCAAGCAGGAGCTTGTGAAAAGCTGGGTTGTCGGCAGCCAATTTTTTCAATGCCGCCACGTTGGCCTCCAGGGCACTGTTCAGCCGGTGAAAATCGTCGTCCTTCTCCAGATGCGCGCGCAAATGATGCAGCAAGAACGGCGCGCCGGCATCGCCGTCGGTCATTCGGGCAATCGCGTCGCAGGCGTTGGCGCGGGCTTCACTCACGCCGAATTTGTCGTCGTTGTCTTTCAACAGTGTTACGCCGGACTGGTATAACTCGGGCCAGACTTTTTCCAGGGCCGCTAGTGCCGCCTGGGCGACCTTGGGCACCGGATCCAGACAAGCCGCCGCCAGGTTGCGGCCGGCCACGGCTTTCGCATCGGCGCCCATTTGGCCCAGTTCCTTGGCGGCATCGATCTTGTCCACCGGCGAGCCGTCTTTCATGGTGCGGGCCAGGTTATTGAGTCGCGGATCTTCCGCGTGCAGTGCCATCGTCAGGAAAGCAACGGCCACGATGGCGCTTGGCCACTTGGACATTGCGGACATGGATTTCCTCCCAGCGAAACGTGGAGAGTTTTTTCAGCGCAGATATTATTAAAAATCGCTGCTGAAATAGCAACAGCGGCGCGCATAATGGAAATATGAACACGATTCCGGATCGTGACGAACGTCTGGCTGCTCTCTTGCACCAACTGGCCGACCAGCGCGGTAATGGCCATGCGCACGGCCTTAACGATTTATGCCGGCAGCATCCCGATTTGGCTGAGGAGCTGCGGCAACTGTGGGCGACGTCAGAGTTAGCCCGATTGTTGGCGAATTCTCCGGTGATTTCCCAGCCCACCACGATTACTTCGCCCACCAGGGCTATTGAGGGAACCACCGGCACGTTGCCGCGCCAATTCGGCGACTACGAGTTGCTCGAAGAGCTGGGTCGCGGCGGCATGGGCATTGTCTACAAGGCGCGGCAAACGAGCCTCAACCGTCTGGTAGCCTTGAAGATGCTGCTGCAAGGCGAGCTGGCGTCGGCCGAAGATCGTGCCCGCATTCAAGCGGAAGCCAAGGCGGCCGCGCTCTTGAAACATCCGAATATCGTCGCCGTATACGACGTGGGCGAATGCGAAGGCCGCGATTTCTTCACCATGCCCTATATTGAAGGGCAAACGCTCACGCAGGTGCTGGCGGAAGGTCCGATCCCGCCGCGCGAGGCCGCTCGCCTGGTCGCTGCCGTCGCACACGCCGTCCAGCATGCTCATCAGCAAGGAATCATCCATCGCGACCTGAAGCCTGGGAACATCCTTCTTGCGGAATGCGGAGTGCGGAATTCGGAATGCGGAATCGAAGACAGCTCTGAATTCCGCACTTCGCATTCTGCATTTCGAATTCCCATGGTTACGGACTTCGGCCTCGCCAAGCGCCAGGAAATCGCCGGACAGTCGGACCGTTTGACGCGGAGCGGGGCCATCCTCGGCACCCCGAGCTTTATGCCGCCGGAACAGGCGGCCAGCAGCCGGGGCGCGATCGGACCGGCCAGCGACATCTATAGTCTCGGTGCGATCCTGTACAACCTGCTCACGGGCCATCCGCCGTTCCAGGCCGCCAATCGCGTGGACGTACTGTACATGGTTTTGGAGCAAGATCCCGTGCCGCCGCGGCTGTTAAATCCGCAAGTCGATCGCGACCTGGAATTGATCTGCTTGAAGTGCTTGCAAAAAGCGCCCGACATGCGCTATCTGTCGGCGGCGGCGCTGGCGCACGACCTCGAAGCCTACTTGCAGGGCGAACCGCTGTCGATTCGGCCCCAGGAATTGCGCGACCTCATCGGCCGTTTTTTCCGCCCCACGCATCACCTGACGATTTTGGAGAACTGGGGTTCGCTCTGGATGGCCCACAGCCTGTTCACCCTAATGTTGTGCGTGCTAACCTGGGTCTTTCAACTTTGGCCCATTCGCCAGCGCTGGCCGTACCTCACGCTCTGGGTGGCGGGCCTGCTGATTTGGGGAATGATCTTCTGGCAGCTGCGCCGCCGCATTGGGCCGGTAACATTCGTCGAGCGCCAAATCGCTCACGTTTGGGCGTCGGGCGTGGCCGGCAGTTTTGGCGTTTTGTTCCTGGAAATGTTGTGGAATCGGCCCGTGCTGGAACTGGCTCCGCTGTTGGCCATTGTGGCTGGGATGGTGTTTCTGTGCAAAGCGGGCATTTTATCGGGACTGTTTTATCTGGCCGTCGGCGCGCTCTTTGTGGCTGCCTGTGCGATGTTATTTTTCCCCGAAGTGGCCATGCTGATTTACGGGGTGACGCTCGCGCTCACCTATTTCATCCCGGGTTGGGTTTTCTATCGGCGCCGGCGTCGTCCGAGCGCGTAGTGCATAGCCCCGAGACGGCTGTCTGCAGGTTTCAATCACTTCTTCTTGAGGAACATTATGTCCCGAAATCTCATGCTCCGCACTTGTTTTGCTTCCAATAGAAACTCTACCAGAGGATCGTTCAAATTGATGTCTTTTATTTCAAACGTGTCGTGTCGATAGGGTTCCAAGACATGATTGAATGAACTCCAGTGCCAGTGCAACCGGCCGTCCCTGCAATCGACTCGGCATTCACCGTATGCTGGATGTTCGTAAATGCCGGCATAATCCGCAAATGACAGCGAGGGTTTGTCGTTCAGATCGCGATCGTGTTCGCGGCGCGCATTCGCCTCTTTGATTGATTTGTCCTGTGCCTGCATCAATTGGCCGAAATGCGCATTCCAGTCTTTCGCGGGAGCGCCGAGCATCAGGTCCAGAATCGAATTGATCGTCGCCATCGACATGAGGGTGGCGTGTTCATTTACCAGGACGCCAATGCCAATCTGTTCTGCCGGGACCAAGGCGAGGTTGACCTTGAAGCCTTCAACTATTCCCCCGTGAGAAATCAGCTTGACGCCGCGATAGTCTTGGACCACCCAGCCCATGGCGTACGTCAATTGCACGGTGTAGGGATAGGTAGCTACCGCCGCTTCAATCATTGGAATGATTATGTTGGGTTTGTGCGTCTCATCCAGGTTGGTGGCGCTAACCAAGCGTCGACCATTCCAGGTCCCATCGCCCAGCTGGAAGCGCAGCCATTTCCCCATGTCGTTGGCGCTGGAGTAAACCGAACCCGCGGGATTGGGTAGCGGAAAGGGAAACCAGTCGATTTTCTGAAGCATCCCTTCCCGATTCACACGGTGGGGCGAGGCGTGATTGGGATCGCGCAGTGCCGCATCGCTGTTGAGGTAGGTGTGTGTCATTTGCAACGGGTTTAGAATCCGGTCGCGCACGAATCCGTCCCACCCCTGCGGACAGTATTTGGCTGCGGCCTGGCCCGCAGCCATGAATTGGGGCGTCGAATAGTAGTACGATGACCGGAATTCGCCGCTTGGCGGCACGAATGCCAGCCGGTGCACGGTTTCCTCTTGGCTCCACGACGCCCGATACCAAAGCAGATCATGGCTGCCTACTCCGGTGCGATGGCTTACCAGATCGCGAATCGTCACCAGCGCGTCGGCCCGACGGTCATAGAGGTGAAATCCAGGAAGATGTTTGCTCACCGGGTCGTCCCACGAAAGTTTCCCCTCGTCGGCCAACATGGCAAGAACCACCGTCGTGAAGGCTTTGGAGCAAGAACCGATTGGGAATATCGTTTCGGCAGTGACGCTTTCCGGCCGGCCGATTTCTCGCTTCCCGTAGCCCTTGACGAGTCGAACCTTATTCTGCTGAACGATGACCACCGCGGCTCCGGGCACTCCCCAAATCTTGAGGGCGTCTTGCACGATCCGGTCAACCGCGGGTTCCAAGTTTTGACTGCTGGCATGGGCAGCCGATCCGAGCCAAAGCGCGATTGCAAGAGAGAGGACCCGAGGTTTCATAAGTGCCCTGGAAGACAAAAGGCTCGCAATCGCCGGCGATTGCGAGCCTTATTACGATCAGTTCACGGGCGGGAGATCAGTTGCCAATATATCCATTCACGCCACCGAACTTACCGCCGATGCCCTGGAAGCCCTGGATGCCCTGAAGGCCGCCGCCGACGCCCTGTTGGCCCTGCACCCCGCCAAAGCCGCCCGCGCCCTGGAAGCCTTGCAAGCCGCCGGCGCCCTGGAACTGGCCCTGGAAGCCACCATTAAAGCCGACGCC
>DATGHS010000077.1:0-9068 GCA_035307785.1 Gemmataceae bacterium
CACCGCCCTGCGGTTCGCTGCCGCCGCTGAAGCCGCCGTTTTGCCGGGGGTGATCGACATCGTGCCGGCGTATTTCAGCGTGGCGGTCTTTTTCGACCTTGGCCGAACCCGCTATGCGAAACTGGTGCCGAGCTTGCAACAACTGGCGAAAAGCAAGCCCGCTCGCAAAACGGATAGCCCGACGCGCCGTCATCTCATTCCTTGCTGTTACGAACTTGGCCCGGACCTTGGGCGAATCGCGGAGCGCACCGGCTTAACACCGGACGAAGTGATTCGTTTGCACACGGGCGCGGAATACACCGTGTACGCCATCGGCTTCTGCCCCGGCTTTCCGTACTTGGGTTATTTGCCGAAACCGTTGTGCGGCGTGCCGCGGCTGCCGTCGCCGCGGCTGCGCGTGGAGCCCGGCAGTGTGGGCCTTACCGGCCGGCAAACCGGGATCTACCCGCTCGAACGCCCCGGCGGCTGGAACCTGCTTGGCCGCACACCGCTGCAATTGGTGGACGTGGAGGACGGGTATTTCCCCATTCGTAACGGCGACGTGGTGAGATTTCAGCGCATAGACGAAGCGGAGTTCAAGAACCTTCAAGGGTACCGTTTATAGCGAATCGCTGCTTGCGGCTTCGCGCTAGGTTGTAGAGTTGGCAAGCGCGAAGCCGCAAGCGTCGCGTTGGCAACGTCGCGACCAGCGCCTTTCTCTTTACAGAATCCCGCAAATCGCGCAGAATACGCAGTGCACTATCTCCACGAAACGAAAGGAATTCGCCGTGGCGTATCCCTTCTGGCTGGCCCGGTTGCTCGTGCGCACCGGGCTCGTGCACTGGTTTCCCCTCATCGACCGGCAACTCGACGGCGCCGTGCCATTCCTGCATTATTGCAGCGACCGGCTGCTGGCCACACCGCTCGATGCGCTGGCCGAGGCGGCCGATTTCTTCGAGTTGCGCTCGCCCGACGGCATGGACCTGGCTCTCGGCGCGCCGCGCTTTGACCTCTCGCCGTCGCTGCATACCCGGCTGCCGGAGCATCGCCGCGGCTATCCGCCGCCCGAAGGCTTACTGGAAACACGTCAGGCCGTCGCCTACGCCCTGCAAACCGACTATCAACTGGATGCCGATCCGATTGACGAAGTGTTGATCACACATGGCGCCGCTGGAGCTTTCACTACGATTGTGGATACATTCGTGAATCCCGGCAAGCGCGTGGTGTTATTCGATCCATCGTCGCCACTGTTTTCCTTGGTGCTGCGACAACGAAGAGGCCACATCCGTTGGGTGAATACGTGGATGGAAGAAGGCCACCTTCGTTTTCGCCGAGAAGACCTGACCTCGGCATTGCGCGGGGCGCGGATGATCGTCTTAGCCGACCCGGCCAACCCCACCGGCGGCATCTTTGCTCCGGAAGACCTGGAACAAATTACCTGGTGGTCCAACCGTTACGATGTGCTGATTTGCCATGACGATTCCTTCGCACGCTTTCAATACGAAGGTGAACGAGCGCGGATTAGTTCCTTCCCCGATGCGCCGGAGCGCACGCTCACGATTGGCAGTGTGAGCAAGGGGCACGGCCTGGCAGCCGCCCGCGTGGGCTGGATTGCGGCCCACCGACAATTGCTCCGCCCCTGCCTGCTCAGCCAAACGCTGACCACGCCGTTTGTCGCGGCCGTGTGCCAGCAAGTAGCCGCCGCGGCATTGCGGCAAAGCTTCGCCACCTTCGCGCCGGTGCTAAATGACTTCGCCTCGCGCCGACAATATGTGTACGACCGTCTACAAGCGATGGGATTGCAGCCGGCCTGGCCGGCCGGTGGGTTTTTCTTCTGGCTGCCCGTCCGCGACCTGGGAGTGAACGGCCGTGATTTCGCCGAGCGCTTGCTAACGGAAAAGAAAGTGCTGGTAACTCCCGGCGATTTGTATGGCCCCAGCGGAACAGGTTGCGTCCGCCTCAGCTACGCTGGCGACGACGGCCGGGTGCGCGAAGGCTTAATGCGATTCGCTGAGCTCGTGGAAATGCTGCGCAGCGAACAGAAGCCACTATATCCCACGGTGCCGACGCAAATCTCCCATCTGGAACCGCCGGTCGCGAAGCTGGCGCCCTCGGAGGAGTCGTGCGTCGCAAGTACTAGCGATACTCCTCCCGAATAGGGTAAAACACGTCAATCGCCCGCGCTGGGCCGCCGATGGGCGTGACGCGATGCGGGACCATGCTGGGCATAAAATATATATCGCCGGGCTTCAGCGTCTTCTTTTCATCGCCGATCTCGAATAGCGCTTGGCCCGACACCAGCACGCCCATTTGCTCGTTCCCGTGCGAATGCCATTCCACCACACCGTCGGCCGGAAGATCCACGACCGCCATTTGCAGGTGCTCCCCGGCCAGCGTGGTGATGGGGATATTACCAAAGATCACGTGATGGCCGCACTCGGCGGAGCTGGGGAAGAAGCGGCTCATAATCTTTTCAAATGCGCCGCTTGCGGCTTCGCGGGCACAAGTCCGGCGAAGCCGCAAGCGGCCAGTGGTCACTTCAACAAGCTGCTGCGCATCAGCGATTGAATCTCCGCGCTCTGGCGGACCACGAATGACTTCGTGGTGCGGTCATAGGTGATGGTGCCGGGGCCGCCGTTTTCTTTCCAGCTTTGTGGATCGATCGAATCGATGATCATTTTGCGAATCATCTCGGCAGTTTCCAGCTCCTGGCGATCCGCAAGCTGAACGCCCGCTTGCGCCGAAAGGGCCGGATTGTTGGGCACAATCATGCCATTTACATTCAAGAATGGATAGGTCGAGAGCGCGGCGCCGTTCTGAATCGAATTGCCTACCGTCAAGTCGCCCACGTAATACGCTTTCGTCGTCATGAACCGGCGCGCTTCGCTGATCGACGTGACGTAGATCACTTCGTCTTTGATCACGTAGGTCAGGTCATTATCCTTCAGGATTTTGCGCAAAACCGTGCGGACGCTGACTTCGCGCGGCAGGGAGAAGTTGATCAGCGTGTCGGCCGAAGTGTTCACGTCTTCGAGGCCCTTCTTGTCGAGAATAATCGTCTGGCCGGTGAGTTGCGCAATCGTGTCGAGCGCGTCTTCCAGCTTCGTGTTGCGGAAATTCGGCGTTACCATCTTGTTGAGTGCGGCGATGAGAGCCTTTTCCTTTTGCGACAGCGGTTCGGCCTTGCGGGCCTTGGTGATTTCGCCCCAGCGCTTCTTATCAAACTCCACGTCGCCGTTGGCCGGCAGCGACGAGCGCGTGACTTCGTTCATTGCATACTGGGAGCGTTTTTCCATTTCCGCCAACGTGTCGCGCGCTTCGCGAATGCGGGCATTGAGGAACGCATTGGTGCCCATCACCTTGGCGGCCGGATTGTCCGGGTACTGAGCGGCCAGATCGCGTGCCTTGCGGTCGGCTTCGGCATTCAGGCCCTTGCCTTGCAACTGCACGATCTCATTGATTCCCACGCGGATCTTTTCGCGCTCGGCCTTTTGCTTGTCGGCTTCGGCAGTGCGAGTGTTGGCCTTGGCGCTCTTTTGCGCTTCGGCGATGGCCTGTTCGGTTGTCATCTTGGCCGACATCTCGGTGATCCGAATGCGCTCCTTCAGCGTGCGGACCATCGTGTCCTTGTTCGTTGGAGCAATGTCCACGTTGCTCTCGACGCGGTCAAGCGTCCGCTTGAGCAGGGTCAGCGCTTCCACCGCCCGGGCTGAGGCGGCTTCCTTGAGAGCCGACTTCACGTCGAGTTCCGCCTTCTGGGTGGCGATTTCCTGCCGCCTGCGGGCGTCTTCCAGTAGCGGATCGCGCGGCTGCTGGGCCAGCGCCAGCGGTGCCATCAACAAAGCCAGTCCCAAACCGCCGTATGTCAGAAGCGCTTTCATGGCTGAATATCCTTTTGCACGGGAGCACCCATACCCCAACACTGTTATCCTACCCCCGCCGGGGGGTTGCCGCCAGAAGAATCCCATTTTGCCGAAACTGCCGTTTTCAGAATAAAACGCACAGGCGGCGGAAGTGTTAGGATTGTAAAGTCCAGGGACGGTAGTCCCTGGGGCTTTGGCGGTCTCCCGTTGTAGCGCGATTGTCTCTTCTTGTATCCAGGTGACAAGGCGCACCACTGTGGGCCACGCCACAACTCCTTGATTTGCCGCCAGTTGCGGCGAGCACACCGCGCCTTCGCACACATTGATACAAATTGAGCGTTGCTTGATTGGTGGGTTGATGGTTTCACGGGTTCATTGGTGGGTTTATTGATTAGTTGATTCATGGGTTGATTCCTTGATGGTTCTCAAGTGCATGTACTCGTGCCGTAGTGCCGGCGCATCATCATCGGCGTGCTACGGCTGGGGGCCATCTCTCGCCTCGAAGGGCCTCATTTTGCGCGGATTCGGGTGCCCCGAACCCACTGCGCGCACTCCGGGCTGCCGAAGGATACGATCCGCTTTGCAGGAGTCAATTCTGTGAGGTGCTGGATTTCGATTTCGGCGATAAAGACCGGCCGAGGACATTTCTTTTATGTGAAGGCAGTCTTGGCACCACCGCCTTCGGACGCGAATTCGGTATGGTGCCCCTGGAATCGCATATTTCCTTTGGTGAAACCGAAGCACACAACCTTTCCGCACAATACGACCCGCATTTGAACGAACTCAAAACTCCCATGCCAGCGGCTGCCCAACCGCTTACAATGCCACGAATCCCCGCTCCAACAGGTGCAGTAGATGTCCGACGTTACACACATCTTGTCCGCCATCGAGCAGGGTGATCCGCATGCCGCCGAGCAATTGCTGCCGCTTGTGTACGACGAGTTGCGCAAGCTGGCGGCGCTGAGACTGGGGCAGGAGAAACCCGGTCAGACACTTCAGGCTACCGCTCTGGTTCATGAAGCTTATGTTCGTCTTGTTGACACAGACAAGGCCCAGCAGTGGAACAGCCGCGGCCATTTCTTCGCCGCTGCGGCCGAGGCCATGCGCCGCATCTTGGTCGATCAAGCGCGGCGGAAGCTATCGTTGCGGCGCGGGGGCAACCTGCAGCGCCAGCCGCTCGAGGATCAGGAGATCGAGGCCCCGGAGCCTTCGGTGGATCTGCTCGCGGTCCATGAAGCGTTAGAGAGATTCCAGGAAGTCGATGCCACGGCATCGCAAATCGTGAAGCTCCGTTACTTCGCCGGACTCACTGTTCCCCAGGCCGCCGAAGCCCTGGGCATCTCCAACAGTACCGCGGACCGCTCCTGGGCGTACGCTCGCGCTTGGTTGCACGCGGCGCTGAAGCAAGACCGCGCCAGCCGGGAATAACTGCCGACGCCTCGCCATTTATTGATTTTTTTTTGATGTGATTTGCCATCAGATTCCGCACTGTCCTTCAGAGACAACAGGAGCGGTTATGGACATCGACGAAAAGGCCGTCTTTCTCACCGCCCTGGCGCTGCCCGACGCCAAGGAGCGAAAGGCCTATCTACAGGAAGCCTGCGCCGGCCATCCTGAGGTACTCGGCCACTTGCAAGAACTGTTATTGGCCCACGAGGAATCCCAGGGGCCGCTCGACCGCCGACCTGCGGTACTGGGCGCTACCGTGGACGCCGCGCACACGGAAACACCCGGCACCGTCATCGGGCCGTATAAGCTGCTGCAGCAGATCGGCGAGGGCGGCATGGGCACCGTCTTCATGGCAGAGCAGACCCAGCCCGTACAGCGCAAGGTCGCACTCAAGCTCATCAAGCCGGGCATGGACATCCGCCAGGTCATCGCCCGCTTCGAGGCCGAACGCCAGGCGCTAGCACTCATGGACCATGTCAATATCGCTCGCGTTTTCGATGGCGGCGCTACCGAAAACGGCCGGCCCTATTTCGTGATGGAACTGGTCCACGGCGTGCCGATCACCAAGTACTGCGACGACAACCACCTCACGCCGCGCGAGCGGCTGGAGCTGTTCGTGCCGGTCTGCCAGGCGATCCAGCACGCCCACCAGAAGGGGATCATCCACCGCGACGTCAAGCCGTCCAACGTCATGGTCACGCTCTATGACGGCAAGCCGGTGCCCAAGGTGATCGACTTCGGCGTGGCCAAGGCGACCGAGCAAAAGCTGACTGAGCGGACGCTGTTCACGCAGTACGGCACCATGGTGGGCACGTTCGAGTACATGTCGCCGGAGCAGGCGGAGATGAGCGCCCTGGGCGTCGATACCCGCAGCGACATCTACTCGCTGGGCGTGCTCTTGTACGAGCTGCTGACAGGCAGCACGCCGCTGACCCACAAGCGGATGAAGGAAGCGGCGTACGCCGAGATTCTGCGCATGATCAAGGAGGAGGAGCCGCAAAAGCCGAGCACGCGGCTGAGCGATTCGGGCGAGGCGCTGGCGTCGATCTCGGCGCAGCGGCACATGGAGCCAGCCAAGCTGACCAAGCTGGTGCGCGGCGAGCTGGACTGGATCGTCATGAAGGCGCTGGAGAAGGATCGCAACCGCCGTTACGAGACCGCCAACGGCTTCGCGATGGACGTGCAACGCTATTTAGCGGACGAGCCGGTGCAGGCGTGTCCGCCCTCGGCAGTATACCGATTCCGCAAGTTCGCGCGGCGGAACAAGACACGGCTGGCGGTCGCCGGCCTGGCCCTTTTCTTCCTCATTGTGCTGGGAAGCGGCATTGGCTGGACAATCGGCGATCGCGCGGCGCGGCACGCCAGCTCCGCCAAGAGGTTCGATGACGCTCTCGCACAAGCGGCGGCCTACATGCAGGCCGAAAACTGGCCGGAAGCGAAGGCGGCGGCTCAGCGAGCCGCGGACCTCCTGAACAGCGCCGGCGGCGACTCGCTGCGGGAAGAGCGCCTTCGCCAGGTTGAAGTGGATCTGGACATGGTCACAAAGCTAGAGTCGGCCCGGCTTCAGCGGACTGCAATCAGCGACGATGACTTTCAGTCCGATCCGGCCTACATGGAAGCGTTCCGCGATTACAACTTGCCCGTCAAAGACCTTGAGCCTGGCGAGGCCGCTCGGCGCATCGCGACCTCAGCCATTCGTGAGCAGATTTTGGCCGCGCTGTATGATTGGGACTGGGTCTTGGCGTTAAAAGGGGCCGCTGCCGAGCATCAAAAACTGGCGGCTCTGATCCGTTTGGCAGACAGCGATCCATGGCGGCGGCAACTTTATGATTTGCTCGACCGCAAGGATATAGTCGGGCTGGTGCACCTTTCGCAGCAACCGGGGGCCCTCGGCCAATCGCCGGCGCGCCTTCTGGCGCTCGGCATTAACCTGGGCCGGACAGACTTGCCGGCAGAAGTGATCTTCCTGCGGCGAGCGCAACAACGCTATCCGGACGATTTCTGGATCAACAACGCTCTCGCGCTCGACCTAGGTACCATGAAACAGTTGAATGAAGCCATTGGCTTTCATCGGGTGGCAGTGGCGCTGCGCCCAAAAAGCCCTGGCGCGTATGTCAACCTCGGCGTCGCCCTGAAGATAAACGGCCAATTAGACGACGCCATCGCCGCGTACCGAGAAGCTATCCGCCTCAAGAACGATGATTATGTGGCCCACAGCAACCTGGGCAGCGCCTTGTGTGAAAAGGGCCAACTGGATGAGGCTATTGCCGAGTGCCGCGAGGCTATCCGTCTCAGGAGCGATTTCGCCCGTGCTCACGGCAACCTGGGCAACGCCCTGACTGAGAAAGGCCAACTGGACGAAGGCATCACTGAACATCGGAAGGCGATCCAGCTCAAGAACGACAATTCCCCGGCCCATAACAATCTGGGCAACGCTTTGTTTCGCAAGGGCCAGCTGGATGAGGCCATCGCCGAATACAGAGAGGCACTCCGTATCAAGAGGGACAACGCCTATGCGCACAACGGTCTCGCCTGTGCCCTCATGGATAAGCGCCAGCTGGATGAGGCCATTGGCGAGTTTCGAGAGGCCATCCGCATCAAGACGGACTACGCCAACGCCCACTGCAACCTGAGCGGGGCCTTGCGTGAGAAGGGCCAACTGGACGAGGCTATTGCCGAGTGCCGTGAAGCTATCCGCCTCAAGAGCGATTTCGCCGATGCTCACTGCAACCTTGGCGAAGCCTTGCGTGCCAAGGGCCAACTGGACGAGGCCATCGCTGCACACCGGGAGGCGATCCGGCTGAAGAAGGACGATTACGAGGCCCATTGCAACCTGGGCTGCGCGTTGGCTGACAAGCGCCAGTGGGATGAGGCCATTGGGGAGTTCCGAGAGGCCATCCGTATCAAGACGGACTGCTCCTTGGCCCACTGCAACCTGGGCACCGCCCTCCGTGCCAAGGGCCAACTGGACGAGGCTATTGCCGAGTGGCGGGAGGCCATCCGGTTGAAAAAGGATTACGCCGAACCGCACCTCAGCCTTGGCTCCTCCCTAATGGTTAAGTGTCAACTTGACGAGGCCATTGCCGAGTTCCGGGAGGCCATCCGGCTGAAAGATAGCTACGCCAAAGCCCATGCAGCCCTCGGCGAAGCCCTGAGAGTTAAAGGCCAACTGGACGAGGCCATTCACGAGTGCCGGAAGGCAATCCGGCTCAAGAAAGATGACGCGTGGGTCCATAACGTCCTCGGCATGGCTCTATCTGATAAGCCGCAGATGGACGAGGCCATCGCCGCATACCGAGAGGCCCTCCGGCTTAAGCGGGACTTCTTCGAAGCACATTACAACCTCGGCGACGCTCTGAGAATTGAGGGCCAACTGGACGATGCCATTTCCGAGTACCGGGAGGCAATCCGGCTTAAGTCGGAATCCCCCGACGCCCATTGCAACCTCGGCCTCGTACTGCGCATCAAGGGTCAGTTGGATGAGGCTGTCGCCGAGTACCGAGAGGCCATCCGCCTTAAAAAAGAGCTTGCCCCTGCCCAGTTCGGCCTAGGGCAAGCACTGGAGTTGCAGGGGCAATTCCAGCAGGCGGTCGAGCACATTCGCCTGGGCAACAAGCTTGGCGCGCGCGTCCCAGGTGGGCCGGGTGCCGCAGCTGAAGTCCTCCATCGAGCGGAGCGTATGGCGGCCCTCGATGCCCGCCTGCCGAAGATCCTGAAAAGGGAAGACCGGCCGGTCAATGCCGGCGAGGCCACGGCCGTCGCCCAACTCTGTCAGCA
>DATGHS010000078.1:0-9601 GCA_035307785.1 Gemmataceae bacterium
GAGGCCGACAGAAAGGGGGCTTGGCCCGGCTGCATCTCGCCGCCGGCATGGCCGACATCCGGGTATTGCCAATAGGGACCATGGGAGAGAGGGACTTGGGGCTTGACTTCCCCGGCAGGATGGGCGGTTCGAGTTTCATCGACATCCGCGGCGGAAGCCTGTGCTTGCGAACCGTCGGGCAGAATTGTATTGCCGGCATTCTCAACTACTGGAAAATCGAGAAAACTTTCCGGATGTTCGTTGGCCAGCAATAAAGCGTCCAATTGCCGCCGCAGGTCGGGATTGCCGGCACACACTTCATCAAGATATTTCGCGCGCTCTGGACCGGCGGCCTTGTCGAGGGCGGCAAAGAAGATGGCTTCGGTCTGTTTCGCATCAGAGGCCATGACGCATTTCCTCCCGCTTTTTCCCTCTTCCCCATGGGGAGAGGGGAGTCAATTGCAATGCGCCGTCCACGGCTCGCGCGCCTCACAAATTCTGGTTCGTAGTGACCCGCTTTAGCGGGTCAAAATGCCCGACCCGCAAAAGCGGGTCACTACAAACTCAACCTGGTCGCAACCGCGCATATAACCACGCCCGTGCGTAAGTCCAGTAGCGGGCGGCAGTAGCGCGCGAGACGCCCAGGCAATCCGCCGCTTCTTCCGACGTGAGGCCCGCGAAGAACCGCAGCTTCACTAGTTCCGCCTTTACCGGGTCCTCTTCGGCCAATTGATTTAATGCTTCGTCCAGAGCCAAGAGATCTTCCGGCGGCGTTTCGGCCGGCGCTTCGGGCTGCAGTAGCTCCGCGCGCTCCAAGTTGCCGCCGCGCTTGAGCCGTTTCTTGCGCCGGGCGTTTTCGACGAGAATTCGGCGCATCGCCTCTGCCGCCGCGGCAAAGAAATGACCTCGATTGGCGAAGCCCGCCGCTTGCGGCTTCGCCGGCACAAGGCGCAAATAGGCCTCGTGCACCAACGCGGTTGGCTCCAGAGTGTGCCCCGGCGCTTCGCCGGCCAGTTTTGCTGCTGCCAGTCGGCGCAATTCGTCGTACACCAGCGGCAACAATTGCTCGGCCGCTTGCGGTTCGCCCCGCTCCATGGCGCTCAGGATTTGCGTGACATCGGCCATCGCCCGTCAACATAGGCTGCATACGGCAAAACGGAAATGATGTGCTTGCCGCCCAAAAAGGCCTTCGCTACCCTGATTGCTGGCGGCTAGATGATGTTCATCTTCTCGGAAACTACTTCAACAGGAGCGCACCGCATGAAGACGATGTTAATGATTGCTACCGGAATAGGCGTTTTGCTGCTTGCCAGCTCAGCTGTCCGGGCAGAGGAAAAAGACACTGCCAAAATGCTGGTCGGCAAATGGGAAGCCAGCAAGGTTGATGAAGGCACGTTGCCGCAAGGCACGATCGTAGAGTTTACCAAGGACGGTAAAGTGAAGGTGACGCACAAGAAGGGCGACGAATCGATCGACCTCGCGGGAACCTACACCTTTGCCAACCACAAGCTCACCGTGAAACTGAAAATGAATGACGAGGAAAAAGAGCACACGGTGACGATCAAGAAGATCAGCGCAACCGAATTCGTGGCCGAACACGAGGACGGTAAGAGCATCACGTTTACGAAGAAGAAGTGATTCCTGCGTTTAGCGGGCGGACCTTCAGTCTGCCCGCTAAACTCACGCATTGCTCCGCTGCGCTCGCTCGAACTTCCGCCGGTCGCCTTCCTTTAGCAGTCCTTTCCGCAAGCGGATCGCCTTGGGCGTAATCTCTACCAGTTCATCGTCCTCAATATATTCCAGTGCCAGTTCCAACGTCATTTGCCGGGGCGGCTTCAGCGTGACCTTGGCCTCGGCGGTGGCGCTGCGCACATTGGTGAGCTTTTTCTCGCGGCAAACGTTCACCGGCAAGTCGTTGTCACGGCAATTCTCGCCGACGATCTGGCCCTCGTAGACCTCTTCCATCGGGCCGACGAACAGGCTGCCGCGCTCTTGCAGGTTCTCGATGGCGTGCCCCGTAGCTTTGCCGGTTTCGGTAGAGACCATCACGCCGTTGACACGAGCCGGGATGGCCCCACGATATGGCTGATAATCGTAAAAGTTGTGGTGCATGATCGCCTGGCCCTGCGTTGCGTTCAGCAGCCGAGTGCGCAGGCCGATCAGGCCGCGCGCGGGGATCGTGAATTCGACGTTCGTGGTTTCTCCGTGCGCTTCCATCTTCACGCATTCACCGCGCCGGCCACCGACCAATTCCATCACCGCGCCCAGCGCCGACGGCGGCACCTCCACGACTAGGTATTCAATCGGCTCCTGAATAACCCCGTTCACCTGCCGGTTGATGACGCGCGGCTTGCCCACCGACAGCTCGTAGCCTTCGCGCCGCATCGTCTCCAGCAAGATCGACAGATGCAGAAGGCCGCGGCCCGAAACGATGTATTCGTCAATCTTCTCCGGATTGGGCTGCATACGCATGGCCACGTTGGATTCCAGTTCATGTTCGAGCCGGTCGCGCAATTGCCGATTGGTCACATACGTGCCGTCCTGCCCGCAGAACGGGGAATCGTTGATCCGGAATACCATGTCCAGCGTCGGCTCGTCCACGTGGATGGGCGGCAGGGCCACCGGATTTTCAATGGCAGCAATGGTATCGCTGATGTCCACTTTCTCGATGCCGATCACAGCGCAAATATCGCCGGCAGAGAGTTCCTGGCACTCGGTGCGGCCGAGCCGGTCGAATTCAAACAGCTGTTTGATGTTCAATTCGGTCTTGGCGCCGTCGCGCTTGATGAGGGCGATACGCTGGTTCTTGCGAATTGTCCCCGCGAAGATGCGGCCGATGCCGATCCGGCCCACGAACTCACTGTAATCAATCGACATCACCTGCATTTGCAGCGGCAGGTCGACGTCCACCGTGGGCGGCGGCACTTTTTCCAAGATCGTCCGGTAGAGTGGCTGCAAGTCCACTGCCGGCTCCTTCAGGTCAAGCGTGGCAATGCCATTGCGGCCGGACGCAAAGATTGTGGTGAAATCCAGCGCCTCTTCCGGCGCTTCGAGTTCCACAAAGAGGTCGAAGATGGCGTTATGCACTTCGGGAATGCGGGCATCAGGCCGGTCGATTTTGTTGATGACCACGATCGGTTTCAGGCCGCATTCGAACGCTTTGCGCAGCACGAACCGCGTCTGCGGCAGTGGCCCCTCGGCCGCATCGACTAGCAGCAGCGCCCCGTCGGCCATGCGCAGCACGCGCTCCACCTCGCCGCCGAAGTCTGCGTGGCCGGGTGTGTCAATGAGGTTGACCTTTGTGTTGCCGATCCGGAATGCGATGTTCTTGGCCAGAATCGTGATGCCGCGCTCGCGCTCAAGCGGGTTCGAGTCAAGAATGCATTCGCCGCGCAATTCACTCTCGCGGAATAGCCCGGATTGGCGCAGCATCTGGTCCACCAGCGTCGTCTTGCCATGATCGACGTGGGCAATGATTGCCAAGTTGCGCAACTCATTTCGCGCGTTTTTCATATTCACTCGCCTGTAAACTTTCGAGAAAGGGACAATCCATTATAGGTTCGATGGGCCGGTTTCGCACAGTGGAAACCGCCAACGCAAACGTGAGTGCAGAAAATGATCCTTGCCAATTCGAGTTTAAGAGAAGGAATCAAGAGGGGAAAAACATGTCACTGCTTTATGTGCGGTGTGAACTTCCGGACTCTTTGCTCTTCAGTCGGCCCGATTTGGATTGGGGTATAGGCAAGCGGCGCTTTGCCGAAGCGCCGCTACGAGTCACGGTTTCTTTGGCTGGGTGACGCCTGGATTGGTCGGCTTGGTCGGCATCGTCGGCAGAATTTTCGGCTCAAGCTTGAACTTGGGGGGCGTTTGCGGCCCCTTTACCTGCACGTTCTGAGTCTCGGCAAGGATCGAGAAGAACATGTCCTTTTTCAGGATCACGTCTTCCTGATGCAGCGGCGTGTTCGCCTTTTTGGGATCGTAGCTCTTCGGATCGTATATCGTGATGCGCCGGGTGCCGGTGCCCACCTGGCCGTCGAGGGCGACCTCGCCAGGGTAGAGCATTTGCGGTTTGCCCTTCCTTTCGACATTGTTCACCACGATCGACGACTGCACGACGATCGTGTACGTCGTGTCGTTCTTGTAGCCGATCATACCATCGGCCCGAACGCTGCCGGTCGCGACCAACCCCAAAAGCAGGGCTGCCACGAAGGCAATTCGGCGATAGGAGATTGACCGGAGCATATGTCGCTCATTTCTGGGAAGGGTACAGACCCTGCCCCCTGGCATAACTGAAATGCCAGGTGAGAACGAACTTGCGCGAAAATAATTTTGACTGTAGTCTTTACCCAGCTTAACTTTGGGCGCTCGCGCAGGCAAGCAAAAAACAAAAAAAAGCCCACGACAAGTTGTCGTGGGCTTTGAATTCGTTACTTCCTTCACGCAACCGCCTTCTGCTCCGATTTCTGCATGCGGATCGAGTTTTCGAACGCCTTGGTCTGCTCGATCGCTAGCTGGATGGCCGGGTCTGTCCAAGAGTTCAGATCGGCGCCGTGGCCGGCCTTAACTCCTTCCTGAGTCACGTATTGCATCAGTGCGCCCTGGGCGCACAAGCCCTGGCCGGCCAGCCGACCATCGTACTCTCGCAAGCGCTGGAGCAATTCCTTGCCATTGGCCGGCCGGCTGTTCTTCCCAGAGCCGGCAATTGCCGACTTCGGTGCAGATTGCCGCTTTTGAGCAGCTGCCGGTGTGCTAAATGAATTCTGATTGGGCAAGATGGTTCGGCTGGGCGGGGCGAATTCCGGCAACGACGGTTTGTGCATAAATTGCTTCTTTTGCGGGTCGTAATCGCACCAGATTTGCGGCAAGCGGTAGAGGTACCGGCCGACGCCGAACTTCACCGCGGCCCGCTTGAGGGCGTCGCTGAACGCGGCTTTAAGCCGGTCGCCGCCGTCGGGCTGTTCGCTGGGCGAGCCCACGTCCATTTTCGTGATCCACTCGTTGCCAAGTCGCAACTGGAGCCGGCAGACGACGGAGCCATCGGGCAGCGGCGTGTATTCGTCTTGCCAGCCCTCGACGCCGAGGACACCGTCGAGCCGGTCCTGAATCACGCGGGCATCGACGTACGCCAGGGCCAAAGCCCGGTTGCCGCGCACGACTTGCGGTTTGAACTTGACCTCGCCGGCCTCAAACGGCGCGGCCAGTTCTTTCATGATTTCTTTGACATCGGAAGAATTGCGCTGGTCGGACATGGTGGAAACTCCATCGGAAGGTGTATCGGATCGTGATATTATACATAAGTACACTATATGACGCGAGGTCCGATGGAACTGATTTCCCCGTTTAGCGGGCGACGCGTCGGGTCGCCCGCTAAACGTCACTTGTCGCCAATTTCACAAACTTATCCGCAAGCAGTTTGCCCCATTTGTCGATCTCTTGGCAACCGTCTTTCCATTCTTGGTGTGAGGCTGGTCGCCAAGCGCTGTGGTTGCATACTTCCACATACACTTTTGCCTTCGGCTCCGTGCCGCTGGGACGTAGAGCGATTCGGGAATTTTCGCCAAGCTGGAAAAGCAAGACATTGCGGCTTGCCGAGTCGGTTGCACCTTTGAACGGCCCCAGCCGGCCGTTTTCGTCTTGCAAGTCTTGCACTTCAGTTACCGCGAGGCCGCCAATGCTCTTCGGCGGATTACTCCGCAAGCGCTGCATCATCGCCATCATCTTCGCCCGGCCCTCGATGCCGGTCATCCCGATGTTCCGCAGATCGTTGTGGAAGTAACCGAATTGCCGGTGAATGTCATCGAGATATTGAACAACGGTTCGCCGTTGGCGCTTTTGTTCGAGCGCCAGCTCAGCCAGCAACAGACAAGCCGAGGCGGCATCCTTGTCGCGCATCTGGGGCGTGACCAGCACGCCGTGCGCTTCTTCCATGCCAATGACGAAATCGGCCGGCGTACCGGACACATCTTCGTACGAGCCGTTTTGTTCCAGTTGCCCCAGAACTTCTGCAATGTGCTTGAAGCCGACGAGGAGATTATTCACCACCTGCGCCCCAAAGTGCCGGGCGATGCGCGTGACGAGCCGGGTCGTGACTTCGGTCGTGATGACGATGGGCGAAGCCGGCATCATTCCTTGGGCGGTAAGCCGCTGCAGCTTAAAGTGCGTGAGCACGACCGCGATTTCGTTGCCGGTGAGGATACGGAAGCTGCCGCGGCCGTCGGCCATGGCCCCACCGAGCCGGTCGGCATCCGGATCGGTGGCAAGCACGAGGTCGGCCTGCCGCTCTTTGGCGACTGCGATCGCCCGGTCGAGCGATTCCGGCACCTCCGGGTTCGGCGACTTCGTGACGTTGGGGAACAGGCCGTTCGGCTCCATTTGCTCCGGAACCGGAATGGGGCGAAAGCCGGCTTGCTCCAACACTTCCATCGCCGTCATGGAGCCGACGCCGTGCAATGGCGTAAAAATGACTTTCAATTCATCGAACTTGGGCGGCGGGGCCACACTTTGCCGGCGGCACAAGTCGATGTAAGCTCGGTGCGTTGAATCTTGCAGAAAACGAATCTTGCTGCTGCGCATGACATCGGGCCAAGGTAGCGATTTGATATTCTGCACAAGATCCACCAGATCGCTCATAATCTGGTCATCGGGCGGCACCGGCTGGCCGCCGCGTTCGTCATAGAATTTGCCGCCGTTATCATCCGGCGGATTATGGCTGGCGGAGATATTGAGCCCGCCGTGGGCCTTAAGTTCACGAATGGCGAACGATAGTTCCGGCGTGGCCAGGAAGCGCTTGATGTCGGGTGGCAGAATATGCACGTGGATGCCGTTGGCGATGTACACTCCCGCCGCGTAGTGGACAAAGTCTTTGCTCGTCTGGTGCAGCACCGGGTTCGGAAGACTCGGATTGTAATTCCGGCCCAGGTCTTCAAAGCGCCGCACGTCGAACGTTAGCACCACCTGCAACGGCTCGACGCCGGGAAAGCGCTCGCGCAGGTACTCGCAATGCCCCTGCACGCTGGCGCCGAGCGTCCATTGGTTCATTCGGTTCGGGCCAATGCCTACCGGCCCGCGCCGGCCGCCGGTGCCAAACGGCAAAACCTGGTAGAAGCGATCGAGCAGCCCGGGCCATTGCTTTTCCTGAATGAGCCATTCAAGCTGCGGCCGGTAGGGAGCGAATTCCGGCTTGGTGAGCCAATCTTTGAGGTAGGCGAGCGCTTTTTCCTTAATGTTATCATCGAAAGAGAGATCGCGAAACGCGGCAGCAGCTTGCTCGAATGGCGACATCGGCTCACCGGGCTAGAACGCCGAAGACAAAAAGGACACCAAGGACACTAACGAACAAGCACTTGCACGCTTATTCTATTAGCGTCCTGGGTGTCCTTTGTGTCCTTCGCCTCCTTTGTGGTTCCCTAGCGCCCTGCATCTTCCTCCGCAAAGGGATAATTCTTGAACAGCACGTCGCCGAGACCCAAATACGGATCATCCAAATCGGCGTGCAGGACCTCCTTGTACAGCCATTTGACAATGGCGTCGGGCTTCACCATGCCGACTTCGGCCAGCTTCGTGTGAATTTGCAGCCGGCGCACGCTTTCGTTGATCTGCGTGTCTTCGGCAAGTTCCCTCCAGCCGGCGATTTCTTCGGCTTTGACCCCCGAGACACGAACCGCAACTGGCTGGGTCGATCTTGCGCTTGCGGGAACCTTGTCGGCCGCAAGAAGTTTCACAGTTTCAACCCTTAATTTGGCCCCGTCCACAGGAACTTGAGCCAGCACCAGTTGAGGTTGATTCGCCTTAAGGGCTTCGGCCTGGCGGACATGAAATTCTTTCGCTCTAGCAGGCAACAAGGACGCAAGCTTCCATCCGCCGCTGTAATACTTGGCGTCATAAACGTATCGAAACAAACTCTGCAAATCTTGCAAGCGTTTTTGATACACAGCGGGCTGATATAGCCCCGGTAGCACGTCGAGCACATTGCCATCCGCGGTGCAAACATAGGTTGCAATGTTGCCGTGCAGCGTGCGCTTGATGACGTTGCCGTTGCCGAAGTCGATGGTGACGATGGGCACCGGGCGAACCATTTCCCAGACGGGCTCGAAATTCAAATTGATCATTTGGGCCACTTCCGGCGAGGAGAACAACACGGTTCTCGCTAAGCGGGCGTTGGTTCAGCAGAATTGCTTGTCGAGCTGGCCCATCATGTGGAACAGCAACACGGGCTTGCCCGATTTCTTCGCTGCCGCACAGGCCTCGGCAAAGCTCTTGTGCCAGTTCACCTCGCCGGCCTTGACCGTCGGGTTGTCGGCAGTTACCGGCACCATGGTCGTGTTGGCCGGCGCCGGGCCGGTGTTCCTTACGATGCTGGCCGGCCCTCTTTCGATCCGCACCGTCTTGGTCATATCGGCCGGGGTAATCGGGGCTGGTTGACCGGGAGCACCGGCCGTGTTCTTGACCACGGCCTTGGTACCCTTCTCAACCACGTCGCCTTTCGAGCGATCGGCAGGGGGATCGGCATACATCGGCAACGTCATCACGGCGATAACTGAGAAGCCCAGCAGTTGGGTTCGCGTTCGCTGGCGAAGAAAAGCAATCATCAGCACACCTCGTTTCTGGCAGCAACCTCTTCCCACAACGAGGGCATTCTAACATGAGGCCGCGAAAGCCAGCGCAACAATGATGTAACGACATGCGCATCAAATAATTGTCAGAGCCGCGCACGGAGCGCAGCGGAGTAAGCGGCCAGCCAGCGTCTGTCGCTTACTCCGCTGCGCTCCGTGCGCGGCTCTGAAAGGCGTTCGCGCTATTTCGGCGGTTGCTTTTCTTTTGACTTTTCCATGTTCTTTTTCGCTTTAGCAATACTATCGTTCATCGCTCGCGAATTCACATGCAATGTCATGGCAAGGTAAGCGATGAAGAAACAAACTGCGGCCAACAGTAGCAGCCTTCGCTTCCGACTGCCAGGCAAACGAAGCGCCAGGCCAGCACAAATCACTGACACGCTTATGCAAACTCCCCAAAGAGCAATTTCTAGTGCGTTCGCATGGTTGAAATCAATTATGGGATCTGGGACATTCGCCAACGGTGCGAGACTCGCGAAATCCATCACTTCTCCACCTTCAGCAACACCGACTGCGCCGCATGCTGTGTGCCTTTGCCTTCGCGGTTGGCGAGCACCACAAATGGATGCTCCATCGGCTGCACCCACGGCTCGGCATAGAGCACAATCTCCCGACTCGTGTCGCGCTCGGTGACGAGGATGCCGTTGAGGCCCACGTTTAGCACGCGCACGCCGTGCGGCAAGCCTTGCACGTCGAGCGGAATGCGGCCCTTGAAGCCGTTGCGGCGTTCGACGTGGACCAGCAGCCGGGTTTCCTGACTGGGGTGAATGGTGACCGATTTCACATCGGTGGTGGTCACGATGTCGCCCGGTTCGACTACTTTCGGCAACGTGCCCATGGCTTCGCGCGTGACTTGTTTGCCGTCGATCATAGCGGTACCCACGATTTTTATTTCCGGCGCTTTCGGATCAGGATTCACCGCTTTCGCGTCAGCGAAGAGCGCAATGTTCGTGTTATTCTGTCCAGCTTCAATGAAAGTCGGCGGGGCCGAGAAACCGAGCGGCAGATTC
>DATGHS010000079.1:0-20165 GCA_035307785.1 Gemmataceae bacterium
ATACCTGTGGCGTCGCATGACATCTTCATGGACATGATCATCACCGAGAAAGCGATTTATCCCGGGAAGGGACGCCGATAAAGGGGTTAGCCGCGAGGCGGAGTCTTCAGAGCCGAGCGCGATGGAGCGCTCGGCTCCGAAGACTCCGCCTCGCGGCTAAGCATAAGAGATTCCAATGCCCGCCGAAATCGACGACACCTATGCCGAAGCCTTCCGCAGCATCTTCGCCGAGGTGCTAATCACGGCCCGCGACCGCACCTGGCTCGATCATGCGGTGAGTGCCGCGACTGGCAACGCCTCCAGCACTATTCTCTGCGATTGCGAAGCGGGACTCGATCGCTACGTTGGCCCCGGTGGCGATGAGAGCTTCGCCACGCCGGATGGCCGGCCCGGCGCGATCGTGCAATTTCACGTGCCGCGCTTTCGTAAGGATCGTGTGGAAGCATTGGAGCGCTCTCTGCTCGTGCGCATCAGCCAAAATGTCCTCACGTGCGCGACGTGCCGTTGCTTCAACGTGACCCAAACCGAGAACCAGTTCAAGCTGGGCAGGAAGATTGCATTCTTCGGAGATGGCTATCAATATCGCGACGAGCGCTTCGGCCGGCGGGTTTGGGTGACTCCAGTTCTGGGCGGTGAGTTCGTCATCGAACGGCGCTTCTGCTGGCGCGACGGGTTGATGGGCGGCAACCTCTGGTTCATGGGCCGTGATGTCGATTCCAGCCTGCTGGCGGCCGAGCGAGCAGCCACAGCAGCGCAGACGGTGCCCGGTGTGATTCTGCCGTTCCCGGGCGGCGTGGCGGCCAGCGGTTCTAAAGCGGGCAGCAAGTACAAGTTCATGTTCGCCAGCACCTATGCGGAATATTGCCCGACGCTGCGTGAACAGCTCGGCGAACGATCGCGCCTGCCGGAAGGGGTCGCCTCGGTCATGGAAATCATCATCAACGGCGTCGATCTACCGACGATTGCGAAGGCGACGCAAGCAGCGATTGCGGCGGCGGTGGATACGCCGGGACTGCTGCGCATCTCGGCGGGGAATTATGGGGGAAGATTGGGGAAGAATTTCCTGTATTTGCGGGGAGAAACAATTGTGCCATGATGGGTTTTGGGTGAATCATGCTGAATAGCGAGCAATCATTCTCGGAACAACCGCATCGACCGGCGCGCGTCGCCGTTCACGACGATCAGGCGATTACCGGGACTCCGCCGATTCCACCGGCCGACTTCGATTCGGAATCTCCCAACCGTGATGAATTTCGACCCCGGCGCTCGCAAGCAAATACTGACGCGGAACACCTTCGCTTATTGTCGATCTTCCATTAAGTTGTCGCCGCACTGATTGCCGCTTTCTCGAGCTTTTTCATTGCCCACATCGTCATAGGCGCCCTGATGCTCTCAGGCACACTGCCGATATCGAGTCCGCGCAGCGCTCTACCGCCGGTCAATCCAGGCTGGATGTTTATGATTGCGGGAAGCGTTGTTGTCTCTGTGGGTTGGGCAGCGGCGATTTGTCTTTTCATTACCGGGCGAAAGCTGAAGCAACGGCGCGGTTATCTCTTTTGCCTGATAACTGCGGGAATCGCGTGCTTGTTTCAGCCATTCGGCATGGTTTTGGGCGTGTTCACGTTCATCGTACTGCTGAGGCCCAGTGTGAAAGCGCAGTTTCAAGGCGCGCGCGCGAAACCGCTGTCGGCAATTAGAATATAAAACTTTAGAAAATTTTCCGCTCCCCTCTTGACGGCCAGCTGGAAATAGTGTAACTTTCTCCGCGCACTCGTTGAGTTAGGCACCTGGGACCGGCGGCTGCGTTCTCGCCGTGGCCGCGCCCGCGCAACCAGGACGGTGACGGGTATGCATCTGGGCGTGTTTCACCTGACCCATGGACGGGAGCTTCCTTTCTCCCACCGGTGCTGCCTCACGCATTCGTCCCGAGGCAGAGCCCCACATGTCGCGTGAACGCCAGCCCGAGGCTGTCGTTATCCAAACGCCGGCCAAAATCAACCTGCACCTGGAAATCGTGGGCAAACGGCCCGACGGCTACCACGACCTGGAAACGCTCATGGTCGCGGTGGATCTGTACGACGAATTAGAATTCAGCGCTGCGGAAGGTATGCGGGCGGTCTCGCTGACTTGCGACCAGCCGAAATTGTCGTGTGGACCTGAGAACCTGGTGAACCGCGCGGCAGCCGAAATACGGCGGCGAACCGGCAATGCTGCCGGAGCGAAGATCCATCTTCGGAAGCGCATTCCGATGCAAGCCGGGCTCGCTGGCGGCTCCAGTGACGCAGCTGCCACCTTGATCGGCCTGAACCGGTTCTGGAACCTCGGCCTTTCCACGGCGGAACTGGCTGAAATCGGCGCCACGATTGGCAGTGATGTGAACTTCTTTCTGGATGGCCCTTGTGCATGGTGCACCGGCCGGGGGGAGAAGGTGGAACCCATGAAGGTGGGCCGGCAATTGGATTTCGTGCTGGCCTCGCCCGCGGCGGGCCTCTCTACGGCAGAGGTGTTTCAGCGAGTAAAAGTCCCGGTGAAGCCGCGAACCGGTGCTGAGATTCGGAATGCCGTGGGCCGAGGTGATATTGATGAAATTGGCCGGTGCCTGTTCAACCGTTTGCAGGAACCGGCCGAAGCGTTGTGTCCGGGAATTCGGACGCTGCGCCGGCAGCTCGAGGCCGCGAATCCCGTGGCCGTGCAGATGACCGGCAGCGGTTCAACCGTCTTTGCTCTCTGTCGCGATCGCACTGACGCGATTCGCGTGGCATCGCAGCTGGATGCCGCTGTCTCTGGCCTTCCACCCACGACGGTGGAAGGACTCGTCCCGGCGGGAGGTTCCGGGAACAGGTGGAAACTCCACTACGTGCGGAGTTGCCTTTGAGATTGCCAAGGAAGTAACAAGGAGAACCGCTGTGAACATCACTGAAGTCCGCATCAAGCTCGTGGAGGAAAACAACGAGCGGTTGCAAGCCTTCTGTTCCGTCACGTTCGGCAATGCCTTCGTGGTCCGCGACCTCAAGATCATCGAAGGAACCAAGGGCTCCTTCGTGGCCATGCCGAGCCGCAAACTCACCGATCGCTGCACCAGCTGCGGCTGCAAGAACCACCTGCGTGCCCGCTACTGCAACCAGTGCGGCCACAAGCTCGACGAAAACCGCGCGGTGCGCGATGCCGACGGCCGGGCCAAACTGCATGCCGATATCGCTCACCCCATCAACTCCGCTTGCCGGGAAGTGATCCAGGCTGCCGTGCTCAAGGCTTACCAGGACGAGCGCGAAAAGGCCAAGATGCCGGGCTATGTCTGCACCTACGACGAATACGACGGCGATGATGTCGACGCCAGCTATGCCGGCATCGTGAGCGAAATGGGCCGGACCGGCTACCGCACGCACGCCTCGCACGCCGCTCCCCGCGGCACGCACCTGCGCTCGGAAGATGCGCCGGCCCCGGTTCGCAAAGAAAGCGAAACGGGCAGCTTCGGCGCGGGGATTATGTAGCCAACAAGCGCTGCTTGCGGCGTTGCTACGCCGCAAGCGGCTGCCCCAAATTCATCAATTCCTCTACCACCTGCCGCCGATAGATACTAGAATACTTTATTCTGGTATCTGCACTCGGGCGCAGTGCGGATAGGGGCTGTTTTCATTTACAAACACTTACAGAGGAGGACGAATGGGGCTGAAGATGCGGGTTCACGACAGAGAACCGATCGGTCAGGCATTGCGCCGATTCAAGAAGCTGATTGAGCGAAGCGGGATGCAGAAAGAATTGCGTGCCCACCAGTATTACGAGAAGCCCTGCGAGCAGCGCCGACGCGATCAGTTGCGGAAAGAAAAATCCGCCCGAAAGGCTCAGCAGAAATTCACGGTCTGATCTCGGCCTTTCTCTTACATGAAAACAAAACATTGAGCCGCGCGACGCCCCATAAATAAGAGCCTCGCGCGGCTCGACGTTTTTCGTAGCCCGCAGCGCAAGCAAGAGAATTCCCTTGCTTGCGCTGTAGGCTCCGGGCCCGGTCTACTTCAGCCAGCGATCCATGAACGCATAGGCCACCTTGCGCACCTCCGGCGGGAAGTCGTGAGCGCAATCCGGATAATTCGCTTGCAGCTTCTCTTTTGCTCCGAGCTTTTCATAGACCGGCAGCGCGGCGGCCATCACATCTTTCACGCCGCCCACTTCGAAATTGCTATCATGCAAAGGCGAACTCGCCAGAAACGCGCGCGGCGCAAACGAAATAACTACATCGCTAAAATCGAACGGCATCTCCTTCGGATTGTTGTGAAACTTGCTTGCAATCAATGGCATGTACCGATCGCTGGTCCAACCCTTCAGGTTGCCGTTGTAGTATTTCGCGAAACTGGTGAAGCCGCAGTTCGAGACGACGACCGAAATGCGCTCGTCAAATGCGGCCGTGAACATCGCATTGTGCCCGCCGAGCGAATGGCCGATCACGCCAATGCGCTTCGGATCAACTTCCGGCAAGGATTGAAGTAGATCGACGGCCCGCATGTTGTTCCAGATCGCTTTCATGCTGCCGCTCTGATATTCGCTCTTCTTGAAGTCATAGGTGTACTCGCCGAAGCTGGGGTAATCGGGGCAGAGCGTCACATACCCGCGCTCGGCCAGGTGCACGCCGATGCGCTTGTTCTCTTGTTGCCCCAGCCCGGCCGGCTCGGCCTTGCCGATGTTAATCGTTTGGTGCAAGCACAACACGGCTGGGACTTTGCCGGCGCGCTCATGCGGAATCAGCAAATAGGCGGGAACCCGGTCGCCTTTTTCGACGGCGAACGTGAGCTTCTTGCGGGTGAATTTCTCGAGGCGGACTTCTTCTTCGATTTTGATGTCGAGCGGAACTTTGCGCGAGTCGTCGGGAAGCGGGCCCATGACGATTTGCATGCGGCGGAGGATGTCTTGGCGATCGGGCTCCGCGCAAGAAGATTCACCGCAAAGGGCGCAAAGAGCGCAAAGAGGAACAGAAACATGCAATACCGCTCGAATGCAAGTTTTCATCTTTGCGCTCTTCGCGTCTTAGCGGTGAACTCTTCTACTTCGTCCCAATTGCATACAGGTACTGCTGCGAGCGCAGGAACAGGCGGCCATCGGCCACCGCCGGGGAAGCGCAGAAAACGGTTCCATCCTTAAGCACGTTTTCACGCACCACCTTGAAGGTCATGTCCGGCTCCAGCACGAAGGTGTCGCCATCGTTGCGCAGGAGTAGCACTTTGCCCTGAATCAAGATCGGCGACGCGTAGAAGTATTCACCCTTCCGAGCCGCACGTTCCTGGTACAGGAGCTTGCCCGTTTTGGCGTCGTGACAGGTGATGTAGCCGCCACGGCCATCGCCATAGATCAAGTAATCGCCAACCAACACTCCTGAGCCCACGTCGCGCGTGCCTTTGCGACGGACTTCCCAGAGCAGATTGCTCTTGCTCACGTCGCCATTGCCGCCGAGCTTCACGGCCTGGAAGTAACCGCCATCACGCCCCGCCGGGGCGAAGAAAGCGGTTTGCGTAAAAACAGGAACCGGCTCGCCGAACTTCGTGTTATCTTCATCCGGATGCCGGGAAACGTGCCAGAGTTCCTTGCCGGTCCTCGGGTCATATCCCCAAAAGCCCTGTGGGCCATTGAGCACCAAATCCACGCGCCCGTCCGGGGCGGGAATCAGTACCGGCGTGCTGAAACCACGACCCTGGTTCCGCGGTGTTTGCCAGCGCACCTTGCCGGTCTTCTTGTCAAGCGCGATCAGGCTTTCTGGTGCAATTCCTTCCGAGTCGGCCGCTTTTAGCAATCCTGGCGTCCTAGGATCGCGATCCCCCTCCTTGGGCAGTCCGCTGCGCCCATCGTTATCACAATTCTGAATCACCAAGTCCTCATACAGGACGGGTGAAGCACCAACGCCCCATTTCGTTTCAGACGTAAAAATGCCAAAGTTGTGATGCCAAATCTGTTTTCCATCAAAATCGTAACAGAACAAGCCCGCGTTGCCAAAGAAGGCATACACGCAGGTGCCGTCAATGACGCACGACGGCGAAGCATAGCTGCTGGTTCCGTGAATTCTCTCCGGGTTGCCGCCCTGCGATGCCGTCCTCTGCCACAGAATGTTTCCATCGGTCGTACGCACGCAGACAACCATGCGCTCATGCCCTTCGTCTTTCGCGCAAGTAAGGAAAAGATGGTCACTCCAAATAACCGGCGTTGAGTGACCGGCCCCGGGCAGCTTTGTCTTCCACAGCAGGTTCTTGCTTTCGCTCCATTCCAGCGGCACGCGGCTGTCGTCGCAGTAACCTTGGCCGGAAGGCCCACGCCACTGTGGCCAGTACGCCGGGCCGGTGGGGTCGGCCGGGAAAGCGCTTGAGGAAAGGAGGACCAGCAAACCGAAGGCGGAAACGGACGCGATGGTTTTCATGGTATGGCTGCTCAAACGAAACAAGGAATGAACAAACGGCGGAGTGTTGCTCGTATAATACGCACTGCGATGCCGTTTGGCGAACCCCGCCCGTAAGGGAGGGGGTGTTTGAGAGCCTGACCGAAACCCCCGCCCTTACGGGCGGGGTTCGCCATGAACTTACAGAGGCTTTCTTATGCTCGTCGTCATGCAGGCCGGCGCCACGAAGGAACAGATCGATCAGGTGCTCGATGCGATCCGGCAGATGAACCTGACCCCGCATCCATTGCCGGGGGCCACGCGCACGGCCATTGGCATCACGGGAAACACTGCGGCAGTGGATGAGCGCAGCATCGAAGTTCTGTCGGGCGTGAAGGAGTGCATCCGCGTCACCAAGCCATACAAGTTGGCCAGCCGGGAGATGCACGCGGCCGACACGGTCATCGATCTGCCCCAAGGAACCTTCGGACCGAACACCTTCACGATCATCGCGGGCCCCTGTTCGGTCGAAAACGAGGCCATGATCCAGAAGACGGCGGAACAGCTTCTGGAAAAAGGCGTGCGGTTTCTGCGCGCGGGCGCCTTCAAGCCGCGCAGCAGCCCATATTCCTTCCAGGGCATGGGTTTAGAGGGCCTCGAAATCTTGAAGCGCGTGAAAAAGCGCACGGGCATCGGCATTGTAACCGAGTTAATGGACACGGAATACACCGACGCGGTGGAAGACGCGGCGGATATCATTCAAATCGGCGCCCGGAATATGCAAAACTTCAGCCTGCTCAAGCGCGTCTCGCGCACCAGCAAACCGGTGCTCGTGAAAAGAGGCCTCGCGGCCACGCTGGAAGAATGGCTCATGGCAGCCGAATACGTGATGAGCGGCGGCAATTACCGCGTGATCCTATGCGAGCGCGGCGTGCGCACCTTTTCCGACCATAGCCGCAATACGCTCGACCTTTCCGTGATTCCGCCGGTGAAGCAGCTTTCCCACTTGCCGATTCTCGTCGATCCAAGCCATGGCACGGGCAAGCGGAATTATGTGCCGCCGATGGCTATGGCCGCGCTTGCGGCTGGCGCTGACGGGCTGCTGATTGAAGCGCATCCCGATCCGGATCATGCGCTTTCTGATGGCGCGCAGTCACTGGACTTCACGGCGTTCGCGAAACTGCTGGAGCGATTGCGGCAAATGGCGCCGTTGATGGGAAAAAAATGGCAATGAAATAGGAGATCGAACAGAAGGAAACGAAGCAATCAAAGAACGAGACAATGAAAATCGCTTTTGTTTTGTTCTTTGTTTACTTCGTTACCTTCTGTTCAATGCCTCTTACTTTACGTTCAGGCTCGTGAGATAGCCGTCCAGGGCTTGGCGGGCTTCGAGTTCCTTGCTTTGCAGATTCTTCTGCTGCTTCTGCAAGTCCTCGATCTCCGTTTCCTGCTTGTCGAACTTCTCGAGATAGCGTTTGTAGGCCGCGGCCGTCTGCGGCATCTCGCGCAAATTCGCCCGCAAGCGCGTCTGGTCATCCGTGATCAACTTTAGTTGCTGGTTCACGTCGTTCAGGTTCTGCTGCACTTTCACCAGCGCTGCCTTGAATTCCAGCGCCTTCTGCAAAGCTTGTTTCACTTCCGGGCTGGAAATCGTATTGTTAATGAAGAAGCGAATCGTATCGTCGTTGGTATTCGAGATGGTGATCGACTGGCTGAGGTTCTTCTCTTCCACGATCGTCATACTCACCGATTTCTTTGCTTCAGTCGGCAACTTCATCTCGAAGCGGCGGAATTGGTCCGTGCGCTCGACCTGTTTCTGGTCGCTAACCAGTTCGAAATCTGGCCGGTAGGGATGCTCGACCCACAGCGTGCGCTCTTGGCCGCTGCGATTGGTGGCCGTGTATGTCTTTTCCTCGCGAATCTTGTCGGTCTTGATGATCAGACCGCGCTCAATTCGAACCGCGATGAGCCGATCCGGTGCCCGATGGCTCTTCGCTTCGACTTCCGTGCCGAGATCGACGGCATAGCTGATAAGCCGATCATCGTTGGGCGGCAAGTCGTTGATGCGGGCATCGCCGGCGTAGGTTGAGCCTTCGAAGACGGTGATGGGACCCTGCATGAGATGCAGCCCGGAGCTGTTTTTCAGCTTCAGGCCGAGCATCGGGAACTTCGGATGCACGGCCGGGTTGTAGATCGACAGCCGGGTGGCATCGTCTTCCTTATTCACGATCGGCAGCAATGCCGACTTCTGCCGCGGCAGCGTGACCGGAGCGTTGATGATATATTGGAAGAAGTCGCCCAGCTGCGAAGCCGTCGCAGCGGACTGCACGCCCTTGTTCAATTCCATGCGGCGGCCCAATTCATCGGCCAGTATCGCGCCGGCTTTGAGGTCCGCTTCGCGGTAGGCGCCGTCCATGTTCATGCCGAAGTTCATGCTGTTGTCCTTCTTGGCGCCGCCGCGGCCACCGAAGCCGCCCGCAGCGCCCGGCTTGGCGGGAGCTGGGGGGAATTGCCCGGCAGCAACCGGTGCCCGCAAGCGTTCCTGTTCCTTGCCGCTTTCGTAAGCCACCGGCCGCAGCGACTGGAAAAGTTCCAGTTCCACGACCGGCCGCGGCACATACAGCGGCTGGTACAGGTCCATTTGGAACGAGATCGGTCGGCCGGAGATGAGGGCCATGCCCACGCTGTTCCAGTCATCGTCGGTCGGGTTGTCGACGACGGCCCAGCCCTGGAGGAACGGCTTGCCGTCTTTATCCAGCACCAGCCGGTAGCTTGTTTTCCAGATTGGATTCTCGACCACGTAACCGACTTTCACCTCACGCTTGCCTTCACCGGCGAAGTTCAGCGTTACCGCTTTCTTCTGGGCATCGTGCGACAGGGCGAGCGTGTCCAAAGCACGGCGGAATTCGCTCTCGATTTGCGAATTGAGGAAACGCAAGCGCTGAATGTCGGTGAGCTTGACGGCCCGCACGCCTTCAGCACACCACAGGTTCAGCACCTCGGTCTCGACGGCGCCGTCCTTCGATGGCAACTTCTGTGGCTCAATGCCCATGATCGCACCAGTGATGGTTCCCGGTTGGTTCGCCACGTTTTGTTGCAATACGACTTCCACGCGTTCGCCGCGCATCTGGGTGAGGATCGCCCCGAAGGTCGGATTGTTCGTAAGGTTCACTGCAAAGCTTCGGAGCGTTCGGTCCACCGGATCAAGGGAATCATAGCTGACCGCAGACACGACACCTTTTTCATCCTGCAGCACCATGCTCTTGATCAAGTCGTTGATGTCGCGCACCTGAAAGGTGAGATCCACTCGGGCATTGCCATCGATTTCGCCTTTGCGCTGAAAGTAACCGACACCGCTGCTGAAGAGGACGACGTTGCGAATCGGCAGGGAAGTATTGTTCGCCGCGGCTGCGTTGCCATTTTCCTGCGGCCCCGGAGCGGTGACTGCCGGTTTGTGCAGAAAGAATGCCGCCACCACGACGGCGCCCAAAACAGGAACGAGCCAAAGCCAGCGACGCATGATTGTACCCTCTGGGAGAAGCGGGATGCAGGGATATTTATCTGCAACTAAGACGGTACTGGGGCCTAAAGGGATTGGCAATGAAGAGGGGAGTTTCGGTCAATCGAAACGGTCGGTCTTATGCCAGGATCTGGCTTACCGCCTCTCCATGCACATCCGTCAGCCGGCGCTGGATGCCGTTGTGGTAATAGGTCAGCCGTTTGTGATCGAGGCCGAGTAGGTGCAGCACGGTGGCATGGAAATCGTAGATCGTGACCGGGTTCTCGGCCACGTTGTAACCGAATTCGTCGCTCTTGCCGAACCCTGTGCCAGGCTTGAGGCCGGCCCCGGCCATGAAGACCGTGAAGGCCAGCGGATGATGATCGCGGCCCTTAGCCCCAATTCCTTGCGTAATCGGCGTGCGGCCGAATTCAGTGGTCCACAGCACCAGCGTGTCTTCGAGCATGCCACGTTGCTTCAGGTCTTTGAGCAGCCCCGCGAGCGGCTGATCGAGTACCACAGCCTGCTTGCGGTGATTTTCGACAATGTCTTCATGCGCGTCCCAGTTAATGCGCGGCGAGCCGAAGGCACCGCCATGGAATAGCTGCACGAAGCGCACACCGCGCTCCAGCAGCCGGCGCGCCAGCAGGCAATTGCGGCCAAAGCCGAGCGTCTCGGGGCGGTCGATCCCGTACAGCCGCCTGGTCGCTTCGGTCTCGCCGTTGATCGAAGTGACTTCGGGAATCGTGAGTTGCATCCGAGCGGCGAGTTCGTAGGAGCGGATGCGTGCCACCAAAGCACTATCGCCCGGCGTGGCCTCGGCGAACTCTCGATTCATCTCGTCCAAAACGCGCATGCTCGCGGCGCGCTGAGCTGGGGTGACATCCTTAGGCGTGTACAAGTCGGGTACCGCCTCGCCGGTGGTGCGGAAGGCCACACCTTGATGCGCGGCCGGCAGGAAACCGCTCGTCCAATTGATGGAGCCGCCCGCCGGCAGCCCGCGCGGATCGGGCAGCACCACGAAAGCCGGCAAATCCTGGCATTCGCTGCCCAGACCGTAGGAGACCCAGGAGCCCATTGACGGGAAGCCATTCATCGTGAAGCCGGTAAGCATTTGAAAGCCGGCCGGGGTGTGATTTGAGCTTTTCGCCTGCATGGAATGGATGAACGTCAGATCGTCCACGCACGTGGCCAGGTGCGGAAACAGATCGCTCATGCACTGGCCGCACTGGCCAAACTGGCGGAACTTGAATGGGCTCTTGGCGAGATTGCCGGGCTGCCCGAAAAACGTGTCGATCTTGCCTTTGCCGGTAAGCGGCTTACCGTCGTGCCTGATGAGATCGGGTTTGAAGTCGAAGGTGTCGATATGGCTCACGCCGCCGGGGCAGAAAATCATGAGCACGCGCTTGGCCTTCGGCCCAAAGTGCGAGGCCGCCTTGGTTTCGCGCTGAAGGAGCCAGGTGAGCGCAATGCCGCCAAGGCTGCCGGCCTGCCAAAGGAAATCGCGGCGGGATCGCATAACCAACCTTAAGAAAAACATTTGAACAGAAGGAAACGAAGCCAACAAAGAATTAAAATCGATTCTTCCAATGTTCATTCTTTGTTTGCTTCGTTCCCTTCTATTCGTTGCTTCTGTGTACTCTTACTTCACGTACAAAAACTCACTCGAATTCAGCAGTACCCAGCATGCCTGCACCAGGCCATGCTCGCGGGCTAACTCAACCAGGCGCTTTCGCTCTGCCGGCCCAGGATTTCGCCCCAGCGCGATCATGACCGCGCGCTCGATTTGCGCTTCCACGTCACTTCCGACTTCACGTTGCACGCGCTGAGCGAAGTACTTGGCCTGTCGCTGTACAAACGCGTTATTCATCATGCCTAACGCTTGCAGCGGGGTGGTGGTTACGCTGCGTTTCGGCGCTTTCACGGAGGGCTCCGGGCAGTCGAATGCTTCGAGGAGCGGGTCTTTGGCAGAATTCACATTTGTACGGTAGACCGTGCGTCGATTGAACTCCGGCCGGTCGTCGTCAATGAGATCGTAGAACGATGAATTGAAAACCGTCACTTTGAATGGCCGGAATCCTGGTCCGCCGCCGGCATGCCGCAGCTGCCCACTCACCGCAAGCATGCCATCGCGCACGGCTTCGGCTTCGAGGCGCTTGGGCGGGAAGTGCCAGAGGAGGCGGTTTTCCTGATCTGAATTCCGAGTTCGGAATTCGGAATTCGGAATTAACGAGGCTTGCCGATAAGTGGCTGATGTCAAAATCAATCGTTGGATTCGCTTGATGCTCCAAATCCCATTCTCTTTTATTCCGCATTCCGCATTCCGCATTCCAAATTCACAAGCGAGCCAATCCAGTAACGCTGGATGCGAGGGTCGCTCGCCGTTGAAACCGAAGTCGTTCGGCGTGCCGACCAGCCCGCGGCCGAAGTGGTAATGCCAGAGCCGGTTTACTATCACGCGCGCGGTCAGCGGATTCTCGGGCGAGGCCACCCATTCCGCGAATTTCAGGCGGCGTTCGGTGTCCGGGCAAAGGACTGACAAGCCGAAATCGGAATTCGGCAAAGCCGACAAGCCGCCCGGTTTTACGACATCGCCGGGTTTCTCGATATCACCACGGAGCAGAATTTGCGTGGCTCCCGATTTGTGGATATTGGCGGCGTAAGCAAAGGAACTTTCGGTTTGCAGACGGCTACGCTCTTCTCGGAGTTCCTTTAGTTGCGAAAGTCGTTGCCTATACTGCTGACGGTAAAACGGAATGAGTGCCGCCTCGAAGTCGGCTTGCATAGCCGTCGAAAAGCCATGTTCGTAAGACGTGCGTATCTGGGCGGGCACCAGCGCTGCGGCATAAAGTCGCGCTTCTTCAATCTCGCCCGCAAAGTACCCGTTAACGGCGCCGGTGTGCCGCAGGCCGAACAGCACTTCCGCCGTATCAGCGGCATACGACGCCAGTCCGGCTTGGCCGCCCTGCGGTTTGTACTGGAAGTACTGCTTGCCGTTGCGGAACATGGTGATGGTGCCGTCATTCGCGTATACGATCACCAAATGAATTAAATCCGTCGCCTTGGCGCTTTCATTATCACCATTGTGGTCGCGCGTGCGGCGAAAGAAGTCGCTTCCGGCCATCCATTTGCCCAGCTGCCGCTCGCCGAAGACGATTGCGTCAAACGGCTCGCCGCCCTTGGCTTGCACCGACATGACACTGCCGCCGCGCTGCGTCTTATCCGCAAGCGCGCCCCAAGCTTCCAAGGTCTTTTCGCGAAGGTCGTTGGCCAAGGGCTTCGTTTCCATATACGAGCCCTTGCCGTCGAGAATCAGCCTGCCGTTCCTGATAATCGCGTTGCCATGAAGCGTGCCATGCATGCCGCCAATGCTATCGCGCGTGCCCGTCTGGAAAGTCCACCTGCCGATCGGCATTGGCACGGCCACGCTCAACTGCTCTTTTTTTGCCGCAGGCATGCTTTCACGAGCAAGTTTCTCCAATTCGTCGATGTTTTTTTCCTTCTCCGAAATCTGCCGCTCCAACGCCTCAATCTTTTCTGCTCGGAGCCGTGATTCGTCCTTGGTGGTCAAGGCCCGGTCGCCATGCCGCACGCTGTCGAACACCGCCTTGATCCGGTAATAATCGCGCTGCGGAATCGGATCGAATTTGTGATCGTGGCAACGGGCGCAGTTCACTGTTAGGCCCAGGAACGTCTGGCCCACGGCCGCGAGCATGTCTTCCATCTCTTCCTCGCGCACCCGGCCACGGACGATGGGGCTAGCCGAACTCGTGCCCGCTTCATCGAACGGCCCGGCCACGAGGAAGCCGGTGGCGATAATGCTCGAAGCCGTGGCATTCGGTAGCACGTCGCCGGCCAGTTGCTCGCGAATGAATTGGTCGTACGGCTTGTCGCGGTTGAAGCTGTCAATCACGTAGTCGCGGTAGCGCCAGGCGTGGTCGCGAATCTTGTCGCGCTCGAAGCCCTGGCTCTCGGCAAAACGCACCACGTCGAGCCAGTGCCGAGCCCAGCGCTCGCCATAAAGCGGCGACGCCAGCAGGCGATCCACGACTTTCTCCACAGCCGCTTGTGGCGATCCAGAGTACTGGCGCAGGAATTCATCTATCTCTTCCGGCGACGGCGGCAGACCAAGGACATCGAAGTACAAGCGCCGGAGAAGCCTATGCGGCTCGGCTTCCGGCGCCGGTTTCAGGCTGGCCGCTTCGAGCTTCGCAAGAATCAAAACGTCAATCGGGTTGCGCGGCCAATCGCGATTTTTGACCTTCGGCAGCGCCGGCCGCACAACAGGCTGAAGCGACCACCAATCGGGCCCGGCTTTCTTCGGCTCGTCGGCTAGCGCCGGTGCGGCGAAGATGAGCGCAAATAAAACTGAATATCGGCGCATGTGGCGAGATTCTCGATTGCTGCTCGCGGCTTGGCGGTTGGGAGTGATTTTACGGCTATCGCTCTTGTATAACAGGTGAAAAGCGAAATCCCACTCGACTTTGGCCCTCGCGCCCGCTTCGCGTTGTGGCTAAGCAGAAGGACCCGGTATGAACCGTCGCATCATCATCGCATCATTGGCAATGTCAACACTGTTGACCGCTGGATTGATTTTCATTTCGCCACCCCGGGCTGCCGACCCGCCGACCCCGAAGAAATCTCCGCCCACCGAATTCGAGTGCCGCTGGACCGACACGCCGATCACCCTCGATGGCAAGGCTGATGAAGACGCATGGAAACATGCGCAGGTGATCGACAACTTCTACTTGCCCTGGCTGCAAGACAAGGCCCGGCCGGCGAAGACCGCGACCAAGGCAAAACTTCTTTGGGACCGCGAGTACCTGTACTTCTTTGCCGACATGGAAGACACGGACCTGTATGCCGACGTGACCGAGCACAATGGCCAGACCTGGGACAACGATGTCTTCGAGCTCTTTTTCAAACCCGCTGATGACAAGCCCGGCTATTACGAATTCCAGGTTAATGCCGCCGCCACGGTTTTCGATTGCTTCTTTCCGCGCCGCGGGGCGGGCGGCGTGCGCCGGTTCAAGGGCGACACCGAATTCCACATCGAGGCGAAGGTAAAGTTGGACGGAACTTTGAACAACTGGACCGACAAGGACAAGGGCTGGGTGGTGGAAGGGCGCATTCCCTGGAAAGATTTCTACCGCACCGGCGGTCGGCCGGCAGTCGGCGAGAATTGGAAATTTGCGCTGTGTCGTTACGATTACTCCATCGACTTCGAAGGGCCGGAGCTTTCGACCTGTGCACCGTTGAAATCGCAAGCCTACCCGGACTTCCATCATTTCGAAGACTACGCGACGCTGAAATTCGTCGGTCCCGACAAGGCGACCTCGCGGCCACATGGTATCGAGAAACTGTCACCGCTCACAACGAGCACGGTCATCGGCTCGCCCGAGCCGCCGCCGCCGTATCGTGTGGAGCGCGTATATCCGAAGTTGAAATTTAACTTCCCCATTTGCGTCCGGCATCAGCCGGGTTCCGATCGTATCTGGCTCATCGATGAATCGTGGTCCTACGGTCCCACGCGGCTGGCGCGCTTCAAGGACAATCCAAATGTCGAGGAGATCGAAGAATTGTTGCCGCTGCAGGACGTGGCCTACGATATCTGCTTCCACCCGAAATTCGCTGAGAACGGCTACGTGTACATTGGCAGCAACGGGCCGCATCCTTCGGGCAAGAAGCACACGCGCGTGACGCGCTACACGGTGGATCGCAAGCCGCCGTATAAGTTCGATCCTAAATCCGCGGTCGAGATTATCTCCTGGGAATCGGATGGCCACAATGGTGGGGCAATCACCTTCGGCCTCGACGGCATGATGTACGTCACCAGCGGCGATGGCACATCCGATTCCGACACGAACGTGGCCGGGCAGCGGCTGGATCTGCTGCTGTCGAAAGTCTTGCGCATTGACGTCGATCATCCCAATGGCGAGCCGGGCGGCGTAAGCCCCCGGAGTACGTACTCGATCCCGAAGGACAATCCATTTGTCGGCATGAAAGATGTTCGCCCGGAAACCTGGGCCATCGGCACCCGGAATCCGTGGCGGATGACGACGGATGCCAGGACCGGCCACATTTGGGTCGGCCAAAACGGGCAGGATTTGTGGGAGCAAGCCTTTCTCGTTCATAAAGGCGACAACTACGGCTGGAGCGTGATGGAAGGCAGCCATCCGTTTTATCTCAACCGCAAGTTGGCGCCGGTCCCGCTCACCCCGCCGACCATCGAGCATCACCACTCCGAATTCCGCTCACTCACCGGCGGTATCGTGTATTACGGCCAAAAGCTCCCGAAGCTTCAGGGCGCTTACCTCTATGGCGACTATTCCACCGGCAAAATCTGGGCGATGAGGCACGATGGCACAAAGCCGCTCTGGCACAAGGAACTGGCCGACTCGCACCTGGCCGTAACGAGCTTCGCCACCGATTCGAAAGGCGAAATCCTGATCACGCATCACTTCGGCAAAGATAAGGGCGGCATCTTTACGCTGGTGCCCACGCCGAAAGATTTGCCAGCGTCGAAGTTCCCGCGCAAGCTCAGCGACAGCGGCTTGTTCCAATCGGTGAAGGGCCACGTGCTGATGCCGAGCATGATTCCGTATTCGGTGAATGCACCGCTCTGGTCCGACGGGGCCTACAAGGAACGCTGGTTCGGATTGCCGGGTGACGATCCGCATTTCGACTTCACGCAGAACCGCGGCTGGAACCTGCCGGAGAAGACCGTGGTCGTGAAATCGTTCGCCCTGGAGATGGAAGCCGGCAACCCCGCGTCGCGCAAGTGGATCGAGACACGCTTCCTCACGAAGCAGGACGGCGAATGGTACGGCTATTCCTATATCTGGAACGACGAGCAGACCGAAGCGACGTTAGTAGATGCGAAGGGGCTCGACCGCGATTACCAGATTCGGGTGGGAACTTCCCGGGAGAGTCCCAGCGGCGTGAAAGTGCAAAAGTGGCACTACCCAAGCCGGGCCGAGTGCATGGTGTGCCATAGCCGGGCGGCTAACTGGGTACTCGGTCTGACCGAACTGCAAATGAACAAGGAGCACGCTTACAACGGCGTGCGCGACAATCAGCTTCGGGTATTAGAGCATCTCGGCATCCTGCGCGTCAATTGGGCCGAGGATGCGCGCACTGCGATCCGCGATGATCTCAAGGCGAAAGGCGCAGAAGGCAAGGCGCTCGACGAGAAGCTGGAGAAGCTCACCGCGACGCGCAATCAACGCGAGTCGAAGTCCGGGTCAATGCTGGCATTCAATCCTGCGAGCATGAAGAAGCTCGTCGATCCTTATGATCCAAAGCAAGACCTCGACAAACGGGCGCGTTCGTATCTGCACGCCAACTGCTCGCAATGCCACGTGGAAGCCGGCGGCGGCAACGCCCAGTTCGATGCCGAGTTCACCACCGACAAGGAGAAGACGAAGCTCTTCGACGTGAAGCCGATCCACAACACTTTCGGCCTGCCGGATGCCAAGCTCATCGCCCCCGGCCACCCGGAGCGCTCGGTGCTGCTGCTCAGAATGAGCCACCGCGGCGAAGGCCACATGCCGCCTCTGGCGACGAATGAGGTGGATGCACGGGCGGTGGAGATGCTGCGAGAGTGGATTATGGGGATGAAGTAGGTCGGATTCTACTCAGTAGGAGAACCACTTATGACCAAGCATTCCGGTGAATTGCCGATACCGAGTGCCGCCGAGGCGGATGCCAAAGGCCTTGAGCTTGCTCGAATTTGGGCAGCCCAGCGTCGCCAATATGTCACAATTCGCACGAATGTTTGGAAAGATCCGGGAGCTTGGGGAATTATGTTAGTCGACTTCGCGAAGCACGTCGCCGACGCATATGCGCGCGACAAAGGGGAGGACCCAAACACAGTACTCAGTCAAATCAAGCAAGGATTTGATGCAGAATGGGGACATCCAACAGACGAGCCAAGACCAGCGTAAAAGCTTAACGATGAACGAACGTGTTCATGGCAAGCGAAAACAGACGGTCGCGATTATCCATGGTAAAATGAGATCATGGTTGCTAAGAAATCGAAATCACAGATTTCATATCCCATTCGCCGTTATGAGCCGCCGAATATCCCAATGTCAGCGATTCGCCGTTACGCGCGCCAGATCGCCGAGCGCTTCAAGCCCGACAAGATCATTCTCTTTGGCTCATTCGCCTATGGCACGCCGCATGGGGACAGCGACGTGGATTTGCTGGTCGTGATGCCGGCGGCGCGCGAGGTCACTCAAGCCGTTCGCATTCTCCTTGCATACGATCATCCATTTCCGCTCGACTTGATCGTTCGCACGCCTGAAAAACTCGCGCGTTGTCTGAAGGACGGGAATCAATTCCTTCATGAGATCGTGGCGAAGGGAAGAGTGTTGTATGAAAAAGGAAACGCGCCGTTGGGTCGAAAAGGCCGAGGAAGACTACAACGGCGCGCTCAATCTCGAAAAGCTAAAGGCCCGGTATCATGATCTCGTATGTTTTCATTGCCAGCAGGCTGCTGAGAAATATCTGAAGGCATTCATGGAGGAACGGAGCGTACCAATCCCAAAAACTCACAATTTGCACGAGTTGTTAATGCGCTTGCTCCCTCACGATGCGAGCCTGAAATCACTACGCCGAGGGCTACTTACACTCAGCCGATTCGCGGTGGAATACCGATACCCAGGCGAGAATGCGACCAAGCGAGATGCCCAATCTTCACTACGGAAAGCGGAACGAATCCGCAGGGAATTGCGTAAGCGACTCGGTTTGCGAACACCGCCATAAATAAGCTGTGGGCCGGCACATCCCTGCTCGGCCCACTTGAATGCAGTCGCAGCTAACAGTCTCGCGCGGCTCCTCAGAAATTACGCGAAGATATGCGGCGATTCTGTCAGCACGTATCCGGTCGCGTTGGTTCCCGAGCCAACCACGATACTGCTCACTTGTCCGACGACAGAAACGTCGCCACCGGCGGTTCCTGCCGTCGATGCCGTTGAGATGAAGCCAACCGAAGTGGTTTCGGTGAGTGTATACGTATCCGGTTGCAGGTTGGCGAAGGAGAAATTGCCGTTGGCATCCGTGGTCGTCGTCAGAGTGACGCCGGTAGAGCTCGTTAGTGTCACCGTGGCGCCGACGACCGGAGTGCCATCTTGGCTGTCAATTACGGAACCAGAGATAGTGGCGAGTGTCGTCTGGCCCCCCTGTCCATAATGGTTGCCGTTAACCAGTCCATTATGATTACCGTTATTAGGGTGGGCCAACTGAGCAGCCAGTCCGTTGCCGGCTGCCGGTGGCAGCGTCGGGGAAGGAACGATACGACCCTCGAGGACCGTTAGCTGGGGCCGGAATTTAACACCTGATGCTGAACTCTTTTTCCGCGAGGCCGTGAATGTAAACCACGATTTCCAATTCGTCTTCGGCATAAACCACCCCTAAAAAAACTGATGGAACGAGACTGTGCTCGCCCGGAACAATGAAAGGGTTGAAATAAATCAATGGGGCAGAGTGACGGGGGGAGGCCACGAACCGGCGGGGAGGGGGGACCGGGGAGGGGGGGCTGGCCTAGCACGGGTTCTACATTGATCAAATCAACTTACAGGTATGCTAATAATAGAAACCCCGAAACTCGCCGTCATCCGCCACAAAGCGTGAAGAATTCCTCGGCAAATCGAAAAATAAAAAACTTGCCTGCTTTCCGCTGAGAAGGCCACCAATCCGCCAAAGAAGCTATTCAGATAATCGCTTCGGAAACTATTGGATTTCGACTGACGCCTGTTTGCAAATGAGCGGTGGGCCGGCACATCCCTGCTCGGCCCACGTGAAAGCATCCACTGCTCGGTCAATTTCGCAAGGTTCGTCACCAATTACACCATGATGAATGGCGATTCGGTGAGCGTATTTCCGGTTGCATTCGCCCCGGCGGCAACCACGATATTAGAGATCTGGCCCGGTACGCTGGTATTGGCGCCTGCGGTAGTTGAGGAGGACGCGGTCGCCTGGAAGCCGCTGGCCACGGTTTCAGTAACCGTATAGGTGCCGGCTTGGAGACCGGTGAAGGAAAAGTTGCCGTTCGCATCTGTCGTGGTCGTTAGTGTGGCCCCAGTGGTGCTTGTCAGAGTGACTGTCGCACCGGATTCGGGCGTGCTGGTTTGGCTGTCCATTACAGATCCGGAAATCGTGGCGGTGGATGTTTGCCCGCTGCTGCCATTGCCACCGCCGTTGCCGTTATGGCCGTGATGGTGGTGATGATGGTGGTGATGTTGACCGGCAACCAACGAACCGAAATGACCGCTGATTAGGCCTTCCGGCGACAATGGATGCCCGCAC
>DATGHS010000080.1:0-15724 GCA_035307785.1 Gemmataceae bacterium
AAGCGATTCGCCGCTTCCAGGAACATTACAAGAATCGACCCATCGATGCCATTGCCGCCGCCGAGGCACGCGGATTTTTGTTTGCAGCCCCGTTGGCCCTGGCCCTCCACAAGCCGCTCATACCGTTGCGCAAGCCGGGCAAGCTCCCCTACCGAACCTATAGTCTGAAATACGATCTTGAATATGGGAGCGCGGAACTGCACATGCACATTGACAGCATTCACGAGGGCGGCAAAGTGCTGCTCATCGACGACTTGCTGGCTACGGGCGGCACCATGCTGGCCGGTGCGCAGCTCGTTGAGCAGGCTGGCGGCCACGTGATCGAGTGCGCGTTCCTGGTGGAATTGACGTTTTTGGCCGGCCGCGAAAAATTGAAGCCAAGGCCGGTGTTTAGCTTGATGCAGTTTTGATGGTAGCGGAACTCGCAAGAGTCCCGATCCGCAATACGGAATTCTTGCGAATTCCGCTACATGGTTTGAGAGTTTTCCATGATTGATTTCGACAAAGCCGGTGGCCTGGTTCCGGCCATCGCGCAGGATGCCGCGACCGGCCAGGTGCTAATGCTCGCCTGGATGAATCGCGAAGCGTTTGACGAAACCGTCCGCACCGGCCGGGTCTGCTACTGGTCGCGCAGCCGCGGCAAGCTCTGGCGCAAGGGCGAAGAGTCCGGCAATGTGCAGGAAGTGCGTGAGATCTTCATCGACTGCGATGCCGACACTATTCTGTTGAAGGTCCATCAAATCGGCGGGGCCGCCTGCCACGAAGGCTACGCCAGTTGCTTCTTCCGCAAGCTGGAAAACGGCGGGCTGAAGACCATCGGCGAGCGGTTGTTCGATCCGAAGCAGGTGTACAAGAAATGAGTAAGCAAACATTGAAACTTGGCTTGCCCGCGGGCAGCTTGCAGGAAGCGACCGGCGACCTCTTCCGCAAAGCCGGCTACAAGATCACCTTCGGCGCCCGCAGCTATTATCCGAGCATCGACGATCCAGAGATGGAGTGTACGCTGGTGCGGGCTCAGGAAATGCCGCGCTATGTCGAAAACGGTTCCTTCGATTGCGGCCTAACCGGCTACGATTGGGTCCTGGAAAACGATGCCAAGGTCGTGGAATTGGCGGAGTTGGTTTTCAGTAAAGTAAGCCGCCGGCCGGTGCGCTGGGTGCTCGCCGTGCCCAACGATTCGCCGATCATGGAGATCAAAGACCTTCAAGGCAAGCGAATTGCCACCGAAGTGGTGAATCTCACGCGCCGCTGGTTGAAGCAAAACGGCGTCGAAGCGCACGTGGAATTCAGTTGGGGCGCGACCGAGGTGAAGCCGCCGCGCCTAGCCGACGCGATTGTCGAGGTGACTGAGACCGGCAGTTCGCTGCGAGCCAACAATCTGCGCATCGTATGCGATTTGCTCCAGAGCACGACTCGGTTCATCGCCAATCCAAAGTCGGCCGAGGATCCGTGGAAGCGTCAGAAAATGGACGATCTTATCCTCATGCTGCGCGGTGCCATGGCCGCCGAGGGGAAAGTCGGCCTGATGATGAACGTACGCCGCGGCGAATTGACCGCGGTGTTACAGATACTGCCGGCCTTGAAAAATCCGACGGTGTCATCGCTTTCCGACCCGGAATGGGTAGCGGTAAACACGATTCTGGAAGAAGACATCGTGCGGCACATTTTGCCATCGCTGAAAAAGGCGGGGGCTTGTGGCATCGTGGAATATCCGCTGAGTAAGATAATCGATTGAGGATTAGCGACGCTTCGTAGAAGCGTCGGGGCGAGTGACGCTTCTGCGAGGCGTCGCTAATCGGAGTTGGCGCCGTGAGCGGCAAGACGTGGGGCGGTCGATTTACTGGAGGAACCGACGAGCGCGTGGAAGCCTTTACGGAATCCATCTCGTTCGACCAGCGACTCTACCGCCACGACATTCTCGCCAGCCAGGCGCATGCCCGAATGCTCGCTCAGGTTGGTTTGCTCACGTCGGAAGAAGCCAACAAGATCGTCGCGGCTATGCAGGAAATCGGCCAAGAGATTGAAGCCGGCAAATTCACGTTTTCTACGAAGCTTGAGGACATTCACACACACATCGAACAGTCGCTAATTCAGCGTCTCGGCGATCTGGGTCGCAAACTGCACACCGGCCGCAGCCGAAATGATCAGGTCGTGACCGATGTCAAGCTCTGGCTGCGGGATGAACTCGATCACTTGACCGCGACGCTTTCGGTGCTGCAGCGAACATTGCTTGGTGCCGCCGAGCGCAATCGCGACCTCATCCTCCCTGGCTACACCCACATGCAGCGGGCGCAGCCGGTGCTCGCTGCCCATTACTTCCTCGCTTACATCGAGAAATTCGAGCGCGACCGCGGGCGTCTGGCCGATTGTCGCAAGCGCCTGAACGTGCTTTCGCTTGGCGCTGCGGCCCTAGCCGGCACCTCGCTGCCGATTGACCGCGAGGCCGTGCGCAAAGAACTCGGCTTCGAATCCGTCGCCCGCAATAGCCTCGATGTCTCGAGCGATCGCGATTTTCTGCTGGAATACGTCTTTGACCTGAGCATGATCGCGTTGCACCTGAGCGGTTGGGCCGAAGAATGGATTCTCTGGTCCACCACGGAGTTCAGCTTCCTCGAACTGCCCGACGCTTTCTGCACCGGCTCCAGCATCATGCCGCACAAGAAGAATCCGGACGTGCTGGAACTCATTCGCGGCAAGACGGCCGGCGTAGTTGGAGCCCTAGCGCAACTGATGGTGCTGGTGAAAGGCCTGCCACTGGCATACAACCGCGATTTACAGGAAGACAAGACGGCACTTTTCCGCGCGCACGACGCCGTGCTTGCCTGCCTCGAACTGGCGGCGCCGTTGATCGAAGGCACGCGATTCCGACGCGAGGCCATTCAGGCACGACTCGAAGATGGCTTCCTCGATGCCACCACGCTTATGGAGAAGCTGATTCAAAGCGGCATGCCGATGCGCTCGGCCCACGAAGCCGTCGGCAAGCTGGTGCAAAAGTGCGAGCACAAGCGTTGCCGGCTTGCGGACTTGCCTGCCGCGGATTACGAAACTCTGCAAGCGGGGTTGAGCAAGGAAGTGTACTCGGTGCTGGGCGTGGCGAATGCGCTAAAGGCATTCCGCAGCTACGGCTCAACGGCCCCGCCGGAAGTGGAGAAGCAGCTGGCGCGGTGGCGGGGGCAGCTTACGAACGTATCGTAATCGAATTCTGGTTGTCAGAGCCGCGCACGGGGTGCAGCGCAGTAAGCGGCAGTCACTGGCTGGCCGCTTACTGCGCTGCACCCCGTCGCGGCTCTGACAAACATAGCGACTTATCACAATTGGATTATTATTCATGGACCATTTTCAATATCGCGATTCCATCCTCCATTGCGAAGACGTTCCCGTTGTGGAGCTTGCCGCAACCTATGGCACGCCGCTGTGGGTGTATAGCTCCGCAACGCTCGTGCATCATCTATCGCAGATTCAGAGGGCATTCGCGGCGGCGAATCCGTTGATTTGCTACAGCTTGAAGACCAACGGCAATATCCACATTGGCCGGCTCATGGCGGAGCATGGCTCTGGGTTCGACGTCACTTCTGGCGGCGAGCTTTATCGCGCGCTGCTGTCCGGCGGAAGCGGCGACAAGATCGTCTTCGCCGGCGTCGGCAAGACGGATGAGGAAATAAAATATGCGTTGCGCAGCAAGATTCGCTTTTTCAACGTCGAAAGCGAAGCCGAGTTGCTGAATCTCGGCGAAGTAGCGAAGTCCGAGGGCGTCGTGGCAAACGCAGCCCTACGGGTGAACCCGGACCTGCCGCCGAAAACACACGTGAAGACCGACACCAGCGTGAAGGGCGTGAAGTTCGGCCTCGATATCGAAACGGTGCTCGAAGTGGCCGAGCGCGTAGTTGGCCATCCGCATCTGAAGGTGATGGGCCTGCACATGCACCTCGGCTCGCCGATCCTCTCGGCCGAGCCCTATCGGCAAGGCATCGACAAGGGAATCGCTCTTATTGACAAGTTCCGCCAGCAGGGGCACGCGATTACGCACTTGAACATGGGGGGCGGCTTCGGCGTTCACTATCGACGGCAAGAGGCACTGCCGGCCTCGGCGTTCGCGGAGGTGATTTTGCCGGCTGTGGCCAAGACCAAGTGTCAATTGGTTTTGGAGCCGGGGCGGTTCATCGTGGGCAATGCCGGGATTCTTCTTAGCCGGGTGCTGTTCACGAAGGAAACTGGCGGCAAGCGTTACGTAATTCAAGACGCCGCCATGAACGATTTGATCCGGCCCACGCTATACGATTCCTTCCACCGAATTTGGCCAGTGGCGCCGCCCGCGGGGCTGCCTGCTCCGCCCGATGATTACGAAACGAATATTCCGAATACTTTTCCACAAGATGTGGTCGGCCCGGTTTGCGAATCGGGTGACTTCCTGGCCAAGGGGCGGAATTTGCCGATGCTGCGGCGCGGCGACCTGCTCGCCACGTTCAGCGCTGGTGCTTATGGCATGGCCATGAGTTCCAATTATAACGGTCGTCCCAGGGCGGCCGAGGTACTGGTCTCCGGCAACCGTCACCGCCTGATTCGTCGCCGCGAAACCTACGAAGATCTGGTCCGGCCGGAGCAAGAAGTTCCGCCGTCATAGTGTATAATCCAGAAAGATTTCTCAGTGCGCGCCCGCATAAACCTGGTGGACGTTGCCGAATGATCCGGGATTGCCGAGTTCACAACATGGAGACCACTCCGGTGTTTTCGCGCTACCTCCGTCACGGCCTGGCCGTGGCTTTCGCCATCGTTTTCGCCTCCCCACTCTTCGCCCAATACGATCCCGACCTGCCCAAGAAGCCGACGACCACGGCCGAGTTTTGGCGGGCCGTGCAGTTTGAGATCGCGGTGGGCAAATACGATGTCGCCGCCCAATATCTCAAGGGCCTGCTCGCGCTCAATCCCACCGACAAAGACCTGCTGGCGATTGAAGAGAAGGAAGGGATGGCCGTCTTCCTCGAACTGCGCACCGTGGCCAAATGGTCCGACGATCCGAAGGCGCAACTGGAAGCAAAGCAAAATGCGGAGACGCTGATCGACAAGGTTTCCAAAGCCGTTGTCAAATTCCGTTCTGATCCGGAACGCATTCAGAAATACATCGGCAACTTAAACGCGAGCCCGGAAGAGCGCGAGTATGCCATTGCGGAGTTGAAGAAATCCGGCGCCGCCATCATGCCGCACCTGCTCGCAGCGGCCATTCGCTCCGATCCGAACGACCGGTCAAATCTACTGAGCGTGATTCCGCTCATGGATGCCGACGTGGTGCCGGCGCTGCTGGCCGCGTTCGACATCGATAACGGCGCACTGCGTATGGACTTTATCGAAGTGCTCGCTCGCCGCAGCGACATTATCAAGCTCATGGGCCGGACTGAAACCGATCCGCGGCCCACGCTCTGGTACATGGCCACGCAGCCTGATCCGGTGGGCCAGAAAGCGCGCACCATGTTGCAAATGCTGGAGCGGTTTCCGAAAGAGAAGCAGCCTCGGCCCATTGACGAATTGATCAAGGCGGCTGAGGCGATCTATCAGCACAAAACCACATTCTCCAACGCACCCGAGGCGCCACTTCTCTGGCAATGGGACGGTAAAGTGCTGGTGCCGCTAAAGTTGACGGTTTCGCAAGCGGAGGAATATCTTGGCTTACGCTACGCGCGGTGGGCGCTGTTTATCGACCCCCGCAGCGAATCCGCACAGATCGCGTTTTTGAATATCGCCACGGAGAAAGCATTCGAGCGTGCCGGCACTGAACAGCCGCTCATCAAGTCTTCGCCCGCGGTTCACGATTTGCTCGCGCTGGCCCGCTCCACCGCGCTGTACAAGATGCTGGACCGAGCGATGGCCGAGAACCATCTGCTTGTGGCCCTGGGCGTGACGCAAATTCTGGGCGAACGAGCCCAAATCAGCAGCGGGCCGGCCGCCTTGCCCGAAAGCGCTACTCCGCGCATGGAAAACGGAATCCGCGCGTTGCCCGAGCCGCTCATCAAAGCGCTCAATAGCAAAGATCGACGAGTGAGCCTGGCCGCGGCCGATGCGCTGATTCGTCTGCCCGGGCCGCCGAGTTTGCCGGTGCGAGCCCGAGTGGTCGAGGTCTTCCGCGCCGCTTTGGCGAACCCCGCCACGGCTGAAAAAGCGGCCGGCATTCGGCCCAAGGCTCTGGTGGCCGACGCCGATTTCATTCGGGCCGACCTCCTGGCCCAAACCCTTCGCCAGGCCGGTTTTGACAGCGTCGTCACCCACACGGGCCGCGACACGCTCCGCCGGCTCACGCAAGCGACCGACATTGATGTTGTCTGGATCGATCACGAGCTGCCGTACCCGCAGTTGCCGCACCTGATCACCGAGATCCGCAGCGATTACCGCTTCGGCCGGTTGCCGGTTTACATTACGCTGGCCCAGGATGTGACCAAGGCGAAGCTGCCGGAATTGGACGTTCACCTGGAGCGCTTGCTCTCGAAACAGCCGAATATGAAGGTGGATGAAAAAACCATCGTCCGCATTGTCATCAGCTACGACGGCTTCGCGATCGATCAGGCACAGCTGGCCGATTGGTTGAAGATGATGCACCAGGACTTTCCCACCGTGCGCATTTCGCAGGAAGCGACGTTGCTGGTGAAACTGGCCCTGGAAAAGATCAAGGAAGAGCCGCCGGACTTGCGCGTGCGCATCAAGGACATTACCATCGATTTGCCGGACGTGACCGTGCGGCAAGAATCGCCCACGCGCATTACGTTCGTCATGGACGGAACCAAGCCGCCGCCGGCCGCGCTCGATCCACGGCTTCAGCGCCTTCAGGAAGATTTCAAGAGCATTGGCATCACGCGAGAATTGCCGTCGCGCTTGATCATAACGAGCGCGCTGTCCACCGCCGTATCGCCCGATGCCGAGTGGCACGTGAAGCGGATCGTGCAGGGCTTCCCCAACGTTCAGGTTGGGCTCCGCCCCCTTTCGCCGGAGAATGTGCTCGAAGGCATGAATAAATTCGTCGCCGTCGATCCAATGGCCAAGCCGCTCAGTCCCACGGAACGCAAGGACCAACAGCTGCTGGCTATTGAGGATTTGCGCCGTCTGGCAATTGGCCAGGTGCCCGGCTACGATGTGCGCCCGGCTGCCAACGAGATTCGCGCTGCACTGCGCTCCGACGACCTGGCCCTCGCGGCCATTGAAGCCGTCGGCCAGTTGCCCGGCAAAGATGCGCAGCAAGACCTGGCGAACTTGGTGCTAGATACTGCCCGGCCCGCTAATCTGCGCATCAAAGCAGCCGAGCAGCTGGTGCGACACATCCAGGTTCATACTTCGGCGCCGCTTACCGATGCTCAAATTCAGGGCTTGCTGCGGGTCAACTTCGACGAGAAGGATGCGGGCGTGAAGTCGGCCGTGGCGGTCGTGGTGGGTGCGATTCCGCGCGAGCGCATTTTGAAGAACTTGCCCGATGAAGCCACCCGCCAGGAATGGACTCGGCGCCTTTTGAACTACAAGCCCAATCTTGCTCCGCCCGCTGCGGCGCCGGCTCCAGCGGCGCCGGCTCCAGCGCCGCCTCCCAAGGAGGAGAAAAAGGACGAACCGAAAGGCGACAAATAACAAATCCACCGGCTGAATTCACTCCCGCGACGTAAACGTCGCGGGAGTTTGCATTTGGGGCTTGAAGTTCCCAGCTCATCCTGCCATTTTGACGGTAATATTACGCGCAAGATTCCGGCTCGCACGCGTTCATGCAGTGAACAGAGAAGGCCTTCGATTTCCGAGGTGACACATGGAACGGCTAAACATGGCCAAAAAGCCCCAACCAAAGCTGGCCGACCTCATGACGCGATTTCTCCACCAACAGGCCGAAGATCGCAAGGCGGGCTTGCCGGAAATGCCCGCCGGCGAAGTGGAAATGCACGAAGCGGCGTTTGCTCCGCAAGTCGAGCCGCGGACGGCTTGGGACGAAGCGACGGCCGCTCTGCGGATGTTGGGGCCGGCTAAGGGTTCTGCCACGAATAGCGTGCCGCCAGGCTGGGCCAATTTGGTGCAGCATCCCGGTTCGGTGCCAGCCGTGGCATTCGCAGCTGGCAACTACCCACAGCTCATCCGCGACTTGCCGGAACTCGTTGGTGCCCGGCCGCGAGCTGGCTTGCTGCAAACGCGAACGAGCTTCGAAGTCCCAGGCATGGATTCGTGGGCTGCCAAAGCCAGCGACAAGAAAAACATCGCGGCCGCGCTTACGGGCGCCGGAATCCTGCGACTGGCCGGCCAGTTTGACGCCGCACGAAAGGTGCTGACCATTCTTCGTGGCCAATTGCCGATTGAATGGAAGCAAGCCTTGGCAAATGAAGAGGCAGCCCTGGATTGGCAATCGGGCAAGCATGAACAGGCATACGAAAGCTGGAACAAGCTTCCGGACAGCGCCCCGGTTTGTTTCAATCGCGGCATGGCGGCTCTGTTTCTGGACCGAGCCGACGAGGCGACTGCGCAATTGAAGCAAGCCATCGCCCTGTTGCCGGAAGATAACGCCTGGCATCACCTGGCGCGGCTGTATCTGGCGCTGGCGGAAATGTAAGCAGCCAACCTCCTTGGGAACCTTCGGCACGCCGAGAACTAACCGTTCTTGGCGTGCCGATGTTTTTTTTGTCTAATTCGGCCTGATTTGCCGAAGTTTCACGCGCTGCCGCAACCGCTTCGGAAAATCGGTGGTGATCCCATCGACCCCCCAATCCAATAGCCGGTCCCAGTCTTCAACTTCGTTAACAGTCCAAGGCAAAACGCGAATACCGTCTCGATGGCATTGGCGAATCAATTCCGCATCCACGTACTCGAACAGCGGGCAGAAAACCGATGCGCCGGCTTCGCGCACTAACCGCGCTGGGTCTATCGGCACGCCAGCCGCGAGTAACAACGCGGTGGCAACTGGAGTTTGAGCGTCTGACACTCGCTTCAGCAACCGATGATCGAAACTCCGAATAGTTGTGCGCGCCGCCATGCCGGCCTCTTGAATCGCGCCAAGAAGGCGCTCGACGATGTCACTCGGCTCGGCATATCGCTCGGCATGAAACGGGATATACTTGATCTCCAAGTCAAAAATCAGCTTCCGCGCGCCTTCCCGCTGTTCCGCTGTTTTATCCGTTTCGTCCGCATACCTTTTTGCGAAAGTGAAGAGATCGGCAAGCGTGGGAACGGAAAAAGGATCGAGTCCTTGCTCGGCCGCATAGCGCCGCGCTACCGGCGTCACTTCGGCTCGCTGATCGGGGAATCGCACCGGATTGGGATTGCCAGCAGCGATCCATTCACGCAAGTCGTGTATTGCTAAGTCTCGCACCAGCATTGCTTTCGGCGCTATCTCGAGCTGCTCGCGCGGACGGAAGACGGTCAGAGATAGCAAGGGGTCGTGGCACAGGACCGGAATGCCATCGCGCGTCAAATGGATGTCGGTCTCGATGGAGCCAACTTCGGCGTCGAGTGCCTGCTCGAACGAGGGTAACGTGTTCTCCGGGCAGGTTCCGCGTGAACCGCGATGCCCTTGCACATGGAATTTCGACATGGTCAACTCCGAATCGAATCAAGTTGTCGTTCATGTTATGCGGCGCCGCTGGTGCCAACAAACTTCGAAGTTTCTCTGAATCGCCCCGCTTGCGCAGACCGAGCGTCTTGCGCTTGCAATTTTCCAGCCCCACGGTATAGTCCGCAATCGAGAAGTTCCCATCAGCAAGGATGCATTCATGTTCGGCACCGTCGCACCCGCCAGGTTGAGCACAACCATTTTGGAGCAAGCGCGCGAGGTTATGCGTGCGGAGGCTGGCGCGCTCGAGCAAGTAGCCGAAGATCTGAATGAAGGGTTTGAGCGGGTCGTCGAAGTACTGCGCAACTGCGCCGGCCGGGTGGCGATTACTGGCGTGGGCAAATGTGCCGACATCGGGCGAAAAATCGCCGCCACCTTCAACTCGACCGGAACACGGGCATACTTTCTCGACGCCACGCAAGCCATGCACGGCGACCTGGGAATGGTCCACGCCGACGATGTGGCCCTTGTTCTTTCGCATAGCGGCGACAGCGAAGAGATCGTTCGGCTTCTCCGGCCCCTAAGAAATTTGGCCGCCGCGCTGCTCGCCATCACGGGCAACGGCGCCGGGCAAGTCGCTCGCGCTGCGGATGCTTCGATCATCTATGGGTCCTTAACGGAAGCTTGCCCGCTGTCGCTTGCCCCCAGCACGAGTACCACGGTCATGCTCGCGCTGGGCGACGCGCTGGCCTTCGTTTTGTGCCGGCAGCGCGAGTTTGGAGCGCAGGACTTCGCGCGCTTTCATCCGGCGGGAAACTTGGGGCGCAAGCTGGCGCTGGTCACCGATTACATGCGCTCCGGCTCCGCCCTGCGTGTGGCCTCGGATTCCGCGAGCGTCCGCAGTGTGCTGGCACGGACGGGCCGGCGCGGTCGGCGCACCGGCGCCGTGATGCTTGTCGATCAACAAGGCCGCCTATCCGGAATCTTCACCGACAGCGACCTGGCCCGCCTGTTCGAGCGACGAGCCGAGCACTTGCTCGATCGGCCGATTTGCGAAGTAATGACGCGCCAACCGCTGTCGGTGCCGCAGGGCGCAAAGTTCACCGAGGCACTGGAACTCTTGCGCTCTCACAAAATCAGCGAATTGCCGGTGCTCGACAACAATGGCCGGCCCGTCGGCTTGCTGGACATTACCGATCTGCTCGAATTCCTGCCGCTGGACGAACAGGCCGATTTCGAAGAAGAAGAGTCCTGGAACGAGGCGGAATTCCGCGCTGCTTGAACCGGGAATAGCCATGAATATCACCTTGCTGGATCGTTTGCTGAAAATCGATTGGCTTGTGCTCGACGTGGACGGCGTGCTGACCGAAGGCGGCATCGGTTACGACGATCACGGCCTGGAACAGAAGGCGTTTTTTGTCCGCGACGGTTCGGGGATGAAAATCTGGCGTTTCGCGGGCAAGCACGCGGCTTTGCTCACCGGCCGCAGCTCGCGGATTGTGGAGGTGCGTGCGCGGGAACTAGAAGTCACGCGGGTAATGCAAGGAGTGGCGGACAAATGGGAAGCGCTTCAGTCGCTGATTAAGGAAATCGGCGCGAAGCCGGAACAGATTTGTGCGATGGGCGACGACGTGGTGGACCTGGGCGTCCTCCATAGCTGCGGGCTGGCGGTGGCCGTGGCCGACGCCTGTCCGGAAACTCGCGCTGCCGCTCATTATGTCACGCGGGCGCCTGGCGGTCGCGGAGCAGTCCGCGAGGTCATTGAACTGGTGCTGCGGGCCCAAGGGCACTGGCACGGCGTGGTGGAGCATTACAGGCATCGGACCGCGGCCGGACCAATCGGATCTTGAGGATTCAACGGCCTTTCTGCCGGAGGTCTTGCGGTGAGCACCTCGCGACGAACCATGCTCTGGCTGGCCGGCATCGCGGCCTTCGGCGCGGCGTTTCTGCTTTACAACTCCTTCCTTGGCTGGATCGACGGCCTGCCGGCGCTTCCCGAACGTTACCTCCAAGTATCCCACGGCGAAACTCAGCCGGAAGAGGCGTCTCCGCCCGAACCGAAAATCGTGCGCATGCTGCGCCAGGCCTATGGCGAGAATTGCCGCGAAGCCAAGTACCCGATCAAACTGAGCGTCCAGGTGCAAGGCCTGCTCTTGGCCACGGTTCAAGTGGATTTTGAAGAGGGGCGGGTACGCCTGGCGCCGTTCAGTCTTGCCATGTTCGGCAAAACCAATCTGGAAACCGGTTATCCGGAAATCAACACGATTCATTGCGACGTGGCCTATGTGACCTTCGACCGGCCCATTCGTTTCTGGACCGACATGTCTACCGCCAAGCTCGTGTCTGCCGAATTCCTCGGAGTTGAGGCGCCCCTGGACCCCAACCGCGATCCACGCGGCGGCAAGATCTGGGTCGTACACAACCATTGCACGCCGCAGGCCGACGACGATCTCGTTTTCGCGACCCGCGGTCCGGTCAACTATCGCGACCAGACCGAACAGAATTCCAATATCCCGCAGATTTGGACCGACTCGGTCGTGGACATTACCGATTACCAAAGCAAGCCGGCCCACAAAATAGATGCCGTGGGGATGAAAGTCTTTTTGGGACCGAGCGCCCCAAGAAACGGTTCCGACAAAAAAGCGGCTCCGGCAAGCCGGGCCATGAGCCAGCAAGTGCGAAAGATGCAGCTTTCTTCGAACGTGAACATGAATCTGGTTCTCGATGGCGGTTTGCCTGGACATCCGGACAAGAAATCGTCCTCGTCCGCAGCCGGCTGCACCCGCCTGTTCGTTTGGAACCCCGGCTCATTCTTGTACGATTTCGAAACCGACCATGCTTCCTTTGATTTGCCGCCGCCCAATCCGGCGAAGCTGGCGCCGGATATCATTCGAGTGATTCGCGAACTTCCCGACAAGCAGACCGACCAGCTCTTGTGTGAACGCTTGCAGTTGCAATTTCGCCATAAGAACGCCGCGATTCCGTCGGTTGCCCCGAACGGCAGCGTGAAGGCAAAAGCTGAAGCGGACGACGCCGATGGGCGCGGACTTGAAATCGTAACGATGAGGGCGCTTGGTCGAATTGCTTTGACGGCCGATAGCGAAAATGTGCGTGCGTTCGGAAACGAACTCGACTACAACCATGATTTCGAGCAGACCACCGTCCGCGGTTCGCCTGCTACGGTCATGCGCGACGCCAGCATTATCCGCTGCCCCGAGGTCCGCTTCATTCAGCGCGATGGGCCGGCGCCGCCGAGTAATGCGGTTGAACTTGTCGAGATTGGCCGCTGCCTCGGCCCAGGCCAGGCACGACTGGTCGATGACAAGGAAGGCAAGCAGATCGATGTTACCTGGCGGGATTTGCTCCTGGTGCAGCAGGAAGGAGCGTTGCAGCGCATTACCGTCACCGGCAACGCCACCTGCGACCAGCGCGCCGAGCACCAGCACATGGAGGGCGACCTGATTCGTCTTTGGCTCAAAGAAGACAGCGTGAGCCCAACAGCGACTCAAGCGGCGTTCGCGAATTCGATGGCAGCAGCACCGAGCGCAAGGAAAGGCAATGAATCGTCAGCCGGAATGAACGACCAAGCAAGCTCCGCGGAGCGCCGGAAAAAGCCGCACAAGGTTCTCGTCGTCGGCCATGTCTCAGCGTATTCGCCCGACATGATCCTCCGCAATGCCAAGCAATTAACGGTGTGGTTCCAAGATGTCTCGCTTCTGCCATCCGGTTCTCAGGCGAGCGCCGTTCCGCAACCAGTCCCGGCGAACAATATGAGTTCGTCGTCCACAATAGTGCCGCTAGCGAGTCTGCAAAGTAACGAAGATGCACTTACGGCATCATCGAGTCCAACCCCCTTCCAACCCGGCCCACAAGAGCTCAAGATTCCGCTCGAAGTTTCGGCCGAAATCGTGGAGAGCTTTATTGTGCGGTCCGGCTCGAGCAATGAACTGGACCGCGTTTATTGCAAAGACCACGTCGAAGTGCATCAGGAGCCCAAGGATCCCAAGGATCGCGCGCTCGATATCCGTTGCCGGGAACTCGATCTCACGCATACTCCGGACGGCGACCGCGTGCGCTTGCGCGGCACCGACAGCGAATGGGCCATGGTGCAAGCCCAAACCATGACCTTGTTTGGCCCCAAGGTGATGTTCGACCAGAAAGACAACCGTGCGGAAATCGAAGACGGCGGCAAGATGCAGCTTCCGGCTTCCTCTTCCCTCAACGGCGAGCATTTGGATAAGCCGTCCGACATTGTGGTCCGGTGGAACGGGAAAATGAAATTCAACGGGTTGTCGGCAGAGTTCCACGGCGGCGTAATTGCGGAACAGGATGGTGTGCGCGTTACCTGCCCGACCATGAATGTGTACCTCGACCGCCAGGTTTCCTTCAAGAAGCTTCAGCAAACGAGCAAGGCCTCTACGGCCAAATCCAGTGGCGCACCCAATACCTCGTGCCAGGACGACGACCAACCGCAGGTAAAAAAAGTCGTTTGTCACCGCGGCGATGAAAACACGCGCCAGCCCGTCATTATCACGGAACGCGTGGTTAAGGACGATAAACTCGTGCGCTATCAGATGATCGTGGCGCCAAATGTCGCGTTTATTAATGATGAAAGCAAGCTTCAGGCCGACGGCCCGGGTGAAGTGCGCACGCTCCAATACGGTGACAAGATGGGGCCGGACGAAACCGGGAAGGACAAATCATCGAAGGAACCGGAGCAGGAGCTGCAGCTTACGCGAATCCTCTTCCAAGGCCGCATGGAAGCCAATAACCGGACGCGCGAAACGAAGTTCATCAGCGGCGTTCGCGCGGTGCATACGCCGGCCGAGCAGATCGACATTCGCATTGACGAAGACCATTTACCGGCCGGCGCCTTTACTTTGCGTTGCGAGCATCTAACAGCTTCGTTCCGAATGGAGGCCGAACGTAAGATTCCGACCATGGAGGCGCGTAAGCATGCGGAAATTCAATCCGACGAGTTCTCGGGCCGAGCGGATGAGATCTTTTACGACGAAGGCAAGAATCAGCAAGTCACGTTTATGGGCACCAATAGTAACCTGGCCGAAGTCATTCACAGGCCCATACGCGGACAAGAAGGACGACAATACTTCGGCAAGACAATTATGTTTTGGCGGAAGACAAATCAGGTGCAGGTGACCGACTCGGCCGGCGGGGTAATCCCAAATTAGGGCAAACCGGTAGCGGAATTCGCAAGATTTCCGAGTTTCCCTGACCCGCAATTCTTGCGAATTCCGCTACCAATCCAAACTCACTTCTTATGGCACGGCTTCACCATCACCGCCACGATTAGCCGCTCGTTCTCTTTCGTTACATAGCGCGTAATGACTGGGAAGAATTTGCCACAACAACAGGCGTAGGTGATTTCGCCGACAGTGGGGGGTTTAATAGTCACCGTCACGCGGCCCGTCATAGGATCGCGCTGCGACAGGGCGACGAGTACCTCTTTCTCATCGACCAGCTTGAACGTGTCTTTGTCGCCCAGCCGAATGGATTTCTTGGTAACGCGTTCCACGGCAAAACCCGTGAGCGCCGGTTCCTTTTTCTGAATTTCCTTGGCAACGTCTTTCAGGCGCTCATCAATGACCGTACTCTTGTCGGAAGCAAGAATGGCCAGGACGGTGACTTCGATCTTTTCATCATCGGCGCGAGCGGCAGCAAGCCACGGCCCGGCCGTGAGAACGATTGCCGCGACGCCCCAGAAACGCAACCCCGTGAACCCGGACATGGCGCCCCTCGATTTCTGTTTGCAGCCGCTCATGGCTCGCGCGATAACGGCGCGATGACCATGGGCATGCCGCTATTGGCCCCCGTTTGCACCCGCGGCGTCATGCCGTCCAGATCCGGCTGCAAACCTTGTACGTACACGTCGGCAGCCGAAACAAATGTCAATTTCTCACCCAGTGGTGATTCGCCCACTACCACGTGCGGCAAGTCGGCCGGGCGAACGCTGATGATTTCCACGTCTTGCTGCGACGCCACGGAATAAATCGCTTCGGTGTTCTCATCGCCATTTTTCACCGGCAGCGCGCTCGGCGGCCGCCACAGTGGCGAAAATGCCAAGAGAATGGCCGCGGCGGCTGCGATCGCGGGCACGGCCAGCAAAATCGGCCAGGCGCGGCGCAGTCGGGCCAGCCGGGTACGGGGCCTCTGCGACGGGCTCGCGCCCACGCCGGCCTTCACGTTGTTGAGGACCGCATTCCAGCGCGC